>NZ_CANLZW010000016.1 GCF_947495625.1 uncultured Cocleimonas sp.
TTAAAGCCGCTTGGAATGATAACTTTCGGTTCAAAACGCTGTTTAACTTATGATTATAATGCGTTTGCCCTGGGGGGGGGTACACACTAGTGTCCCGTTAACTATAAATAACAAGAGCCTGATTCCAATTTTTGATAAAATTGCTTTACCACAAGTGATTGAATCAAAAAGAGGAACCAGGCATGGCACATCATAATACAGTCTTCTCACAAATTCTAAAACTCGTTCCGAGACATGAATTTGAAACCCTAGCAAAAGCCCATCACCATGGACGTGCTTTTAGAACCGCTTCTAGATGGTCACAGTTTGTTTGTCTCTCAATGGCACAACTGACAGGACGCAACAGCTTAAGAGACATGGTTGAAAATATTTCTGCTCAAACGCATCGTTTGTATCACTTAGGTAGCGCCAAACTCTTAAAACGATGTCAAGGGCATGTACCAGGACATCAATTTACCTTTAAAAATACCTTATATTCAATGGATGCCTCAACCATTGATCTATGCTTAAACATATTTCCATGGGCAAAATTTAAATTAACCAAGAGTGCTATCAAGTTACACGTAGGGTTAAACCACGAAGGATATCTTCCTGAGTTTGTCACGATTACTGAGGGTAACGTAGCGGATATAACCGAAGGTAGAAAATTTACTTTTCCCAAACACAGTATTATTGTTATTGATCGTGGTTATGTCGATCATCTTTGGTATAAGCGACTGACTCAAAAAGAAATATTCTTTGTGACACGGCTTAAAGTCAGTGCAAAGTATAAAGTCATTGAACGACATATCATCGATAAAACAAAGGGTGTGACCTCAGATCAAACGATTCAATTTGTCAGTAAAGATAAGCCCTACAAATGTCCAATTCCTTTACGTCGTGTTGGCTATCGCGACCCTAAAACCGGGAAACACTATTCGTTCTTAACGAATAACTTTGAGTTATCAGCAAAGACCGTTGCCGATATTTACAAGTCACGTTGGCAGGTTGAATTATTCTTTAAGTGGGTTAAACAAAATCTTAAAATCAAATCATTTATAGGTACAAGTAAAAATGCAGTGATGACTCAAATTTGGGTCGCACTGTGCATGTATTTGTTACTTGCCTATCTTAAATTTCAATCGAAGTTAAGAAAAAGCATGCAACAAATGTTACGTTTATTGCAGCTTAATCTATTCGAGAAAAGAGATCTCATGGCTTTATTGAGGGGTGATCCGCCAATAATAAAAAACACGAATATTCATCAATTGGGGCTGATATGAAAGTTAACGGGACACTAGTGGGTTGTACAGGGGTGTCTTTATTCTTAATAGTATATGCAGTGTCTTCAATAACCCTAGTAAATGAAGTATTTACTTCTATATTAGCGAATACTAATGTACTATAGAGGGATATGTCCAGAATCTATATTTCAGCAGCTCATAAGTCATCGGGTAAAACCACGATATCGATTGGTTTGTGCGCTGCACTTTCAAAAAAAGGGTTAAAAATTCAACCGTTTAAGAAAGGCCCAGACTATATTGATCCGCTTTGGTTGGCGCGTGCGAGTGGCCTATCTGGAAGTATTGCTGAAAATTTAGATGCTCAAGGTGATATAGAGGGTTGTTATAATTTAGATTTCAATACTCAGTCTAAACAAGAGATATTACAAACGCTCTTTAAGCATAGCCATAACGCTGATATTAGCCTTATCGAAGGCAATAAAGGTTTATACGATGGTGTTGCTTTAGATGGCAGTGACAGCAATGCAGCGGTAGCAAAACTTACGCAAAGTCCTGTAATTTTAGTTATAGATAGCCGTGGAATTACCCGTGGTGTTGCACCACTTTTATCTGGTTATAGACACTTTGATCCTGATGTAAATATTGCAGGCGTCATATTCAATCTCACGGGCGGTCCTCGTCACGAACAAAAATTGAGAGCCATAACTGAAGAATATACTGATATTCCTGTTTTAGGCATGGTTCGAAAGAATAGTGGAATGGAGCTTGATGAAAGGCATTTAGGATTAATGCCTAGCAATGAAGATCAACATGCTAGTCAGAAAATTGCTGATATTGCACAAATGGTGGGTGATTCGGTTGATCTTGATAAATTGATCGAAATTGCAAATTCTGCTCCTGAGCTAACACCGGTCTTATCTATTAACAAAAAAGAAGCTTCTAGTATCGCTAACGTGTCTCAAAGTAAAACAAGAGTGCGAATAGGTATTTGCGAAGATGCCGCGTTTGGCTTTTATTATACTGATGACAAACAAGCGTTAATTGATGCGGGTGCGGAATTGGTCAGTATTGATACGCTACATGATCATGGTTTGCCTGATGATCTTGATGGTTTATTTATTGGTGGTGGTTTTCCTGAAACACATATGCAGCAGCTATCAGATAATGAATCCATGCGAATCAGTATTCGTGATGCCATTGAAGCGGATCTGCCGACCTACGCGGAATGCGGCGGCTTGATGTATCTGACTCGCAGTTTGGAGTGGAATGATCAAAAAGCAGACATGGTCGGGGTAATTCCAGCTGATACCCTAATGCATAAAAAACCTCAGGGAAGAGGGTATGTGGAATTAGAAGCAACGTCAGAAATGCCGTGGGGTAAGTCTAGTAATGAATCTAGTGAAGTTAGTGCAGCTAAAATAAATGATAGTAAATATACGCCCATAATCAATGCGCATGAATTTCACTATTCGCGGTTGGTAAATATCTCTGGTGAAGGAAAATTTGCCTATAATGTACATAGAGGGGTGGGTATAACCGGTGACAAAGATGGCTGGATATACAAGAATTTACTCGCTAACTATTCTCATTTAAGAAATACAGAGAAATTCGAATGGGCAAAACAATTTGTTGGTTTTGTGCGGGAGAAAGCTAGATTCAAAGAACATAGTTTGAAAGATAACGTAAATAGAAGTTTATAAGAAATTTAAAAAAGTTAAGAAGATCGTATTAAAAAGTAAAGATAAAGTAGGGAGATAAAATGATCAAAGTTTCAGATAATGCAGCAAAGCAAGTGATGATTTCATTGGAGCAAATGGGTGCGGATGTTTTGCCACTCAGAATCGCCATTAAAGTACAGGAAGACGGTTCTTTTCATTACAATATGGGATTTGACGACAATAAGCACGAGGGTGATAAGAGTTTTGTCGAGAAAGATATCGGGTTTGTTGTTGATGCTGCCACCATGCCACTTATAGGTGGTATGACGATGGATTATGTTGAAATAGATGGAAAGCATGAGATTGTTTTTCTTAATCCAAATGATCCTCATTTCAAGCCTCCTACCGAGTAAAATGATTTAAATGCCTCAACCAAATACCATTCAAATTCCAGTTAAAGTTGTTGAAAAGACAAGTGTTGAGAGTGAAAGCCAAAACGAGACCTTTACAGAAGAAGATTCTGTATCTCAAACCAGAGAAGATGATTACAAGGTATCGAAAGATCTAATTAAATTACCCTTGTTGGCACGCACTGCTTTTACTGTGTTATTTATATTTTTCGTCATTATAGGCGCAACTTATTTTTGGGCCGTTGGCAATGATAATGTTCCGACATGGATCGCGCCATTAATGACTTTTTTATGGGTGGCTTCAGGTGTCGGTGTGCTTGGACTATTGCTATTAATGTGGCGACAGTTCAGTTTGTTTTGTACAGATCTAACGGATTGGGCCGATAAATTATTACAGGGTGATTTGTCTTCCCGAATGTTAATTCGATCTTCAACGTGCCCCTCTGAAGGCATCAGAATGCATGTGAACAAAATTTCTGAAGATTACGAGGCACTCGCCAAGTTTGAGCAACAACGTTTCGAGCGACAAGCAGAACGTATTGAACAAAAAAAATATTATCTTGGTGTTTTATACGATGTTTCATCAACCATCAATAAGTCGAATAATTTAGAAGATCTGTTACAGCGTTTTTTACATACATTAACCCATGTTGTTAAAGCTGAGGCTGCAACTGTGAGATTGCTCGATAAGGATAATCAAATGCGGTTGGTGGCAAGCATTGGTTTAAGTGATGAAATTATAGCTTTGGAAGATACATTACCTGCACCTAATTGCTTATGTGGTAAAGCTTTGAGCGAAGCAAGCGTGATGGTAACAGACGCCAGGCAGTGTGGCATTACGGTTGGTAAAAACTTTTTTGAAAGTGATGAAGACATAGAAATGCTGGCAATACCGTTGCAATATCGCGGTAAAACACTAGGCGTATATAATTTATTTGTTCCCCGTAAAGAGCACGATTTCCTGGAAGGTGAGCACGAGCTATTAGTGAGTATTGGTCAGCATCTTGGTATGGCAATAGAGCAGGCAGGTGTCGAAGAAGATGCGAGAATGCTGTCTATTATCGAGGAAAGAACGCGCATGGCGCATGAGTTGCATGATTCGCTAGCGCAAACCCTGGCTTCCTTAAGATTTAAAGTTCGTTTGCTGGATGATTCTTTAAACCAAGGTGATGAAGAAGTTATCTGGCATGAATTAGAAGGGTTAGAAAATACTATCGATGAAGCCTATTCGGAGCTTAGAAGTTTAATTACTCACTTCAGAGCACCTATTGATGGTAAAGGCGTTGTACGAGCAGTAGAAAGAGTGGTTAATCGCTTTAAGTTAGAAACAGGAGCGGATGTATTTTTCTATCACAATTGGAATCTGAAATGTCTTACTCGAGATACTGAAGTTGAAGTGATTAGAATAGTGCAGGAAGCATTGGCAAATATTAAAAAGCATGCCAATGCGAAAAATGTGCGTATTTTAATGACAAGTACCGAAGAAGGTCACTGTAGTGTTCTGGTAGAAGATGATGGTGTTGGTTTAAATAAAGACCGTTCTGAACAGAATAATGAAACAGGAGATCACATAGGCCTTTCCATTATGAATGAAAGAGCAGAAAGAATTAATGGTGAAATTCAATTCGAAAGTGATGAAGGTGAAGGTACTTTGTTGCAACTGAACTTTGACGTAGCTGTAGGTGGCAATCCAGTGACATTAAATACATTTAAGAAGTAATTTTATTTTTGAGATTTTAACGTATAAATTCTGAGCATAAATTTGAATGCAGAATTAGTGCATAAACAAGTACAACTTGAGTACAAATAGATATGAACGAAAGAATACTTTTAATAGATGACCACACTTTATTTCGTGCAGGATTGCGTGATTTGTTAACACGAAGAAAAATCGAAGTCGTTGCGGATGTTGGTAACGGTTCTGAAGGCGTGAAAATAATTGATGATGAGCAATTGGATATCGTATTGCTAGACATGCGTATGCCAGAGATGGATGGCATTAGTGTGCTCAAAGTCATCAAAGCTGCGCATCCTGATTTGCCTGTGGCAATGCTCACCACCAGTAGTGACGAAAGCGATCTGGTTGGTGCGTTAAGAAATGGTGCTCAAGGTTATTTGCTAAAAGACATGGAGCCTGATGATTTAGTGGTAGCTCTTCGAGATATCATTTCGGGTAAAACAGTGGTTGCACCAGATTTGGCTCCGGTATTAGCAAGCGCAGTGCAGGGTGATAATCAGGAAAAAGCTGAGAAAGAAGATCCATTTGCCGTTTTGACGCCACGTGAATTTGAAATTTTAACCTTACTCGCAGAAGGCCAAAGTAATAAAGTTATCGCAAGGAATCTTGGTATTTCTGATGGAACAGTTAAGTTACATGTGAAAGCGATTTTAAGAAAATTAAATATAAGTTCGAGAATTACTGCGGCAGTCATGGCAGTAGAGCATGGCGTGAAGAAGTCACCTATAACAATGCCTCCTAAGAGGGTTTTATAAAACTATAGCGATTTACCTTAATTACAAACAAAAAAAGCGAGCCGAAGCTCGCTTTTTTTGGGTTATTAGTTATACCCCCGTAAGACCAATAACCGTCATCGTGTTAGCCCAGCAAACCAGCTCCCCAATATTTGGCCGATTTTCGGAACGGTGACTTTGTTCAGCTGTCGTTGGGAGATTCCTTAATTCGGTTGTATTTGAATACAAGCCTTTTTTATTATTTTTAGGAGTCTAGGTTTCCCCCGTCAACAAAAGTCACACCACAAACCCCTTTGAAAAGTGACTTCTTGCTGAAGTTGTATATAGAATACCTTTATAAGGCTGAATCGAAGCTGAATGAGATTAAAAACTGTCAATTAAAAGCAGATAAATTGTAAAAAGCAATATATATCAATAGTTTACATGTAGTAAAAATTGACAAATAATGAGGTTTTTTATTATTTAGCAACGAATAGAGCAGGGTCTACAGCATTTCCGTTCAGGTAAACAGTCCAGTGTAAATGTGCTCCGGTAACACGGCCCGTTTTGCCCACTTTGCCAATTATCTCACCGCGTTTTACTTGCTGCCCCTTTTTTACATTCATTTTACTCAGGTGTGCATAAAGGCTTAAAAGTCCATTGCCATGGTCTACATAGATCACGTTTCCAGAGAAGAATAGGTTGCCTACCCAAAGCACTGTGCCGGATTCTGCAGCTTTAACCGATCTACCTTCTGGGGCAGCGATATCCATTCCGCTATGTGGGTTTCTTTTTTGTTTATTTAAAATACGACGTAAACCATATCTTCCACTATCTCGTCCTGCTACCGGACGAATAAAATTGAGTTTTGGTGATGAATTTGAGAAAGTTGCTTTCAGCTTTTTCTTCATCACAAATTCACTTTCAATCCTTTTCATGGATTTATTATTTGGATTAACTTTGTTTTTATTCTTTATAGTTAGGTACTGGGTTTTATATTTATGTGGTTTAACCGTAAATTTCTGTACGCTCTTTTTACCCGATGATTCCGTTATATTAATTTCATGTTGTCCCGTTTTTGCATCTAACGATATACCGATAACGGCAAGCCAGTTTTGTTGTCCTTTAACCAATGCAACAGGTTTAGAGTTATAGCTGACAAATGGTTTGGCATTTTGCGAAGGGGTGATACTCAAAACTGCAACGCCACCCGGTCGTAAACTATTGCTGGGAAAGGCATAAGCAGTAGAAGCTGTAATTGTGAATCCTATAATTGTCAGTAAGAAAGCGACAATGCTTTGATTTAACAAGGAGAGTGTTTTTGTCATGGTTTAGTCTGCTATTGATATGATTTTTGTTGAGGGCATTATAATCCAGATAGCAATTTCTGGTGAAACATATTGTGTAACTTGGAAAAACTTATCGTATAAATAGAACAGAAAAATAAGCTCAATTAATAGCAGTGTTGATTCACTCAATAATTAGTAAAAATATCCCATTGGGTTTTTAATAGTGTGTACTAATATACCTAAAGGGGTAGAATCAATGTTAATTATTATGTTATCTTCGTGTGAATGCTACAGCAGCTTAGAAACTTAAGTTGATGAAAATAGCGATAAAAAAATAGAGCTAAATTATCAGCCCCTGTAAAAGACTATTGTCTTTTTTGATAATTTGGATTTTATGGTAGCAATACTATTACCCCAAGAAAATAAATAATGTTCCCTACTATTTGTACTCATAATTTTGTACTCATTATTATTTTCACCAAAGGATTGGAGTGTGATCTATGCAAACTGGACATTCGGCCCCTGATGTTCTTTTCGAGAGTGTTTCTACAAAAAAAACTAAAACAATTAATACTAAGTCACCCAAGAAAAGTGATGATATAACTAGTCTTATTGAAGCGAAGAAACAAAAAATATCCAAACAAGCAGATCTTGATAAGTTATCGGATAATCTGACTGCGGAAAAACCAAAGGCTGCTGTTAAAATTCCGCGTAAGGAGCTTGATGCGATTCAGCTTTATCTAAAAGAAATTGAGTTCTCTCCCTTATTAACTCCAGATGAAGAAATAAAGTATGGGCGTTTAGCGAGAGAGGGTGATGCCCTTGGTCGTAAAAAAATGATCGTATGCAATTTACGATTGGTGGTTAAAATATCTCGGCGTTATATGAACCGTGGTTTACCACTACCTGATCTAATAGAAGAAGGTAACCTTGGTTTAATTCACGCGGTTGAAAAATTTGATCCTGAACGTGGTTTCCGTTTTTCTACTTATGCAACCTGGTGGATACGACAGAACATAGAACGTGCACTGATGAATCAATCTCGCACTATTCGACTTCCTATTCATATCAATAAAGAAATCAATCAATATTATCGTAAGTTCCAACAGTTGACGCAAAAGAGTGGTGAAGAGCCTACTATTGCTGAAGTCGCAGAAGCGTTGGGTAAACCTGTCGAAAAACTTCAAAAGCTTTTACATTACGGTGAGCGAGTCAGTTCACTGGATATCAATATCGGTAAAGAAGGCAATAATCCATTAGTAGATTTTGTTTCTGAAGAATCGCAACAGGAACCTTCTGAATCTATCAATGATGAAGCTGTATGTAACTCGGTTGAAAGCTGGTTAACACAACTTGAGCCTAAGCAGCAGGAAGTGATTGTTAGACGTTTTGGATTGCACGGTCATGATAATTCAACGTTGGCGCAAGTCGGTGAAGAACTTGGGTTAACCAGAGAACGCGTTCGCCAGATCCAAATGGAAGCGCTTAGACGTTTACGTCGTATTCTTGAGAATCAGGGATATTCTGGTGATGTGCTACTTGGAAGCGTTTAATACATATTTAAATCAAATTATATAAAAACCCCCTTAAAGTAGGGGGGTGACTATTTTTTAAAAAATAGTATAAACAAGCCGATTTTCATCGGCTCGTTTTCATTGGGTCGAGGATACTGTTGACTTGATTTAGTTTAGGATCTAAATCTGGATAATCTAAATTATAATGCAGCCCTCTGCTCTCACTTCTTTGTTGTGCAGATCTAATAATAAGTCTGGAAACTTCAGCTAGATTTCTTAATTCTACCAAGTCGCTAGTGACACGGAAGTTTGAGTAATATTCATCGATTTCTCTCAGTAGCATCTCAATACGGTTTCTTGCTCGTTTTAAACGCTTATTGGTTCTCACGATACCTACGTAATCCCACATAAACCGTCTAATTTCATCCCAGTTATGATTGATGACAACACGCTCATCTGAGTCTGTAACTCGACTTTCATCCCATTCAGGTATGGTTATATTTTCAAACTCGTTTTTATTTGAAGCAAACCGTTTTGAGATATCTTCTGCTGAAGATTGTCCGTAAACAATACATTCTAATAATGAGTTGCTTGCCATACGGTTTGCACCGTGCAAACCGGTAAATGTTGTTTCACCAATGGCATATAAACCTTCAACATCGGTATGACCGAATTTATCGACCATCAAGCCACCGCAGGTATAATGTGCAGCGGGTACCACTGGTACTGGTTCTTTACTCATGTCATATCCAAATTTTTGGCACATGGCGTAAACATTGGGAAAGTGATCCATAATGAAATCTTGGGATTTATGGCTGATATCAAGAAATACGGAGTCAATTCCCAGTCGTTTCATTTCATGGTCAATTGTTCTGGCGACAATATCTCTGGGTGCAAGCTCTGCTCTGGGGTCAAATTTGTCCATGAAACGGGAGCCATTCGGCAACAGTAATCGTCCGCCTTCGCCACGAACGGCTTCGGTAATGAGATTGGATTTAGCATGTGGATGGTATAAACAGGTCGGGTGAAATTGCATGAATTCCATATTTGCTACACGGCAGCCGGCGCGCCATCCCATTGCGATACCATCGCCACTCGCACCATCTGGATTGCTGGTGTATAGATATACTTTACTTGCACCACCTGTTGCGAGTACGGTGTATTGGGATTTAAATGTGATGACTTCTTCATTTTTAATATCTAAAACATAAGCGCCTATCGATTGATTCAACCTGCTTTTAAGATGTAATTTTCTTGAGGTGATTAAATCAATGGCGATGTGATGCTCAAAAACTTTTATATTTTTTCTTGCGCGGACCATAGAAACGAGTGTGGTTTCGATTGCCCGTCCACTGGCGTCAGCTGCGTGAGCAACACGTCGATTCGAATGACCGCCTTCGCGTGTTAAATGCAGGGTATCTACGCCATTCACTTTATTTTCTTCGCGAGTGAATGGAACACCTGCCTTTATTAACCATTCAATTGATTCAGGCCCTTGTTCAACCACATGGCGAACCACGGATTCAATGCAAAGTCCTGCTCCAGAATCCAGAGTATCGGCGATATGCGAATCGAATGAATCATTCTCATCCAGAACTGCTGAGATTCCCCCTTGCGCATACATGGTACTGCCTTCGGTAAGTATTTCTTTACTCAATACAGCTACATTCATTGATTCTGGAAGGCTCAAGGCCAGTGTTAAGCCAGAAGCTCCGCTGCCTATTATTAAAACATCGTACATAGATAAACTCTAAATTTCGGATAATTAGTAATTAATAATTTCATTGTAGTACTCAAACAGTCATTCAAAAACAACTATTTATAAAAATGAATGCCTTCTGGTTAATCTGCTTTACTAAAGTGATAGATTGATTGAGATATTCCTTATGTGAACGTATTAGATTATCATACGCTCAATTAATAACTTAGAAGTGAAGGCATTTTTGCAAAAAATAGACCGAGTGATTCCACTTATCTTATCAGCAGCGCCTTATAGGAGAGAGCCCTGATGGGCGCGAATCAAACAGATTTAGAATTGGTGAGAAGGGTACAGTCAGGGGATAAGTCGGCTTTCGATGTTTTGGTATTAAAATACCAGCAGAAAGTTATTAATCTTGTCACGCGATATGTGCACGACCCCCATATCGCTATGGATGTTTCCCAGGAATCCTTCATTAAAGCTTATAAAGGTTTAAAGAACTTTCGAGGAGATAGTGCTTTTTATACCTGGCTTTACAGGATCGCCATCAATACCGCTAAAAACCACTTAGTATCTAAAAGCCGTCGTATGCCAGACGATGATATAGATGCGCAAGAAGCAGAACAGTACGATGGCGGTGGAAAACTAAGAGATATCAGTACACCTGAAAATCAAATGATGACTGATGAAATTAAGAATACCTTAAATAAGGCAATTGAAGCGCTACCCGATGATTTACGCATAGCTATAACGTTAAGAGAACTTGAAGGTTTGAGCTATGAGGAAATATCTGATGCCATGGATTGCCCCATAGGTACGGTGCGATCACGAATATTTAGAGCACGTGAATCTATAGAAAGTGAATTAGAACCATTAATAGGAAGTTTTTAATACGTCTGTCTTTAGTAATTTAACCTTACTTGTAATTCAGCAGAGTTTAAGTCGTAATATTTTATAATGACTGCGAACTAAGTGATTAAAGTCTTGTCTATGAACATGAATATTATGGAAGTGACAAATGGAAAATAGCAATAACCCAACTTCAATGCCCGAACATCTATCTGCTTTGCTTGATGATGAGGCTGGCTCATTTGAACAAAAACGTGTTCTAGATGAATTAAAATCAAACGATTCGTTGCGCGATAAATTATCCACTTATGCTTTGATCGGTGAAACCATGCGATCTAGTGATATGGATAAACCCGTGTTGAATTTAGATTCAAACTTCCTCGCCGGTATTCATGCCCAAATTGAGGAAGAAGAGCAGTATAACGATGTTCAAATCAATCAAGCAGTAAACAGTCAATCAGCTCCTTCTCAATCATGGTTAAAGCCTGTCGGTGGTTTTGCGTTAGCGGCATCAGTTGCAGCCGTCGCTGTGTTGGGTTTTCAGAATTTTCAACAATCAGGATTGTTAGACCAGTCTACGATCGCTGCCAATAGTTTAAATAGCCAAACGATGGTTGCGCAAAAAGCTCAGCTTAGTGAAAGTGAGATGGCTTCTGCGATACCAGTATCAGCTGCTACTTTGGCATCTAACGATTCGGTAGCGAGCAATTCCTCAGGTGGCAATGATTCAATGGCTGCCACACAAGAATATGCACAAGCGGATACACAAACTCGTTCTTTATTGAAACGTTATGTAGATTCTCACATGCAATATGCCACTACCGCAGCATTCGTTCCTTCAGTTAGAGTCATTGCATACACAGATAATCAATAATGATAAAACGTTATTTAAAAAATAGTATAAAAGATAAAAAAAATACAGCCATGAAGCCTTTTGCCTACTTAATGCTAATTCCTATGCTTTTACCGGTTTCGGCATTTGCCGATAAAGCTGCTGTTGATTTGTTGAATAGAATGAATCAGGCGCTTCATGAATTAAACTACAAGGGCACCTTAGCTTATCTTCAAGGGAATTCTCTTTCTACGCTTCATATTGATCACTCTGTGGTTAATGGAGTCGAAGGGGAGCGCGTTGTAAGATTAAACGAAGCAGGTAGTGAAGTTTCAAGAGAGTTGAAGGGTTTTTCATTATCATCAATTCCAAAAATTCGCCCTGAAATGGAAAAGGTCTATTCCTTTGATATGGGAAGAGAAAATCGCGTAGCTAACATTCCCTGTAGAATCATTACTGCGAGACCCAAAGATCGACAACGCTATTTACAAAAATACTGTATTGATACAGTGTCGGGTATGTTGCTTGATTATATGTTAGTGGGTAAATCACATAAGCCTGTTGAGCAGTTTATGTTTACGACTATAGAAATCAGGGTGCCAGAAAACGTTTCATCATCTAATAATTCGATATGTGCTGCGGGCGATTGTGCTTTACAGCCCCTGAATTCTGGTGCGGGTACGACTACAGCAATACTCGATCAATCAGTCACTACCGTAGATCCTATTCAAACGACTGTTGCAAAAAACAATCCTAATGTTATTTCCAAACAGGTATTGAGACAGGTTAGCCATACTTCTCTTGAAGATGGCTGGGTGATAGAAACAATCCCTTTGGGGTATGAATTAAAACAGGCTCCTCACTTAAAAGAAAAAAATAATAACAATGGTGATACAAAGCATTATGTATTATCAGATGGCCTCAGCACAGTGTCTGTATTTGTTACTCCCTATATAAAGAGTACACCAATGGATGCGGTTGAGATTAATTCTGGCGCATTGAATGTTGTTACTCAGCAAAAGGGCAAGCACAGAATAACTGCTGTTGGAGAAGTGCCAGAAATTACCCTTAAAAACCTTGTGAAAAATTTACGTAAGAAAAACCTTAACCAATAAGCAAATGCAATTTACACAAGAAGAAGCAGTTGTAGATGACGTTGGCAATGGTTATGTGTATCTAAGCACCAACAACGCATCTTGTAAAAGTTGTTCTTCACAGTCCGGTTGTTCTAGCTTTTCTTTCTTCTCAAATACGCCAAGTCGGTCACTCAAAGTACTTAATACTTTAAGTCTTGAAAAAGGAGATCGGGTAATGGTGGAACTAAAAACCGAGAAGCTGGTGCTGGGGACTTTACTGGTTTATATACTGCCTTTAGTGAGCCTTCTAGTTTTTTCTATAATTGGGAAGTTATTGTTGGGGGAGGGCTTTAGTATATTATTCGGGATTGCAGGTTTTGTTCTAAGTTTATTTATTACTAAACGTATCATGTCTAATAAGGGTCTTTCTGACCAATTTGAGCCTAAATTACTTAAAAAAATAATATTGATAAATCCTTCTAGTTCATAATGATTTTGGATATATAATCAGATAACCTTAATATGTCTTATATTTAGGTGCAATTGAATTAATAGAAAGTTTAAAGACAATATATTAGATATTAGAGACACCCCCCTACTTATAGCGGTATTTTTTAGTCAAGTGTGATTAAGGAAATCAAAGAGGCTTACAAATGATAAAATCAATAAAAACAATAATTCCTTTATTCACTATCATTTTTTTAATGATCACCAAGCCTGTGTTTGCAGAACTTCCTGATTTTACTAAATTAGTTGAAGAGCATAGCGCAGCAGTCGTAAATATAAGTACAAAAAAGAATCAGAAGGCTAGTAAGAAATTTTCTCAAGATCTCTTTGGTGAAGGCGAAAGAAATGAAATGCTAGACGAACTCATGAAGCGCTTTCTGGATAAAGATGGAGGCGGTGGATTCCCTAATGATAACGACACTAGTTCTTTAGGCTCTGGTTTCATCGTCTCTAAAGATGGTTATGTCGTTACTAACTATCATGTTATCGCAGAAGCCGATGAGATAATTGTCAAGCTCAGTGATCGCAGAGAACTTTCTGCAAAAATAGTCGGCAGTGATAAACGCAGCGATGTAGCTTTACTTAAAATTGAGGCAGATAATTTGCCTGTACTTGAAACAGGTAGTTCTGAAAATCTAAAAGTAGGAGAATGGGTAATTGCGATTGGTTCTCCATTTGGTTTTGATCATAGTGTTACCGCTGGAATCGTTAGTGCCAAAGGCAGAAGTCTTCCATCTGAAAACTATGTGCCATTTATTCAAACGGATGTTGCAATTAATCCAGGAAACTCTGGCGGACCGCTGTTTAATTTAAAAGGTCAGGTTGTAGGCATCAACTCACAAATATTTAGCCGTACTGGTGGTTTTATGGGGGTGTCCTTTGCCATTCCTGTAGATGTTGCAAAGCGAGTAATAGAGCAGTTAAAGGATAATGGTAAAGTATCTCGAGGGTGGTTAGGGGTATATATTCAGGAAGTAACTCGTGAATTAGCCTTGTCCTTTGGTTTAAGCAGTCCAAGAGGTGCTTTAATTGTTGAGGTGATAAAAGATGGCCCAGCAATGGGTGTGCTCAAACAAGGCGATATCGTATTGGAATTTAATGGCAAGAAAATAAAGAATGCATCTGCTTTGCCAGTAATTGTTGGGTCAACAGAACTCAATAAAGACGTAAAAATATCTGTAAGAAGAGGCGGTAAAACCGAAGTTTTGACGCTTCAGTTGTCTGAATTGCCTTCCGATGATGTCGCTAAAGCGCCCGTTGAAAAAAAGGTTGCTCCTAAAAAAATAGATAATTTCATGGGGATGGAGTTGGCAGATATAGATGAAACTGCAAAAGAATCTCTGGATGTTGATAATGGTGTAATGGTTAAGCGCGTGCTTAAAGATCCAGCCAGAAATGCAGGGGTGGAGCGTGGCGATATCTTACTGATGTTCAATGGTGAAGATATCGATGATCTTGAGCACTTTCATGAATTAACAGAAGATATAGAAGAAGGTAAAATATATGCTCTGTTAGTTTTAAGATCTGGATCAGCAAGGTTCTTGGCGATTAAAACGGAAAAGAAATAATAACTACTAATAAAAATATAAACTTAGGTTAAACCTTAAAACATGCTTTATGCATGTAGCTCATATCAAAATGCCCATACTCTCTAAAGAATTAATAGTGTATTATCGCGATGGCTGCCACCTGTGTGATGTTGTTGTCGAATCTTTAACTCAACTGCAACAAGAGTTAGGGTTTGAAATTAAGCAAATCGATATCGACTGCGATCCTCAAGTAAACGAGCATACACGCAAGCAATACAACGCTGATATTCCAGTGGTAACCTACCAAGATGAGGTGATTTTTTATCATTTTTTTGATGAAATTGCCGTACGACAAGCACTAGCAAAGAATTCATAATGGCTTTAGCAAATCAGAATATTCGTAACTTTTCCATAATCGCTCATATCGACCATGGTAAATCAACCATCTCAGACCGCTTCATTCAAGTCTGTGAAGGACTAACTGAGCGTGAAATGGATAATCAGGTTCTTGATTCGATGGATATCGAACGTGAACGTGGCATTACAATAAAAGCACAAAGTGTTTCATTGGATTTTAAATCTAAAGACGGTGAAACATACCATTTGAATTTTATCGATACGCCAGGTCATGTAGATTTCTCTTATGAAGTTTCACGCTCATTATCTGCGTGTGAAGGTGCATTATTAGTCGTCGATGCTTCTCAAGGTGTTGAAGCGCAAAGTGTGGCAAATTGTTACACCGCGATTGATCTTGATTTGGAAGTGGTCCCCGTTCTAAACAAAATTGATTTACCTGCGGCCGATGTATTTCGTGTTTCTCAGGAAATAGAAGAAATTATTGGTATCGATGCCACGGATGCTATTCATGTTAGTGGTAAAACAGGCATTGGTATTGAAGACCTATTAGAACAATTGGTTGAGCGTATTCCACCACCACAAGGTGATCCGGAAGCACCACTTAAAGCATTAATTATTGATTCCTGGTTTGATAATTATCTGGGTGTTGTTTCATTGGTGAGAGTCATTGATGGCAAGATAGGTAAAAAATCTAAAGTAATGCCAATGTCGACCAAGTTTGAGTATCAAGTCGATAATGTAGGTATATTCACTCCAAAGCGTGTTGAAAAAAATGAACTGGTTGCAGGTGAAGTAGGTTATGTGATTGCAGGCATCAAGGATATAGAGGCTGCTAAAGTAGGTGACACGTTTACTACGGTTAAAAACCCTGCAGACAAACCGCTGGAAGGTTTCAAAGAAATTCAGCCCCGTGTTTTTGCTGGTATGTTTCCTGTCAGTGCGGATGATTACGAAAATTTGCGTGATGCTTTGGATAAGTTGCATTTAAATGATGCATCTTTGCACTATGAGCCAGAAACTTCACAGGCACTTGGTTTTGGTTTTCGCCTTGGTTTCCTCGGGATGCTGCATATGGAAATCGTTCAAGAACGCCTTGAACGTGAATATGATCTGGATTTGATCACTACAGCGCCATCGGTTGTCTACGAAGTAGAAACAACCAAAGGTGAAACAATTAATATCCATAATCCCGCTGAGTTGCCTGCTGTCAATTATATAGAAGTAATACGTGAGCCAATTATTCGTGGAACAATCATGGTTCCACAGGAATATGTGGGTAATGTGATTTCTCTCTGTATTGAAAAGCGTGGTATTCAGAAAGAAATGAAGTACTTGGGTAACCAAGTGACTTTAGATTACCTTCTGCCGCTTAGTGAAGTAGTTTTAGATTTCTTTGATCGGCTCAAATCTGTGAGTCGTGGTTATGCTTCTTTTGACTATGAGCTGGACCATTTTGAACCTGCACCTTTGGTTAAAGTAGATATTTTGATTAATGGCGAGCCTGTAGATGCTTTGTCCATTATCGTGCACAAAGATTTTTCTCAGTCTCGTGGTAGAGTTTTGGTTGAAAGAATGCGTGAAGTAATTCAACGTCAAATGTTTGATGTGGCGATTCAGGCTGCGATAGGCGGTAATATTATTGCGCGTTCTAATGTGAAAGCTTTACGTAAGAATGTAACCGCTAAATGTTATGGTGGTGATGTATCCCGTAAAAGAAAACTATTAGAAAAACAGAAAGCGGGTAAGAAGCGAATGAAGCAGGTGGGTAACGTAGAGATACCTCAAGAAGCATTTTTAGCCGTACTCAAAAGAGATGATAATTGATGGGTGTTCATCTTAATTTAGAAGTGATTTTAGTATGCCTGACCCTATTTACAGGGATAGTGATACTTTATTACTTTCTTAAGCTTAAAAAAGACGATGAAAGTGGGGAGGTGCCCTTATTACTTGATTACTCAAGGTCATTTTTTCCAATATTATTAATTGTGATTGTCGTACGTTCATTCGTAGCAGAACCTTTTCGTATACCATCAGGCTCAATGATTCCAACGCTAGAGATAGGTGATTTCATATTGGTACAGAAGTATGCTTATGGAATAAGACTTCCGATTACCTATAATAAAATCATAAATACTGGAAAGCCAGAGCGCGGAGACGTGGTAGTTTTCCGTTATCCTCCTGATCCCAAAATTAACTATATTAAAAGGCTTATAGGGTTACCCGGTGACAAGATTCGCTGGACAGCCGATAAAAAATTAATTATCAATGATGTACCTGTTATTTATGAAAATGATGAAAATTATTTAACTAAAGATCGACTTGGAAGAGAAATTGAAGTTTCTCAGCTAAAAGAATTTTTACCTGACAGTAATAATGAACATAAACTAATTAATTTCCCAGGCTTTTCTCAAGCTGGAGAGTGGCAAGTCCCTGAAGGTCATTTCTTTATGATGGGAGATAATAGAGATAATAGTAGTGACAGCAGATTCTGGAAATTTGTTCCTGAACAGAATTTAGTGGGTAAAGCATCCTTTGTCTGGATGCATTGGGACTGGTCCGATGGTGGTGATGGATTTAAGGCATCACGCATTGGGACTTCTGTCGATTAAATATAAATCTATATAAGTGGTTAAGCTTAGCTTAACGAATAGTGTGGCATATTTATTGCTGATTAAAGTTGTAATTTTAATGAGATAATAAAATGAAAATTAATAAAAATAAACAACGTGGCGCAACAATGTTATCTTGGTTGATGGCAGCAGGTGTTGCAATTTTATTGGCTAGTGCGGTTGTTAAAGTAGCTCCTTACTATGTTGAATTTAACAGTGTAAAAGGGTTGATGAAAAATATAGCTTCAGAGCCAGGTATTAAAAATGCCGATAAAAGAGTCATATATAGTAAGGTTGAAAAATACTTAAACTTAAATAATCTTAGAAGTCTTGAAGATAGTTATTATGGTAGCAAGGACAAAACTAAAAGAATTAAAAACCCATTTACTGTTACGAAGCTTAAAAAAGGCAATAAAAGAAAAAAATTAACTGTTGAATATCCAGTAAAAACAAACTGGTTCTATAATCTCAATTTCCTAATTGATTTCAAGCACTCAGTTGTATTAGGCGAACCTGATAATAAAACAGGTAAGTAATCTCATGCTAGGTTAAACTTAACAGCTGATTCAAAGACATGGAGTGTCTTTACTTTTGAGATCGAAACTTACCGAACTATTAGGCCATAAACACATGGCAACCGATTGCTTTGTGCAGTCGTTGACCCATAGAAGCGCTCATAATACTCATAACGAGCGTATGGAATTCCTGGGAGATAGCGTTTTAGGCGTGATTGTCACACATGAACTCTATGAACGCATGCCTCGTGCTTCTGAAGGCTATCTTTCTCGTCTTCGTGCATCTTTAGTGAATGAAAATACGCTGGCTGAAATCGCTAACGAGTTATCGTTGGGCGATTTTTTGCGTTTGGGTGCTGGGGAATTAAAAAGTGGGGGGTTCAGACGTAAGTCTATTTTGTCAGATACTCTAGAGGCTGTCATAGCCAGCGTGTTTCTTGAAAAAGGCATGGAAGAAGCAAAACGTTTTGTGCTAAAAATATATACCAACCGTTTTGATGAGCTTCCTTCAGAAGATTCATTGAAAGATCCTAAAAGTCGTCTGCAAGAACTCTTGCAATCCCGTAAATATGAAATTCCTAATTACGCTTTAATTGACACAAGTGGTGATGATCACCGCCAAGTGTTTACGGCTGAGTGCATTATAGAAACGCTTAATATCGAAACCAAGGGAATCTCAGGTTCTAGACGAAAAGCAGAGCAACAAGCTGCACAAAACGCGTATGATATCGTTAGAGAGCTTTTCTCTAAGAAAAAGGAAAAAACCAAGTGAGCAGTGAAGTAATACCTAGCATACAAACCCAGTGTGGGACCGTATCCATTATAGGTCGACCAAATGTAGGTAAATCTACATTATTAAATCATCTAGTAGGATATAAAATTTCTGCAATAGCTAACAAGCCTCAGACCACGAGAACGAATATTAGGGGTATAGTCACTGAATTAGAAAATGAATCTCACCCAGGTTATCAAATTATCTTTACAGATACGCCAGGTATTCACTTAAATTCTAAAAACCTATTGAATAGAACATTGAACAGCGAGGCGGTTGCTGCTGTTGAAGATGTTGATGCGATCATTTTTATAGTTGAAGCATTGAAATGGACTGATGAAGATGATTTTGTAATAAGTCGCCTAGTACATACTACAAAACCTGTTTTGTTATTAATTAATAAAGTAGATCGTATCAAAGAGAAAGAAAGGCTTTTTGAGTTTTTGCAGATGGTTTCTAAAAAAAGAGATTTCGCAGAGTTGATTCCTGTTTCTGCGGCTAAAGGTATAAACACAGATATCCTTATTGAGTCTCTTTTAAAAGTATTACCTAAATCAGAATTTATTTATCCGGAAGATTATATTACGGACAAATCTGTACGTTTCATTTGTAGTGAGTTAATTCGCGAACAACTAGTGCTCAATCTGCATGAAGAACTACCATATACCACCGCTGTTGAAATAGAGAGATATGAAGAAACAGATAGCTTAGTAACAATAGAAGTGGTTATCTGGACCGATAGAAAAAATCAGAAAGGTATCATAATTGGTAAAAAAGGCGAAACTCTGAAGCGTATTGGTCAAGGAGCTAGAAGATCACTGGAAGAATTTCTGATGAAAAAAGTTATGCTCAAACAATGGGTTAAAGTCGAAGAAAACTGGCAGAACAATCCGCGACATTTAAATGAATTAGGTATTATCTCAAATCGTGAATTGTAAGTTGTCACAATACAAATGTTTTAATATCCAAAAAACGTTAACAATGTTTAGTAATCATTAACAAACTATAATGTATCAATCCTTTGGTTATATTCTAAATAGGCGACCATTTCGTGATACCAGTTTATTACTAGATATATTTACTGAAGATTTTGGCCGAATTTGCTGTGTTGCGCGACCGGCTAAAAAACGTGGAAAAGTCGTAAAAGGAAATACCGAACCATTTAGATACCTGCATTTGCAATGGATTGGTAAAGGCGACGTCCAGACATTAGTAGAAGCCGATGAAAGGGGAAGGCACCAAATTCCTCCCTCTGAATTGATGATGGGTCTTTATTTGAATGAACTCCTGTTGATGCTGACCCAACAGCATGTCTCTCAAAGTGAGCTTTTTTCAGCTTATAAATATACGTTGCATAAACTGGGTGATACTCAGATTAATCGCCAAATTCTGATGCGTTTTGAAGTTTATTTACTGCATATATTAGGATTTCCGGTTGATAATGCAGAATTATCTCAGGACGTTATTGATCAGAATATGAAATATCAGTTTACTTCGGAGGAAGGACTGACTGAAATAGATATGAATCATCCAGTAAGCTCTCAAACTCCAATTATTGACGCGAAATTGCTCCATGCTATTCAAGATATGCAGTCGATGGATGTTGAATGCTGGACAGAATTACGACCGTTTTTAGACAAAGTATTTTCTAATTTGACGCCAAGGGTTATCAATACACGTAAATTATTGAACTTGTAGCTTCGAATAGGTGAAAAATCACTTGAATACATTGGCCTACATATTTGAATCGTAAATAGTATCCTAAGATGCTTCGAATACTTTCACCCTTGGAAGAATTTAACCTATAATTCAAAATAAAATTTACTTAGATATTATATGAAGGTATGCGATGCAGGATAAAGCAGTAAAAGAAGAACTTGAGCTTGGGGTAAATATTGATCATATCGCCACTTTAAGACAGGCTCGCGGGACTTCGTATCCTGATTTGTTAGAAGCGGCTTTTTTAGTTGAAGAAGCGGGCGCTCAAGCAATCACTATTCATTTAAGGGAGGATCGTCGCCACATTCAAGATCAGGATGTTTATGATATCCGTAAGCAAATAAATGTACGGATGAATCTTGAACTCGCAGCGACCGATGAAATGGTGCGTATTGCTTGCGATGTTAATCCTGAAGATGCCTGTATCGTTCCTGAAAAACGTGAAGAATTAACAACTGAAGGCGGTTTAGATATCATAGGTCAATTCGATCGTATTCAAAAATGTACAAAACAATTATCAGAGCAGGGGATTCGAGTTTCCCTCTTTATTGAGCCGGATATCGAACAGATCAAACGTGTTAATGATATTGGCGCGCCAGTCATCGAACTACACACCGGCACCTATGCTAATGCTCAGGGTGATGCGCAAACACGTGAATTTGATCGTATCCGTGAAGCAACAGCATTTGCTCATGCACAAGGCATTCATGTGAATGCCGGGCATGGCCTGGATTATTCAAACACTACAGCCATTGCTAAAATCCCAGAAATCATGGAATTAAATATCGGTCATTCGATTGTCTCACGCGCTGTGTTCGTGGGTATTAGTCGAGCCACTCGTCAAATGTTACAAATCATGCGCGAAGCAAGAGATTTGGGCTAGATAGCCTTTTTATCAGAGGCTAATTAGAGTATGGCAATTATAGGTATTGGTACGGATATCGTTCAAACTAAGCGAATCAAACGATTGATAGATAAGTTCCCTGTGGGTTTTGTCGAGCGTATTCTGCATAAAAACGAACTAGAGATTTATAAGGGTTTTAAGAATCCCGTTTCGTATGTGTCAAGGCGTTTTGCCGCAAAAGAGGCGGTATCAAAAGCATTGGGGACGGGTATTGCCGGTGGTGTCTCATTTCACGATATCGAAATCAGCAATACCAAAGACGGGCAGCCTGTATTAACACTCTATGGTGAAACGTTAGCGGTAGCCAATAAGCTTGGTGTGAAAAAAAACCATATTACACTCAGTGATGAGAAAAAATACGCAATAGCCTATGTTATTTTAGAAAACTAGCTAGATTTATATATAGTTTCATTTTTATCTCAATAGGCTTGATACAATTGAATAAAAGCTATTTATAATCATTTTAAAACACACCCCCCCACTTTAAGGCACTTTTTATTTATAATGTTAAATCGTAATTTGGGGGATCAGGGAAGAGACGAATGGATTATCCAATCATAGAAAATCTTATCGGCAATACGCCGCTGGTAAAACTGCAACGTTTACCAGGCGACAGCACAAATACTATTCTGGCTAAATTAGAAGGAAATAACCCAGCTGGCTCCGTTAAAGATCGGGCTGCGTATAGCATGATTAAACGCGCTGAAGAACGCGGTGATATCAAACCGGGCGATACGCTAATTGAAGCTACTAGTGGCAACACGGGCATAGCTTTAGCTATGGTTGCTGCCATGCGCGGTTACAAAATGAAACTGTTGATGCCTGCGAGCCTTAGCGCCGAGAGACGTGCATCAATGAAAGCTTATGGCGCAGAACTAAGGTTAGTCACTAAAGAAGAAGGTGGCATGGAAGGCGCACGAGATATAGCCATGAAAATGCAACAGGATGGGGAAGGGTTGCTGTTAAATCAATTTGCTAATCAAGATAATCCTTTAGCGCATTACGAAACCACAGGACCTGAAATATGGCGAGATACACAAGGCGAAGTAACTCACTTTGTCAGTGCTATGGGAACCACTGGTACTATCACAGGTACCGGTCGTTATCTGCACGAACAAAATAAAGATGTCAAAATCGTAGGTGTTCGCCCCAAAACTAATGATGAAGAAATTCCTGGGATTAGACGCTGGTCTCCAGAATATATACCTGAAATCTTCGATGCTAGCGTGGTTGATATTGAAATTGATATCACTCAGAAAGAATCTGAATCAACCATGCTTAAACTCGCCACTGAAGAAGGCATCTTTTGTGGCGTATCTTCTGGTGGGGCAGTTGCAGCAGCATTAAAACTCTCAGAACAAGTTACAAACGCCACCATCGTCACGATCATCTGTGATAGAGGTGATCGCTATATCTCCACGGGAGTTTTTCCTTCATGAATGTATTAGTGTTTGATATTGAAACAGTACCCGATATCGCTGGAGGTAAAATCATCT
This sequence comes from uncultured Cocleimonas sp., assembly GCF_947495625.1. GTDB lineage: Bacteria > Pseudomonadota > Gammaproteobacteria > Thiotrichales > Thiotrichaceae > Cocleimonas. The sequence continues at coordinate 23,410 of NZ_CANLZW010000016.1, forward strand.
ATGACCTTCAAGGCCTAGACGATGAAAGTACTTCAAAAGCACTGTTTCACCTGCAAAAACAAAAAACAGGTAGTGATTTTTTACCGCTTCATTTACAAAAAATTGTCGCCATCTCCGTGGTATATCGTGGCATGGGTGATGATATGGGGCACGAAGTCTCGGTCAGAAGTCTAGGTGATGAAAACAGTACTGAGGCTGAGTTGTTGACTTTGTTTTTTAAGGAAATTGAACAGCGAACGCCAACGATTGTATCGTGGAATGGAACCGGTTTTGATTTGCCCGTAGTTCATTATCGCACCTTGAAAAATAAAGTAAGTGCTCCCGGTTATTGGGAGAAAGGCGACAATAATAGTGCCTTTCGCCACGACAATTATTTGAGTCGATATCATGAACGTCACACTGATTTAAAAGATGTTCTCGCCAGCTACAATCATAAAGCAGCAGCATCCTTGCAAGATATCTCAATGCTGTTAGGATTTCCCGGTAAAATGGGCATGGATGGCTCTCAGGTTTGGGATGAATATCAAAATGGTAATCTAAGCGGAATACGGAATTATTGCGAAACCGATGTGCTTAATACTTATCTTATATATCTGCGTTATCAGTTGATGCGTGGAGAATTAGACAACGAAGAATTAGAAACTGAATTTGCGCTGTTACGTGACGTATTGGATCAATCCGGGAAATCACATTTAGAAGAATTTTCAAAATCCTGGGCAGTTTCTTGATATGAAAAAATCAAATGGTAGTTTTAAATGGTAGATGAAACACAATTAGATCTGTTAAACGCTGATGCCGAGGATAATGGTGGCAGTGATGATGGTAACGGAAATAATAACGGAGGTTCTGGCAGTGGGGGAGGATCTTTCGACGACGGCATAGAAAGACTTTCATTAGAAAAGTACACCGAAAAAGCGTATCTGGATTATTCCATGTACGTTATTCTGGATCGTGCTCTTCCAAATATTGGTGATGGTCTAAAACCTGTGCAACGACGCATAGTGTATGCGATGTCGGAGCTTGGTTTATCAGCTGCATCAAAGCATAAGAAATCGGCACGTACTGTCGGTGACGTGTTGGGTAAGTTTCATCCGCATGGCGATTCAGCCTGCTATGAAGCGATGGTGCTGATGGCGCAACCGTTTTCCTATCGCTATCCTTTGGTTGATGGTCAGGGGAACTGGGGTTCTCAAGATGATCCAAAGTCTTTCGCCGCGATGCGTTACACCGAATCTCGTTTAACACCCTATGCAAAAGTATTACTGCAAGAGTTGGGTCAGGGAACCGTTGATTGGGCTGATAATTTTGACGGCACATTAAAAGAACCTTCCTTACTGCCTGCGCGTTTACCCAATGTATTGTTAAATGGTGGATCGGGAATTGCTGTTGGTATGGCTACCGATATTCCACCACATAACTTGCGCGAAGTTGTGAATGCCTGTTTCCAGTTACTAAAAAAGAAGACCTCTACCACTGAAGAATTAAGTGAATTCATAAAAGGTCCAGACTATCCTACTGAAGCTGAAATCATCAGTACGCAGGAAGAAATTGCGTCAATGTATGAAACCGGTAAAGGTAGTATTAAACAACGCGCGGTTTGGGAAAAAGAAAATGGCGATGTGATTGTCACTGCATTACCATTTCAGACTTCAGGCGGTAAAGTACTGGAGCAAATTGCGGCGCAGATGCGTGCCAAGAAGCTACCGATGGTGGCAGATTTACGCGATGAATCTGATCATGAAAATCCAACACGATTAGTTATTACACCTCGCTCAAATCGCGTCGATATTGAGCAGTTAATGTCACATCTGTTTGCCAGTACCGATCTCGAACGTAGCTACCGCGTCAATATGAATATGATCGGTATTGACGGTAAGCCACAAGTTAAAAACCTGAAGACAGTGTTAACTGAATGGTTAGAATTCCGTCGTGCAACTGTCATAAGACGTATTGAATGGCGCTTAAACAAAGTGCTTGAACGCTTACATATCCTGGAAGGTTTATTGATTGCGCATCTAAATATAGATGAAGTGATCAGAATTATTCGTGAGAATGATGAGCCTAAGCCGATTCTGATGGAGCACTTCTCTCTCAGTGATATTCAGGCAGAAGCGGTGCTCAACTTGCGTTTACGCAACCTGGCAAAGCTAGAAGAATTCCAGATTCGTGCAGAACAAGAAGAGCTAATTAAAGAACGTGATGAGCTACAGGGCTTATTGGATTCTCCTAACAAGCTGACTTCATTAATCAAGAAAGAGCTCAAAGAAGACGCAGAGAAATACGGCGATGATCGTCGTTCTCCAATCGTTACGCGAGAAGCCTCACAAGTTCTCGATGAAAATGCATTAATCCCATCTGAGCCAGTAACCGTTGTATTGTCACAAATGGGTTGGATTCGTGCTGCAAAAGGCCACGATATAGATCCACACACTTTGAGTTATAAACAAGGTGATAAATTCCAGTCTTCAGCACAAGGGCGATCTAATCAACAAGTCGTGCTCCTCGATAGTACTGGGCGAAGCTATACATTGGCTGCGCATACATTACCATCCGCACGTGGGCAGGGTGATCCAATCAGTGGACGTTTCAAGCCCGCTGAAGGTGCAACTTTTAATTACTCTTTGATGGGTAAGAATGAAGAGTTTTTCTTATTAGGAAGCAGCTTCGGTTACGGCTTTATCTGTAAATTCGAAGACATGTTAAGTCGCGCCAAAGCAGGTAAGGCTACGGTGAGTTTGGGTAATGCGGGGGCGAAAATCATCAACCCTTCACCGATCACAGATATCGAAACCGACATGATTGCGGCGGTAACTTCTGAAGGTTACTTATTGATTATCAATGCCAGTGAGTTACCTCAATTACCACGCGGTAAAGGTAATAAAATCATCAATGTACCGAGCAAGCGTCTTAAAGAGGGTGAAGAAAGTGTGGTTGCAATGATCGCTTTCCCACAAGGGGCTAAGCTCATTATCCATGCGGGTAAAAAGCATAAGATGATTCAGGGTGCAGAAGTGATCGAATATCAGGCAGAACGTGGTAAACGCGGAAAATTATTACCTCAAGGTTACCGCAATGTCAGTCATCTAGAGACCGAATCATAGCGAGAAGAAATGTCGGAGATTGAGGCATTTGAAAGCAATTAATACACTATGAAGATATTACTAGGCTGGATTCTATTTACTTCTCTTTTGTCGATAGCGATAGTTTTTAAGGCACCAGACTTTTTGCCTGTTGGTGAAAAGTCTTCAGTGATGATAAGTCAGTCATCTCAGATTGAATTACTGGAAGAGCTGATGAGTCAGGAAACCATCGACCGTAATCTTCTTCAGGAAAAGTATTCTGAGCTAAAGCAAAACGATAAAGGTGATGTCGCTGGCGCCCAGTTAGAGTCTCTATCAATTACGAGTCTATTATTTGCTTTAGTGGGATTGAATAAACTAAATATTATTTTGATCGCTATTTACTGGTTTGCTACCCGTAACAAGAAAGGTTTATAAAAAAACGCCTTTAAGTAGGGGGGTGACTAAAAACCTTAATTATCCTTATTTTTAATCCTTTCTAGTAAGGTTTCAATACTGGGATAATCTTCACGAGTTAGCTGGTATTTATTGCCAGAATGTCCCCATGATTCTTGATTATCTAGTGCCTGTTTCAAAGCAGTAATATCTGTAAAGTGGTAACCGCCGACTGCATCAACACCGTGTTTAAACAATATATCTGGGAGGCTGCTGCCACTTGGTCCAATTAAACTGAATGACTTGGCTTGTTTGCTGTGGGATAAGACTACATCTAAGGTGTTATTGATGAGTGTAGAAGCGGTACACAGGATATGATCGCAGTTAGAAAGATCTGCTACATTCTCTGTCAAAGTAACGCCTGTTTGCAATTCAACGCGAGCTGGATTTTTCTCCAGCACCAATATTTCAAAACCCTTTTCTAACAACCTCTCGATTAAAGGAGAGAAGAAACCAATCATGCCGATTCGTTCGCCTTTTTTTGCCTGATCAATGCCGATGCTACTGGTCTTGTTTTTATCTTTTCCAGGCGCTGTAAATCCAGCTTGGTTCATAATGAACTGGCTGACAGCATTGATTGCACCCAGCGCTATTGCCCTTTCATGCAGTGTAGTGCTTTTGAAGTTTTTGATGAGGCTTAGGGTATCTGGTTTTTCCCTGTTACCGCTAGAATTAGAATAGTTGCTTTCAAGGTACGCTTCGAGCTGCTTTAGCGTGTCGTCTAAACTGACATAGAAAGCGCCAGCGCTGCCGTCTTCTAGAATAACAACACCGAATTCGTCTTTCTTTTGCTTATCATTACTTTCAGTATTTTCATCAGCTAGATGAGGAAGATAGATACCTTCGACTTCGGGAAAATCAATCTTCTGAGCAATGTCAGTAAATAGTGCGATATATTCGCTGGAGATATCCATAATAACAGAACCTGAAAATGTCTAATGCTGGAAAAAATAAACGAGTTTAACGTTATACATACAAAGCGAAAAACAGGCTAAAAGTAGGGGGGTGTACATTATATTATTTAGATCAATTGATTAACCAGCTCAGGAAGTACTTCTTCACAAGATTCAGCTACAACCAGATCAAACATGTCTTCGCCGCGCATTTCGCCCTGATTGATGGCGTATAAAGGCAGATTGTTTTGATGCGCCCAGCGAGGAAAACGAAATCCTGAAAATACTTTCAACGAGCTACCAATCACCAGTAAACAATCAGCTTCTGCCAGGCTTTTAAAAGCGAGTTCAACACGTTCTTTGGGGACAATGCCGCCAAAAAATACAACATCTGGCATTAATCTACCGGCACACTTTTCACAGGGTGGAATGTTGACTGTGTCAGTTTCGTAGTCATCGATATTGGCATCGCCATCTGGCAAAGCCTTGCTGCTGATTCGTTCAATGTAGGCTTCCAGGTCTTGATTTGATTCGACTAATCTGGGTTGATAATCAGCGCGTCTGCTGATGTCATTGCAATCCAGGCAAATGATTTGATCAATGCGACCGTGCAAATCGATGACTTCTTTTGCTCCCGCATTACTGTGAAGTCTATCTACATTCTGCGTCACAATTTTTGATAGCAGACCGTTTTCCTGCAGTTGTGTAATTGATTGGTGTGCAGCATTTGGTTTTGCATGACCGGTTATTATCCAGCCTGCCATGCTACGCGCCCAGTATCGTTTTCTGAATGACTCTTGAGTAATAAATTCATTATGCTGAATTGGATTTCCCGCCTGCCAGTTACCTTTATTGTCTCGATAGGTCGGGATTCCAGAAGGTGCACTGATGCCCGCGCCACTAAGCACCCAGATTTTACGTTTGTTTCTTAATGCAGTAACTAGTTGGTCTGCATTTGCATATTGAGTTTTATTTTGTTTTAACGACATATTTTAAAGGCATATTTTTTAAAGACAGGTTTAAAAAAAGATTTTAAGGAAAAAGATAAAAATGAAAATAATATATTAAAAAATGGAATAAAAAGCTAAGCGCTACGTCTATAGTATATGAACACGAAATAAAATTTAAAGACATGAGTAATTTATAGAAAATTAATGATACAAATTTCCTTTAAAACCGCTTCTAAACGTACATTTAAAAAAGCTCTGGAAGCACATCGTCCAGCGCTATACAAGATTGCGTGGTCGTGGTGTCATGATGTCACCCTAGCTGAGGATCTTGTGCAGGATACTTATGCAAGAGCACTAAAGAATCGATCTCAACTCAAGGATTTAACCAAACTTAAACCGTGGCTCGCTAGAATCCTGGTGAATCTACATGCGGACTATTTTCGGGCTAAAAAGGAATATGTCGAACTTGAGAACAAGCATCTGATGTCTGATCTCGATCCCATTACTCTGGCAAGTCGTGAAGAATCTATCCAGCTGGTTAGATATGCAATATCGCAACTAAATGATAAACAAAGAAAAATAATCAGTTTGATAGATATTGCAGAATTTAGTTATGCCGAAGTGGCTGAAATTTTAGACATTCCCATGGGAACTGTCATGAGTAGAATAAATCGCGCGAGACAAGCGCTTAAAGAACAACTAGAAAATATTGAACGTCAGCAACTTGAGAAGCAAATAGAAAAAAAGCTATCCCAAACAACACCTCGCCTAAGAAGGGTTAAATAAACATGACATTCAAAAAATATAAATCGCTATCAGATGAAACTTTGAATGCGCTGGTGGATAACGAATTTCCTGCGGCAGAGCGTTCTGAGTTACTGGCGCATTTGCAGACTGATAAAGTCAGTAAAGAAAGAGCTTGTGAAATCAGTTATCTAAAAGACCGAGTAAAAACAGCATACAGTGATATTCCACAACCCACCTCACAAGTAAAAGTCAAAATAGCAAAACGACATTTATATCGAATGGTTTCGAGTGTGTTTTTTGCACTTGTTGTGGTTGCTCTAGCGGTTGTAGGGTTGAATGGCACATATAATTCAGAAAACAATCGTTCAACAACGCAAACTGCATCATCAAATGATTCTCAAAGATTGGTGGTACTTGATCCGGATGGCAGAGCTCAAAACCTGAGCCAGAATAATAGTGAAGAACTGCGTGTGGTTTTTCACGTATCGAGCACAACGCGTTTGAGTGCTAACGAATTACTGGATGATATAGAAGGCTTACTCGAACAATCGATTAAAGATAATCAGAAGATCAGAGTTGAAGTGGTGGCGCATGCAGAAGGTCTTGATTTGTTACGCGAGCGTTTGTCGACCGAAAAACCACGTATTACTGCCTTGTCTAAACAGTATCCTGAACTCACATTTGTCGCTTGTTTGAATACCATAGATAGAATTAAAAGAGAAAATGGTATCGACGTAAAATTAATCTCAGAAGCAGAATCAACTCAATCTGGTGTTGCCTATGTCGTTATGAGACTGCAACAAGGTTGGTTATATATTCAGGTTTAACCGCGTTCAATATGCTTTTCTGCTCATCGGTAGAAGAGAAAAGCTAGCAATAATAAATACCGAATACGTTTTATATTTATGAAATATTAAAAAAACTCATAAAAATGTAATTTAACCCGATAGGAGATCAATGATGAAAAAAATTATTACCAGTATTTTAGCGTTAGTATTTTTAACGATAGCGAGTATCAGCACAGTCAATGCGGCTGATAATGGTTATGGAAAACAAAAGGTGGTTTACCACATTAACTATGATGATCCGAAAAAGCAGAAAGGTGCTTTAGTGAATATTCAAAATCACATTAACGCTGTTGGTGCCGAAAATATGGAGATCAAAGTTGTATTGCACGGAAATGGATTAGCATTACTCTTAGAGCCTGATTCATTGGCTAATGTACCAAAATTCAAACATGCAAATGCGACTGATAAAATGACTGTTAGGATTGATGGTCTAAAAGATCAGGGTGTTGTGTTTAATGTTTGTAATAATACTGTTAAAGGTAGAAAGGTTAGCGTTGATAATGACTTATATAATGTTGAACAATCAGAGATTGTACCAAGTGGCGTTGCAGAATTAGCCAAGTTACAAATGCAGGGTTATACCTATATTAAGCCTTGATAGTTAGACTATTGCGAATTGAGGCAAACTGGACTGGGTAGCGAGAATTGCTACCCAGTTTTTTTATCGTTAAATTAGAAAAGTCACCCCCCTACTTATAGGCAGTTTTATAGGCCTTTTTTTCTAATCATTTAATTTTTAATCTATTAGATAATTTATAAGGGCGTGTATCACGTAATTACGGTTGGCTCATCGCGGCCTGTAAATCCAATGATATTCGCAATCAATTCGGCGGTTTCAATCAAATCATAAAGCGCTTCCTGAGTATCAAGATCGTGATGCTTTATATCTTCCACATAACGCTCAATGTATAAACGTAAAGTAGCACCACCAGTTCCCGTTCCAGAGAGGCGGAAGATGATACGTGAAGCATCATCAAATAAAATTCGAATACCTTGATTGGCGCTAATGCTGCCATCAACCGGATCGTTATACGTGAAATTGTCTGCGGTAACTACCTTGCGATTATTGAATTCACGTTCTACTAAAGAATCCATATTGCTCTGTAGATTCTGAATTAATTTATCCGCAGCTTCGCTTGGGATGTTTTCATAATCATGTCTGGTGTAGTAGTTACGGCCGTATTCAGCCCAGTGTTGACGTAGGATATCTTCGACACTTTGTTTGCGTTCAGCAAGGATATTTAACCAGCATAGAACTGCCCATATACCATCTTTTTCTCTGACGTGATCAGAACCTGTGCCAAAGCTTTCTTCACCACATAAAGTAATGCGACCATCGTCTAATAGGTTGCCAAAAAACTTCCAGCCTGTGGGTGTTTCGTAGCAAGGAATACCCAGTTTTTCTGCAACACGGTCAGGTGCCTGACTGGTTGGCATAGAGCGCCCAATACCTTTCAAGCCGCCTTTGTAAGCAGGAATAAGGTGTGCGTTGGCTGCGATAACCGCAAGAGAATCACTAGGTGTCACAAAGAAATAATCACCCATAATCATATTACGATCGCCATCTCCATCTGATGCCGCTCCAAAATTTGGTGAAGAACCCGTTTCCGCAGCGTCGTACATCAGATCGACTAGTTGTTTAGCATGCACAAGGTTTGGGTCTGGATGACCACCGCCAAAATTAGGTAGGCACTCCCCACGTATCACGGTGCCTTCGTCTGCACCGAGTTGTTCCTCCAGAATCTTTTTCGCGTATGGACCTGTAACAGCGTACATCGCATCAAAACACATGGTGAATTTATCGGACGTGAGTAGTTGTTTAATTTTAGGAAAATCGAATAAGCTTTCCATTAGATCAGCGTAATCAGCAACAGAATCGACGATTTCGATCTGCAATCTATCAATTGTGTATTCACCAATAATATCTAAAGGAATACCTTTAATACCTGCAATGCGGTACTCAGTAATTTTCTTTGAGGCTTCGAATACAGCATCAGTGAATTCTTCAGGGGCAGGGCCGCCGTTACTGATATTGTATTTAATACCAAAGTCACCATCCATGCCGCCCGGGTTGTGACTTGCAGAGAGTATAATGCCGCCTAGAGCTTTATTCTTGCGAATCATGTGCGAGGCTGCAGGCGTAGAAAAAATACCACCTTGTCCAAGTATGACCTTGCCAACGCTATTGGCAGCAGCCATGCGTAAGATTATCTGAATCGCTTCTCGATTATAGTAACGACCGTCTCCTCCAACAATTAATGTTGATCCTGCAAGGTCGGGTAAACAGTTAAAAATTGACTGTACAAAATTTTGTAGGTAGTCAGTTTGTTTAAATGTATTAACTGTTTTACGTAAACCAGATGTGCCAGGTTTTTGGTCAGTAAAAGGTTGAGTTTTTACTGGCTGAAGTTTAATTGGTTTGCTGTAGTACATGATTGTTATGTTAAAATAGTTAAATGGAAGTAAAAAATAAAAATACAGACGCATTCACCCCACGACCGCATTCATTTATTGATTTAATGAATATGTATGAAGGCAATTATATACGTCTTCGGCTCTTCTGTGGCGATATTCGTCAACTTCCTGATGAAACGATCTCTCAGGTAGAGGGTGGAGTACCTGTAAGTTTGAAAGTCATTGAGCGATCACGACATACGACTCTTCTGATGATAACTTATTTGTTTGAAGATGAAGAAAGACGTCCTGATTTAAAAGTACAAATTTATCATGATTCCCGTCAGGCCGACGTGGTTAGCCGAAATTGTAGAATCACTGGTCGTGATATTCGTCTATGGGAAAAGCAGTTTGATAATGTCTTATTGTGTCGCTGGCGCCTGAACCGTTTCCTCTATAAATGGTTAGGCTACCTTGAGCATCAAGGTCATTCTTTTAAAGTGGATAAGTAATACTTTACGTAAAAATAGTTTTTTATTGAAGATATAGAGTAAATCCACAAAATTTATTAATTAAAACATCAAATAAATTTGTACAAATGGTGGTTGCTAATACTTGACAAAAACCCTTGGTTGTTTAACAATCCTTACTAAATTAGTAGGGTATTAGTGCAGTCTGGATGCATCTGTTGCATCAGTTCTGACGTTAAGGTCCTACACCAACCCGGAGATCGACATGAAATTATCAACAAAAGGGCGTTACGCAGTTACCGCAATGATGGATTTGGCTATCCACGACAGGGATGGCCCTGTGACATTAGCCGACATCTCAAACTGCCAGGGAATCTCACTTTCTTATTTAGAGCAACTTTTTGCCAAGCTTCGTCAAACAGGTTTAGTTGAGGGTGTTCGTGGTCCAGGTGGTGGATATCGCTTAGGTAAGCCTGCTAACCAAATCAGTGTTGCTGATATCGTTGTAGCTGTTGATGAGTCCATAGATAGTACACGTTGCAAAGGCAACCTTGATTGCAATAAAGGCGAGCGTTGTTTAACGCATCATTTATGGAATGATTTGAGTAATAGACTTTACGATTTTCTAGACGGTATTAGCTTGTCAGAGTTTATTAAAGATCCTGAGGTTCGTAAGATCTCTCGCAGAATGGATTCTACGGCGAGTCGCATTGCTAATATGTTCCCGCCTGTATCAAAAGCAAGCTAAAGACAGCTAATTACGAATTAAAGAAAACTTCAAATTACATCACGACCTAGTGTCGTGATGTAATCAAAAAATCTATAGCTTGGATATTTTAATAGCGCATGAAAATGGTGTCTTATTAAAATACGCATCAAAAAATTCTGAAAATAAATTAATCTGCTTTTATACTAATTGAATGAGCAAAGCGCTTAACGATAAAGAACAAACAGATCTCAAACAAACGTTAGAATTAAAACCTAATTCACCGTTATGGAAGCGTGTTCCTACAAAAGATGAGTCTGGAAATTATCTAGGGGATTTCATGATCATGATTCCCAAACTAAAAATTGCTCCCCCTGAACATCAAAAGCTAACCTTAGATAAACTCAATGCAGTATTACATCGTTATCAGGAAGTGGTGGTTTTTGCAGATTTAAATCTTAAAATGAATTTACTCTGGATTTCAGTTCGCCCAGTTAAGGGCGTTATGCTCGATATTATAACTGCGATTATTGAATCTGTGCCAGAAGCCAAGCTGATCTCGGATAGACCGCCTCGCTAAGTTTGTAAAAGATAAAATATACTACGATCTATCCTATCTATTAATAAGAGTGCCTTTGCCTTCATCGGTGAGTAACTCTAGCAGTACTGCGTGTGGCACTCGTCCGTCAATAATACTTGCTGATTCAACACCCGCTTCTATTGCATCTAAGGCGCACTGAATTTTAGGTAGCATCCCGCCACTAATAGTGCCGTCTTCAGTGAGTCTTGCAACATCATTTTTATTCAGGCCCGTTAATAATTCACCTTGTTTATCGAGTACACCAGGTGTGTTGGTGAGTAATAATAGTCTTTCGGCATTCAATACTGCGGCCATTTCACCAGCAACGATATCGGCATTAATATTATATGAAACGCCGTCTTCACCTACACCAATAGGAGCAATAACAGCGATGAATTTTTCATTATCCAGCAAAGTAACAATGTCGGGATTGATTTTTTCTACAGAACCAACTAATCCAAGATCAATGATTTCTGAAGGTTGAGATTCAGTCGCTTTGCTTTTCATCTCAAGCTTTTTAGCCAGAATTAGATTGCCATCTTTGCCCGTCAAACCAACGGCTCTTCCGCCTGCTTGATTGATGTTACTGACAATCTGTTTATTTACCAGTCCGCCTAAAACCATTTGAACAACATCCATGGTTTCACCATCTGTGACACGCATGCCTTCGATGAATTTGCTTTCTTTTCCTATTTGATCAAGTAGTTTGCCAATTTGTGGTCCACCACCATGAACAATTACCGGATTAATACCTACCTGTTTTAACAGCACGATATCTCTGGCAAAGCTCTTTTTAAGGTTTTCATCTGTCATGGCATTGCCGCCATACTTTATCACTACCGTTTTACCCGCATAACGCTGAATATAAGGTAAGGCTTCGGTTAAAATATGGGCAGTTTGATTGGCATCTTGGACAGACATAATATGAAATTCGCTTTTTAGTTAATTTGTTTCTAATAACTGTTGATTAAATTCCACAGTCATTAGATGTGTTTTGTGACGCAGATTATAACTAAAAAGGAAGGTGATGTTTGTAGTCTATAAGTTTAAATACCGCTTTAAATTGTTTTTTTATTTCTAGCAGACGTTCTTCAGTCGCTCCTTCAAAACGTAAACCAATACTAGAGCTGGTATTTGAGGCGTGAATAAATCCCCAGCCATCATCGTATTCGACTCTGAGTCCATCAATTAGATTGAGATCAGCGCCGGGGAAAGACGCATTTTTAATAAACTGGGTTATTAGCTCAACGGATTCATTGTGGCTTGCGAATTTTAGTTTGTATTCTTCAGTAGCGAAACCATTAGGAATTTCTGAAAATACTTCGGCGGTAGATTGTGTTGTTTTTGATAAAATTTCTAATAATCGTGCAGCAACATAAGGGGCGTCATCAAAATCATTCCATCGATCACGTAAAATAATATGGCCACTAAATTCACCCCCCATAATTGCATTTAAACGCTTCATCTCAAGTTTTATTTTTGAGTGGCCGTTGGCACAAATTGCAGCTTGTCCGCCAGCTTTACGTATTGCTTTGGGAAGTAAATAACTGCATTTGATTTCGTAGGCAATACGACTACCCGGAAAGGATTGGAGGATACTTTGTGCCAGTAAAATCATGATTCTATCTGGCCATAAAATATTGCCTAGATTATCTACAGCAATCATACGATCACCATCGCCGTCAAAGGCGATACCGATATCGAGATTGTTTTCTTTAACGTGTTTAATTAAATAGGTGAGATTTTCAGGCGTCGTAGGATCAGGTGAATGATTGGGAAATGTTCCATCTAGTTCACAAAATAGGGGGTAGACTTCACAACCCAGATTATTAAAAAGATCTTCAGAAAATAGTGAGGTAGCACCATTGCTTGAATCAATCCCGATACGCAGTTTTCTTTGGATTGCTATGTCTTTTATGACAGCTTCTTGATAATGCTGATTGGCAGAATCAAATGCTGTCAGCTTTCCACTTTTAACGATAGGATAATCGTTTTTGCTTATATCAAAATATAGCGATTCAATGGCTGAAGTGGATAACGGTTGAGAATCGAAAACAATTTTGATGCCATTATGATCAGATGGACTATGACTACCCGTAATCATGATTGCATTAGTCATATTGAGGTACTGTAAAGAAAAATAGACTACAGGTGTCGCTGTTAGGCCTATATCAGTGACGTTACAGCCGGAGCTTAAAAGTCCTTTAATTAACTGTTGGGAGATGTCCTGACTAGATAGTCTGCCATCGCGCCCAATGATTATATTCGGTGAATGTTGTTCGAGAAGTTGATTGCCAATCGCTTCTCCAATCAGAAAGGCATCATGAAAATTATTTTCAGAACACCATTCTTTGCCTATTTGACCACGTATGTCATAGGCTTTGAAAATGTCTTTATTGATATGTTTATTTTTGACCAGAGTGTCCAAAGCCACCAGTTCCTCGTTCGCTATCGTCAAAAGACTCAACCAGATTCAGTTTTGCCTGAATCACGGGAATTATCACCAACTGTGCAATACGATCTCCGGATTCGATGGTGTATTCGGTATCACCACGATTCCAGCAGGATATAAATAGTTGGCCTTGGTAGTCAGAATCAATCAGTCCGACTAAATTTCCCAACACGATGCCATGTTTATGGCCCAAACCAGAGCGAGGTAAAATCGTTGCTGCGAGTGTTGGGTCTTCGATATGAATGGCTATACCGGTTGGAATTAAATGCGTATCGCCAGGTTTAACCACAAGTGCTTCGTCTATACAGGCTCTTAAATCCATACCTGCAGAACCTAAAGTCGCGTATGAAGGAAGTGGAATGGTATCTCCGATACGATCATCAAGAATTTTATAATCTACGATATAATTTGGTTCGTGCATTTTTGTGTTTAGCCCTTTTGTGCATGTATTTCGACATGTCTGTATTGCTTAGTGTCGAAAATTAAAATTTGGTTTAATAAAACTTTAACGATAGTTAAATAATAAGGTTAAGCATTTTCAGAAATAATTTTCATGATTTTGAATGCTAATTCTGATTTGTCCATTTCAGGAATTGAGATTTGTTTGTCGTTTTCCCCATCTTTTATAATTATTTCTACTTGATTGGTGTCTTTGTCGAATGCTTTGTTTGAACCCACTTGATTCGCAACAATCATATCCAGTTTCTTACGCAGCATTTTTGCTTTTGCATGTTCAACTAAATGCTCGGTTTCAGCGGCAAATCCTACACTAAATAGGTCTGGGTATTTATGAGATACATCAAATAAAATGTCAGGGTTGTAAGCCAGTTTTAACGATAAATCATCTTCAGACTTTTTGATTTTCTGATCGGCTATATTGGCAGGTGAATAATCTGCCACAGCAGCAGTCGCGATAAAAATATCTGCCTTATCTGCCAGCGATAATGTTTTTGCATGCATTTCTTTGGCAGATTCTACCAAGTGTCTTTCGACACCAAGCGGTGCTTCTAAAGCAACAGGCCCAGACACCAGAATAACGTTTGCTCCCATTTGTTTAGCGGCATTAGCAATGGCATATCCCATTTTCCCTGAGCTACGGTTGGTGATATATCGTACAGGGTCGATTGCTTCACGAGTTGGGCCCGCGGTTAGTAAAACGGTTTTACCAGCAAGGGGCTTTGTCGATGAATCTGTGTTTTGATCGAAAGAGTTTTGTTCTAAAGATAACAGCGCTTCCGTTAATTCTTGCGGCTCAAGCATTCTACCAGCACCTGTTTCACCACAGGCTTGCTCGCCTTCGGCCGGTCCGTGCAAAGTGATTCCCCGTGACTGCAAAATCTGAGCGTTATGTTGAGTTGCTGCATTCGACCACATTAATCGATTCATCGCTGGTGCTAAATGAATCGGCGCATCAGTCGCCAAGCAAATCGTAGAAAGTAAGTCATTAGCATGACCGTGGGTAATTCGAGCCATGAAATCAGCGCTAGCAGGCGCGACCATAATGAGATCAGCCCAGCGTGCGAGTTCAATATGACCCATTCCCGCTTCAGCATCGACATCTAATAGATCTGTAGGTACTGGATTCCCGGTGAGTGCTTGCAGTGTGAGTGGCGTGATGAATTCGCAAGCTGCTTTTGTCATACACACTCTGACATCAGCCCCATTTTTGATTAACTGGCGCGTTAATTCAGCAGTTTTATAAGCAGCAATACCACCGCTTATCCCTATAAGTATTTGTTTATTCGTTATAAATGACATAATTGCGCTAATTATACCAAATAACCTGAGAATATTGCATGTTACATGACGAGATGAATTGATTTGTTCGTCTTGATTCATTGTTAAACACAAAGCAATAGGACACCCCCGTACTTATGGCAATAACTGATTGGGCTGTAGAAGATAGACCTCGTGAGAAATTACTCGTTAAAGGAGCGCAAGCATTAACCGATGCAGAGTTGCTTGCGATTTTTTTACGCACTGGCATAAAAGGCAAAACAGCGGTCGATCTTGCACGAGACTTGCTCGCTGAAAGTGGTGGTTTAAGTCCATTATTGAGTGCTGATGAAAAAAGTTTTTGTCAGGGTAAAGGTTTAGGTCAGGCGAAGTATGTACAAATGCAGGCGGTGGTCGAGATGAGTCGTCGTTACCTCGAAGAAAAGATTCATCGCGGCGATGCGATGAGCAATGTTAGCGATGTTAAAAAGTATTTACAATCTCGTCTTCAGCAATATCCGTTTGAAGTATTTGCCTGTTTGTTCCTGGACAATAAACATCGAGTCATCGAATACGAAGAGCTTTTTAGAGGCACTATTGATGCAGCTAGTGTTCACCCTAGAGAAGTGATTAGACGGGTATTGCATCATAATGCCGCTGCAATTGTGCTCGCCCATAATCATCCTTCGGGCGTGGCCGAGCCCAGTCAAAGTGATAATCTCATTACCCAAAAACTTAAAGATGCGCTCCAGTTGATTGATGTTCGTGTGCTTGACCATTTTATTATTGGCGATGACATTGTTTCATTTGCTGAGCGTGGATTGCTTTGAAGTAATATAAATGTAGCGTCGATATAAACTAAAAACCCCCTATAAGTAGGGGGTGACCATTTAATTTTTTATCAAGTGATGTGTTTAATCGCGAGGTGGTAACCCCTTAACCATCGTTAAAAATTCCATATTGGTACCCGTACGGCGATGTTCAGAAATTGCCTGATAATCCGCATCTGCGTACCAGTCTTTGGCAGCTTGTTCTGAGGGAAAAGTGAAAAGAATCATGCGCCCTTCGCGAGGTATAGTGCCTTCTAGCGTTTCTGCAGAATCATCATAGGTTAAAAATTCTCCGCCATATTTTTTCAGAATAGGGAAAAAACTCTTCTCATA
Organism: uncultured Cocleimonas sp.; assembly: GCF_947495625.1. Taxonomy (GTDB): domain Bacteria; phylum Pseudomonadota; class Gammaproteobacteria; order Thiotrichales; family Thiotrichaceae; genus Cocleimonas. The sequence continues at coordinate 39,844 of NZ_CANLZW010000016.1, forward strand.
TTTTCGGTATTCATCTTTATCGGTAATGTGTAAGTTCACTACCATATATACTGGTACATCTGCCATCTTAAGCCTCTTTGTGATTTTATTTTATTAGGATGATTCTAGTCTAAATTATTGACTTTACTTTCGGATTTTTAAAAAAAGTGCCTAAAACTAGGGGGGTGACTAAATTACATTCAGCTGTAACTGTCAGCATCAAAAAAATAAAAAATGTACCTTGTTGATTGATTTACATGCACTACACTTGCGCCTATGAAAGAAACCACGAAATTATTCTGGCAAGGTACGAGGGATATTATTCCCCTGTTAATTGCTGCCGCTCCTTTTGGTATCGTTTATGGCGCTTTGGCTCAGGCAAACGGGCTTTCCACATTGGCGACTATTGGAATGTCGCTGTTCGTTTTTGCGGGTTCTTCACAATTTGTGGCAGTGACTTTATTGGGTGTTGGTGCTGCATTGCCGGTCATTTTACTCACCGTGTTTATTGTCAATCTCAGGCATATGTTGTACTCGATAAGTATGATGCCTCTTGTGAGTGAATTACCGCAAAAGCTGCGATTAATTATGTCATTTTGGCTGACTGATGAGGCCTACGCTACGTTGAGTAAGCGTTTGCTGGATGAACCTGGAATGCCAAATTTCCAAAGGTATTATTTAGGCGCTGCGTTTGCCATGTATTTCAATTGGCAATGTTGTACTTTAATTGGCGTATTTTTAGGGCAGCAAGTACCGGATTTAACCAAATGGGGCTTGGATGTTGCGATGGTCGTAGCCTTTGTAGGAATAGTGGTGCCGATTTTACAAAATAAAGCACAATGGGCGTGTGCGGGAACGGCATTTATTTCTGCTCTGTTAACCTTCAATTGGCCACATCAAACAGGTTTGTTATTTTCTTCTTTATTAGCGATATTGGTTGGCTTGTTTTTATCCCGTGATACCTATGCAAAGAATCAAATTGAAGCAGGTGGCAACAAAGTAGGTGACAACAGTGAATGAATGGTTATTGATTATCGGGATGATGGCGCTCACTTTCATCCCAAGGTATTTACCCATCGCTTTGGCGGGCAAATTTAGGATTCCGCCATTATTAGGTCGCGCGTTGGAATTTGTTCCGATTGCTGTGTTAACAGCGATAATCGCGCAAACTAGTTTAGTGCATGATGGTGAACTCGATATCGCGTTTAGTAACCCTTATTTATATGCGCTTATTGCAGCGGTAATTACAGCCTGGATTACCAAGCATACGTTTAAAACGATACTTGTTGGTTTGATTGTTTATGCGATTGCTTTTGTTTTAGTTTAATTTTTTGATTAGACCAATTATAAGGTCTGGTAAGGTTTAAATGTATTCAAACTCGTGAAATTTAGCTGATCAAGCATTGCTGCTGAACTCTAAGATGGTGATATGGTTTATAGAGGAACAATTGATAAACAAATAAAAATGGAAAACATGAATAAAATATAATAAAATCATAATGTTTGTTACTTTCTGAAAAACAATAAGAACCAATAATATTAGATGACATTACCTTTTAAATTAATTGCACTATCTATTATATTGGGGGGCTTTCATGCCTTTTTTATATCCTCTGTTGCATATAGCGCGCCAACAAAAAGTGCACCAGTAAAAAATGCACCAGTAAACAGTACGCCAATAAAAAATACATCCATTAAAACCATCAAAATGATTACGCCTTCCTGGGATGGGTATACTAATGAGGATGGCACTGGGTTTTATTTCGATTTTTTCAGGAAAATCTATGAGCCTGAAGGAATACAATTAGAATTTATTATTGCACCATGGAGAAGAGCTACTCACGAGGTAAAGTCGGGTAATTCTGATTTTATGGTGAATGCCTATTTAACGCCTGAGAAGCCTTCTTTTATTTATCCTAAGCAACCCATGAACACGAGCTACACGCTTGCTTTATTTGATAAAAGCAAGGTTGACTGGAATGGCCAAAAATCGATAGAAAACAAAAAAGTTATCTGGATGCATGGTTACGGGTTTCACAAATACCTTGATGTTGATGTCAACTGGAGTGAGATTGGGACACTAAAACAAGGTTGGGAACTGTTGAGAGCCGGCAGGGTTGATTATTTTCTCGATGACTCTCTAACGACAGAGAATTATATAAAAGACAATAATCCAGATATGAGTAATATAGGAAAAGAAATTGCTTATACTATAGATACATACCCAAGATTCCTCGATTGTGAAAGATCAAACGAGTTAATCAGGATTTACGAAAAAAGAATGAAAACGCTTATCAAAAGCGGAGAGCTACAAGCGCTTTTTGAGCAATGGAATATCAGACTTCCGCCCTGGATGCCTGCAAAAGTCTAATAGAAAGAAAGTTAACGATTATTCCTAAGCGTTTGAATATCCATATTTAAATCCCGAAGGGTTATGAATACGTGCATGGAAAGATACGATTACACGATCTTTTTCTCCTGAGTAGGGGAATGGCATGTGTTTGATGTGCGGTGGAAAAATCACCAGTTTGCCATCTTCAGGGTACGAATCGAAATGGGTATCCTGCAAATAAACATTACCAAATTCCCCATGCCCACCTGCTGAAGCTTCCATATTCGGTCCATAAAAACGGGTTACGCCATTAGGCATTTTACCTTTCTCAACATCCTCGGCTGACTTGTCCGCATCACCCGATTGCACATAATAAACCCCAGACCACGCGCAATTTCCATGTACGTGTGTCTCGTGAAAAGTGTGTCCATTAGCAACCTGAAACCATAAGCCGGTAATTTCTATATTGATATCTTTGGGTTGTCCCCAGTAAGGCGCGTTGACTTCGCTGCCGATTTCGAAAACGCCATCCATAATAAATTTAACCAACTTTTGTAGCGCTGGGTTGTCTTTGTATTGTGCCCACATATCATCGGTGCTGGCGTACATTTCAGATTTTACCGTTTGATGCGCGCTACGATGTTTGCCAAAAAGTTCGAGTAACTCTTTATTCACTTTTTGGTGTTGGCCAAATTTCTTAATCAGGATGGGTGTTGGCCAGAGTAAATGAAGGTTAGGATTGTTTTTTTTAGGTGCGCGTTTCTTCATTGGATTGTTAGCCTGATATCTCTTTTTAAACGAAGCCTGAGAATAATGGTTAATCAGTGTTAACTCAACGCACTTGTATAAAAAAGTCAGTGTCACGACGCGCTAAAGTGAGTGCTGGCGTTTTGTTAGAGTTATAAAGCTAATGTTCTATGGTAAAGATATACACCTGAATAATATGAAAAAAAACGGCTATAAGTAGGGGGGTGACTTTTCTTATATTAGATATTCATAATTTATTTTAAAAGAAGCTAATTAAGTGCTTGCTAAACCTGTTTACTGTCAGCGCTGTATGTTACGATTCGCCTCTGATAATTATCTATTTAAATCTAGATATATGGCAACTATTCAGAAGCGGAAAACCTTTTTATGACACGATATATATTCATCACCGGTGGTGTTGTCTCTTCTTTGGGAAAAGGTATTGCAGCCGCTTCTTTGGGCACAATTCTTGAAGCACGTGGTTTAAAAGTAACCATGATGAAGCTTGATCCTTATATTAATGTTGATCCCGGAACGATGAGTCCGTTTCAGCATGGAGAAGTTTTTGTTACCGAAGACGGTGCAGAGACTGATCTTGATTTGGGTCATTACGAACGTTTTGTAAACTTCACTGCGACTCAATTAAATAACTTCACCACAGGCCGAATTTATCGCACCGTTATTCGTAAAGAACGACAGGGTGATTATTTAGGTGCGACGGTTCAGGTTATTCCTCATATTACCGATGAAATCAAAAGCTCTGTGCGCGCTGGTGCAGAAGGCTACGATATCGCCATGGTTGAAGTTGGTGGAACGGTAGGTGATATTGAATCTTTACCGTTTATGGAAGCTATTCGCCAAATGGGTGTAGAAGAGGGCAGTAATGCCTTGTTTATGCACTTAACCTTGGTGCCATATTTAGCAGCGGCTGGTGAGTTAAAAACAAAACCAACACAACACTCAGTAAAAGAGTTACGTTCGATCGGTATTCAACCAGATATCTTGATGTGTCGAAGCGAACAACCCATTCCAGATAATGAGCGTCGTAAAATCTCATTATTTACCAATGTTGAAGAACGCGCGGTTATTCCAGCGATTGATATGGATAATATTTACAAAATTCCATTATGGTTGCATTCGCAAAATCTTGATCAAATAGTCGCTGAAAAATTAAAGCTTGAGAATCTTCCAGAAGCCAATCTTTCAGATTGGGAATTGGTTGTGAATCGCATGGCTTACCCGAAAAGCGAAGTAACGATTGCGATGGTGGGTAAGTACGTTGATTTAACAGAATCCTATAAATCATTGAATGAAGCCTTGAGTCACGCAGGTATTCAGACTGAATCAAAAGTTAGAATCAAATACATCGATTCTGAAAAAATTGAAAAAGAAGGTTTAGGTGAACTTGAAAATGTCGATGCGATTTTAGTACCCGGTGGTTTTGGTTCGCGTGGCGTTGAAGGTAAAATTACCGCAATCCAGTATGCACGAGAAAATAATATCCCGTATATGGGAATTTGTCTGGGTATGCAGTTGGCTGTTATCGAATTTGCACGTCATAAAGCGGGCCTTGAGAATGCGAACAGTACAGAGTTTGATCAAAGTACCCCTGATCCCGTTATTGGTTTAATTACCGAATGGAAGACCGAAGAAGGTGCAGTAGAAACGCGCGATGAAGACTCTGATATGGGTGGCACCATGCGTTTGGGTGGTCAAACGTGTTATCTAACAGAAGGCACATTGGCGCATAAAACCTATGGTACTGATGAAATCGTAGAAAGACACCGTCATCGCTACGAGTTTAATAATAACTACAGTAAAGTGCTGACCGATAATGGTCTGGTAATTTCTGGGTATTCACATGATAAAACTCTGGTAGAAATGGTTGAGTTACCTGATCACCCATGGTTCCTGGCTTGTCAGGCTCATCCGGAATTCACCTCGCATCCACGTACTGGACATCCATTCTTCACCGGTTTTATTACGGCAGCAATTAAATATCGAGATTCAAAACCTAAGAAAAGCTCTACTTAATTAACACCTTATTCATAAAGAAAGTAAGCTAGGAATATATATGAAATTATGTAATTTTGAAGTTGGACCAGATAAGCCTTTCTTCTTGTTGTCAGGCCCTTGTATTGTTGAATCTGAAAAACTAACTCTGGAAATTGCGGCTAGTTTAAAAGAAATCACAGATGAGCTAGGTATTCCTTATATTTTCAAGGCTTCTTTTGATAAAGCTAATCGCTCATCTATAAACGGTTATCGTGGTCCTGGAATGGAAGAGGGTTTACGAATTCTCGAAAAAGTAAAAACAGATCTAGGTCTGCCAATAATTACCGATGTTCATGAAGATACGCCTCTAGATGAAGTTGCATCAGTAGTAGATGTGTTACAAACGCCGGCATTGCTATGTCGCCAAACAAACTTTATTCAAAATGTGGCAAAACAGGGATTACCTGTAAATATCAAAAAAGGTCAATTTACCGCACCTTGGGATATGAAAAATGTCGTGGATAAAGCAAAAGCGACGGGCAACGAACAGATTATGGTATGTGAGCGTGGCTATACCTTTGGTTACAATACCTTAGTGTCTGATATGCGTGGTTTAGCGACGATGCGTGAAACAGGTTGCCCAGTGGTATTTGATGCAACGCATTCTGTACAACAGCCCGGTGGTAAAGGCGATAGATCTGATGGCGAACGTCAGCATGTGCCTGTGTTAGCAAGAGCTGCGATAGCAGCAGGCGTTTCTGGTGTATTTATGGAGTCACATCCAAATCCAGATGAAGCCTTAAGTGATGGACCAAACTCATGGCCGACAGGTCGTATGCGTGAACTGCTTGAAATGCTACTCAAGATTGATCAGGCTGTTAAGTCTGCGCCGTTTTTGGAAGAAACGCTCTAAGTTAAAGTCTTGCAAAAACGAATAAGCCAAATAAGAGAATAAAAAGACACCCCCCTACTTATGAATGATATTACGTTTTTGTCGTATTAAAACGTAAATAGAATTTATGCTTTGCGGGGCACTTTTTTTCCATTAATAGAATTCGAATTTAATAATTAATTGGAGACGTCATGTCTGAGATTTCAAATATTATAGCAAGAGAGGTTATTGACTCTCGTGGTAACCCAACTGTTGAAGCGGAAGTTACGCTGGCCAATGGTGTTAAGGGAAGTGCGATTGTACCTTCTGGTGCTTCTACGGGTGCACGTGAGGCCATTGAGTTACGTGATGGTGATAAGTCGAGATTCATGGGCAAAGGTGTGTTAACAGCGGTTGCTAATATCGAGGGCGAGATTGCTGATTGTATTAAAGGCATGGACGTTAACGATCAAAAAGGCATCGATAAAGCAATCATCGAACTAGACGGTACGCACAATAAATCACGCCTTGGTGCTAATGCACTTTTAGGTGCTTCTCTCGCGGTAGCGCATGCAGCAGCTAACGATAATGGATTGCCTCTGTATCAATACCTTGGCAATGAGTTTGCTTCTGGTGAAGAGAGTAAGGATAAATTTCAGTTGCCAGTTCCAATGATGAATATCATCAATGGTGGTGAGCACGCTGACAATAGTGTTGATATGCAAGAATTCATGATTGTACCGGTTGGTGCAGATAGCATTGCTGAAGCTATTCGTTATGGAACAGAAGTTTTTCATAACTTGAAATCAGTTCTTTCCAAGAAGGGAATGAATACATCAGTCGGAGACGAAGGTGGATTCGCACCTGACCTTTCATCAAATGAAGAAGCGATCGAAGTGATTCTTGAAGCAATTGAAAATGCTGGTTTCAGTGCAGGCAAAGATATTTACTTGGGTTTGGATTGTGCGGCATCTGAGTATTACAAAGATGGTAAATACGTATTGGCTTCAGAAGGTAAAAGCTTTGATGCGGAAGGAATGGTCGATTACCTTGAAACTTGGGTAAATCAGTACCCGATTATTACCATCGAAGATGGATTGGACGAGGCTGATTGGGATGGTTGGTCTGTGCTTACTCAGCGTCTGGGTAATAAAATCCAGCTGGTGGGTGATGATTTGTATGTGACTAACCCAAAGATTTTTGCAGAGGGTATCGAGAAAAGTATCGCTAACTCAATTTTGATTAAATTCAATCAGATTGGAACGCTTACTGAGACTTTAGAAGCGATTAAGATGGCTCATGACTCTAACTATACTGCGGTTGTTTCTCATCGCTCTGGAGAAACGGAAGATACGACTATTGCTGATCTTGCGGTTGCGACTAATGCAGGTCAAATCAAAACAGGTTCGCTGTCTCGTTCAGACAGAATCGCAAAATATAACCAATTGATTCGTATCGAACAGATGTTAGGAAGCAATGGTGTGTATGCAGGAAAGTCTGCATTTAAACACCTTTCTTAATTTTTATTTAAATCGTTAGTTTAAGAACTAAAATCATTAATTTACCCCGTGTTTGTTGAAAAAACCGGGGTAGATTATACTGCGTTAAAGTATTACCCAATTTACTATTAGAAATCGATCTATGAAGGCCTTGTTAATTATTTTTTCAGTGCTTCTTATGCTGCTATTGGCTGGCTTGTGGGTTGGACCAGGTAGTTTTCCGCATCTGTGGAAACTGGAAAACCGTAAAGTAGTGCAAGAGCAATCGAATGCTGAGAAGAAGGAACAGATTCGCAAAATTCAAGCCGAACTAGATGATGTCGCTTCGGGTAAGGATGCATTGGAAGAACGAGCACGTAGTGAGCTTGGGATGACCAAAAAGGGTGAAACTTTTTTCGAAGTAGTGCTTCAGCCAGAACCTAAGAAAAAGTCTAAGGCTGTAACTAGTGAAGCAGTAGCAGTAGATGGTGCTAAAAATGAATCTACTGCTGTTAAACCCTCAAAAAAAGACTCTTCTAGTATAGATATCAAAACAGGTAATGACTGATTCCATTCTCTCATCTGTTTGGGTTGTAATTCCTGCAGCAGGTGTGGGTTCTAGAATGGAGGCTGAGAAACCTAAGCAGTACCTGAAAATTGCAGATAGAACTATCATCGAGCATACACTTGCGTGTTTTATCAATCATCCTCAAGTCGCGGGTATCATTGTTGCCTTGAGCTCGGATGATCCTTACTGGAAACAGCTAAATATAAAACAAAACAAAACCCCAATATTTACTGTTGAAGGTGGCAAGGATAGAAGTGACTCTGTAGAGCAGGCTCTTGTTTATCTACGTATGGTAGAAAGAATCGATGATGATAGTTGGGTTATGGTGCACGATGCAGCTAGACCTTGTGTATCGCAGCTTGATATTGATGCTTTGCTAGAAATTCGCTCTGGTGAAAGTGTTGGCGCTATTTTGGCAACACCTGTTCGCGATACGATGAAGCGGAGCTTTCCAGATCAATTTAGAATCTCACACACAGAATCAAGAGAAAATCTATGGCATGCATTAACGCCTCAGCTATTTAAGCTAGGTCCTTTAATGAAAGCTTTAGAATTTTGTAAAACTAAATCTATTGCTGTTACTGATGAGGCGTCGGCTTTTGAAGCGCTTGGTGAACATCCTGAATTAGTAAAAGGGGGTCATGAAAATATAAAAGTAACCTATCCTTCAGATATTCAATACGCCAGTTTCTTATTAAAGAATAAACAGAAAGATAGCTGATATATAAAGATTCTAAGAATAGAAATCAGATGGATAGAAATACTATAAATTATGGGTAGTGAGTCATGATGAGAATTGGTAATGGATATGATGTGCATGCTTTCACAGAAGGTGATCATATTGTATTAGGCGGTGTAACAATAGAGCATACACATGGGCTTTTAGCGCATTCGGATGGTGATGTTCTTATCCATGCTTTGTGTGATGCCTTGCTTGGTGCGTTGGCGTTGGGTGATATCGGGCAACACTTTCCAGATAATGACTCTGATTTTAAAAATATTGATAGCCGAGTACTGCTCAAGAGTGTGTATAAACTGGTAACTTCAAAATTCTATAAGCTATCAAATTGTGATTGCACGATAGTGGCTCAGAGCCCAAAGATGGCGCCGAATATATTGACTATGAGACAAGTTATAGCCGAAGACCTTGGTGTGTCGCTTGATAGAATTAGCATTAAAGCAACAACTACTGAAGGTTTGGGTTTTGCGGGTAAAGAGGAGGGTATTGCAGTGTATGCCTCTGCTTTATTGCAAAAATTCGAAAGGGATACTAAATAGAAAAGTGCGAGTATGTTGCCAGCATCTATCGAGTATTATTCTGTTCCTGATTAGGGAAAGTCGTATGGGTCTATTGTCGTAACTGATAATTAGGTTGGTTCGAAGAATCTAATAAATTGAATGTTATTAACCATTCAAGAGCATCTTCTGCGTCTTCCACAAACCAGTTTTTTGCGGATCCCAGTCTGAATGTATAGCCCCATTCATCCATATCCGCCATCATTTTTAGTCTACCCATTTCTGGTATTTCATCGGCTAACAGTATTTGTAAATAGCATACTGCATTTTCTTCATCATAATCACCTTCTGCATTGGTATCGAGATTTTCTCGACGCTGTTGGTCCATGCAAATAAAGTGGCAGGCTTCATGAAGGGCTGAATGTAGCGGGGTGTCTTTTCGAACAAATAGTTGATTATCGATTAAGCCCGCTTCTGAGTCTCCCCAGTAACTACCGGGAATTTCTTCAGACGGGCTTGAGATTTTTAGCGCTAACTTATACTTGGCAAGGAGGGTTTGGAGTGAGCCGATCTGAATGTCAGCAATTTTTAAAACGTTAATGGTATGCCGCTGTTAATAAAAAGTTAAATGATAATGATTTTAAAAGAGGGCGAAAACTAAATATTATTGCTCAATTGAGCTATTTTCTAGTTCTAGCTGGTTAATGCTTAAGGTGTTGCCATCTTTTAATAGAGTAATTGTAGCGATACCTTCTCTGGTGAGCCATCTTTCTTCACCTTTTAAATGATATCTGGAAAGGAATTTCCCTTTACCTTGAACTTCACCAGAAACATTGCTCCAATCAAAATCAAATAACACCATTTTTCTTTCACTGGTGATTTCAAAAAGAGTTTCTAATTTGTCATTGAGCTGTTGATCAGTTTGATTTTTTATTTCAGGTGTATTCGCAAGAATCGGTTTAATGATATCCACACGACCTTCTTCATAAGCACTTTCGAGTTTTCTCAGCATTGTCTGAAGGTTAGTGTCAGAAACTTCGACAGTGCTACTAATTGCTGCTTTTCTTATAGGATTGACTTGTTCCATAGATTCTGGATCTTGTGAAGAGTCATCTATGCTGGTTGTAATTAATTCTGGATTTGCGGGATCATAAAAATGTCCAACCATAGCCACTAAGGTAAAAATTGTTATGGCTGAAATGATGGCCATCGCACTTCTGGTATTCGAGATCTGAGTCTCAGTTTTTTGAGTGGCGCTGTAAAAACTTTTAGGTGGCTTTCGATATTCAGATACGGTTATTAATTCTTCTTGATCAGTACGTTTTTGTTTTAAATGCGTATAGGCACTAGTAACTAGTGATGAATATTGTGTAGCATTTGGATTTGAATTGAGGTCAGGGTGAAAAATCTTCATTAGCAGTTGATAGTGCAACTTTAATGTTTCTTCAGATTCGTTGCGATTGGTAAATGTGGTGTTTGCTAATTTCGTTCCCAGGATTTTTTCATCGCTATTGCCATCAATAACCATCGCTTTTTCTACAAAGTTAAGCAGGGCATGATGAAGGACGTCGCTTTCCAGGTCATGTACTTTAGCAAATTCTTCTAGTTGTTTTTTAGAAGTACATAAACGAAGTAATTCAGTGGTGCCTTCAGGTAATTCAGAATCCGGAAAGCAAAGCCATGCCATTTCGTCTGGATATTTGTCTAAGCGGAGGGCTTGATGTATGGCAAGGTTTTTCATTATAAGGTTATCCTATCAAATATGCTTATAAATGACTATTCGAAATCAATCAATTTCAAAAAATGGGGTCTCAATTCAGTGGTTTTTTTGACAAGAAATGTTCATTTTAAATTAATATAAATACATTTTTAATTTAAATGTATTAGAAATTTCTTGTTTGATATATGTCTAAAGTTTAGTAATTAGTACACACTATTTTTTCTTATAGATTATTTGGTGGTAACTTTTCTTTTTGTTCTCGTTTTTCTGTTTGTTTCAGCCCTAATCGCAAAAGCTCTGCCAATGGGTCCTGATTTATCCTGACCTATTGCAGATTCCAGCTCATCGATTCTTTGATTTAATTCATCAAGATGAAGCGCACTCGAACGCTTTCCCTTTTCTTTGGCTGCAATAGCTAAAGCTTTGAGTTTAGGGTCACCTGCGGCAACCAGATTGGTTACCATGGGAATGTTGGGGTGCTTTTTCATTAAAAATAGATAGATTGAAAATCACAGCTTATGGTATCCAAGAGTATATCCGCGATCTCGATAGAAGGAATATCGTTTGCGACCGGCGGTTAGAATTTCATCCTCAGTGTCCAATATTTCAGCAACTTTGGTAAATCTCGAGAAAAATGAAGGGCGTTCTAGCGACATGTTTATCAAATAATCGCAATTCTCAATAGGCTCAAAATCATGGGAAATACTGACTTTTTCGTATTTACTAGGTTTGCTAGTGTTTTCATTTTCACGGTCTTCAGCTGAAATGATTGAGTGAGGAATGAAGCTTGAAGCTTCATTCCTCCACAAAAACTCATCTACATTTTTACTCAGAGTCTCAGAGCCCGTATGTATATGAACACAAAGATTTCTTTTTAAAGCCATGCCGAGCAAACGATAAACAACAGCTAACCTGTTGTCTAAACCTTGTTCTTTGCTAACGTAAAAATTTATTTCAGTCATGTGTGTTTATCTAACGAGTTTTTTAGTTGTAAGCTCGATTGATTAAGTACTGTGATAATAATGGTACTGGTCTTCCTGTGGAGTCCTTTCCAGACCATGCCGTTCCAGCAATATCGAGATGTGCCCATTTATATTCTTTAGTGAATTCGGCAAGGAAACATGCAGCTGTAATTGTTCCTGCTGGTGGTCCACCGATATTGCCTAAATCAGCGAAAGAGCTTTTAAGTTGTTTTTTGTAGTCTTCGCCCATCGGTAACTGCCAGGCACGATCATTAATGGCATTGCCAGCATCAATGATGTCGCCTGCCAACTCTTCGTCATTAGACAGTACTGCACAGATATGATGACCTAATGCCACAATACAAGCGCCAGTAAGTGTTGCTGCATCGATAACGACTTCCGGCTTGTATTTGCCAACATAGGTGAGGGCATCACATAAGACCAGTCGACCTTCTGCATCAGTATTCAATACTTCGATAGTTTTGCCTGCCATAGAAGTGACTATATCGCCAGGTTTAGATGCTCTGCCACTCGGCATATTCTCAGCAGCGGCTAATACAACTACAACATTTAAAGGTAGTTTCATTTCGGCACAAGCTTTGAGTGTTCCCAGCATGCCTGCTGCGCCACACATGTCGAATTTCATTTCATCCATGTTTGCACCAGGTTTTAGTGAAATACCACCTGTATCAAAGGTTATTCCTTTTCCTACTAAAGCAATTGGTGCCTGCTTTTTATCTTTAGCGCCTTGGTATTCAAGAACAATCATTTTACCCGGCTCATCACTGCCTTTGCTGACAGATAAGAATGATCCCATTCCTAGTTTTTCCATGTCAGACTCTTCCAGGATTTCAATTTTAATTGAAGAATAGTCTTTAGCGACAGTTTTAGCTTCGTCAGCAATGTAGGTAGGGGTACAAACATTACCAGGGTGGTTTGCAAGATCACGGGATAACTTCATGCCTTTCGCAATTGAAGATCCGTGCAAAATGCCTTGTTCGGCATTTTCAGTGTCCTTTTTTGATGCTTTAGTAAATGCGATGTTAATAGCATCTAATTTACTTGGGTCTTTCTTCTCACTTATATAATCAAGTAACTGATATTCATTGTCTGCGTAGGCAATGATCATTTGCGTTACTGCGCTTTGCACTGTCTTTTTGTCAAATGCATCAGCTAAATACAGACTTACTGAAGATAATGTCGATGATTTAAGTGCTTTTGCAGCGGCTTTAGTTGCCTTGTTAAGGTTTGCTATATCAAATTTATCTTCTTCGCCGCAGCCGATTAGCAAAACTCTTGACGCTTTAACGCCGTCAAGATTATAAAAAATATGAGTCTCTTCAAGAGCTCCTTTAAAGTCACCAGTGTCAATGAACTTACTTATTTTTCCAGAACAGGCTTCATCGACGCTCTTAGCTGCTAGATGAAGTTCAGCGCTCTCATTGGCGCTAAATACAGGTACTACAATACAATCATCTTGAATGTTTGCAGGAGAATCAGAATTATTTAGTGTGTATTGCATTTTTTATCCATTGAGTTGATGTTAATTAGATGTTAAATCGATCTAAATACAAAGATATTAATATCTAAATACGACAATGCTAGATGATTATTTTAGTTGGGAATTCTAATGGAGCTAGGCTGAAGAATAAACTGATTAATGAAGCGATTAACAAAGCCATTTTTAAAGTAAGGAACATGGTAGAAAATGATTGTTCTTTTTACTATGTCATAAAGGCGCTTTAATATATAATATCGCGTTTTTTCGACTCGCCTATAATTTAGTCCGTTGTTTAGATACAGCTACTAATAATATATGCATATAACAAAGCGTAGTTATTGCTGTTTATTTTTTACACAGCCTGACTACAACTTTTAATTAAGAGTAATAACACAGAGTAAAGTCATGTCAGCAGACCTATCAAAATACCGTAATATCGGCATCTTCGCCCACGTGGACGCCGGTAAAACGACAACTACAGAGCGTATCCTAAGTCTTACAGGTAAGATTCATAAAATCGGTGAAGTACACGATGGTGAATCTACAACTGACTTCATGGAGCAAGAAGCAGAGCGTGGTATCACGATCCAGTCAGCAGCAGTAAGTGCATTCTGGAAAGATCACCGCATGAACATTATCGATACCCCGGGTCACGTTGACTTTACGGTTGAAGTATATCGTTCACTTAAAGTACTAGACGGTGGTGTAGGTGTATTCTGTGCATCTGGTGGTGTTGAGCCTCAGTCAGAAACTAACTGGCGTTATGCGAACGAATCAGAAGTTGCTCGTATTATCTTTGTAAACAAGTTAGACCGTGTTGGTGCTGATTTCTTCAGAGTTGTTAAGCAAGTTGAAGACGTACTGGGTGCGCATCCTTTAGTAATGGTTCTTCCTATTGGTGTTGAAGACAACTTTACTGGTGTTGTAGACTTATTAACGCGTAAAGCCTGGGTTTGGGACGGATCTGATGATCCACTGAAATATACTATTCAAGATGTACCAGCTGATATGGTTGATCAGGTTGAAGAGTGGCGTGAAAAGCTTATCGAAACTGCAGTTGAGCAAGACGATGATGCAATGGAGCAATACCTGGAAGGTAATGAGCCAGATATGGACGTTATCAAAAAGTGTATCCGTAAAGGAACTCGTGACCTGGCATTCTTCCCAACTTATACTGGTTCTGCGTTTAAGAACAAAGGTATCCAGCTTATATTGGATGCAGTTGTTGATTACCTACCTGATCCTACTGAAGTAGATCCTCAGCCACTAACTGATGAAGAAGGTAATGAGACAGGTGAGTACGCGATTGTAAGTACTGATGAGCCATTACGCGCTCTAGCATTTAAAATCATGGATGACCGTTACGGCGCATTAACTTTCTTACGTGTTTACTCAGGTAAGCTTGAGAAAGGTTCTACTGTATTAAACTCATTCACAGGTAAGACTGAAAGAATTGGTCGTATCGTTGAAATGTCAGCTGATGATCGTATCGAATTAGAATCTGCGCAAGCAGGTGATATCGTTGCTGTTCTTGGTATGAAGAATGTTCAAACAGGTCACACACTATGTGATCCTAAGCATCCTTCTACGCTTGAAGCGATGGTTTTCCCTGATCCAGTTATCTCGATCGCAGTATCACCAAAAGATAAAGGTGGTTCGGAGAAGATGGGTGTTGCGATTGGTAAAATGGTTGCAGAAGATCCTTCTTTCCGTGTTGAAACTGATGAAGATTCAGGTGAGACAATTCTTAGAGGAATGGGTGAGCTTCACCTGGATATCAAAATTGATATCCTTAAGCGTACTCACGGTGTTGACGTTGAAGTGGGTAAGCCACAGGTTGCTTACCGCGAAACAATTACACAGCTTGTAGAAGACAGTTACACACACAAGAAACAGTCTGGTGGTTCTGGTCAGTTCGGTAAGATCGATTATATTCTTGAGCCTGCAGAAGTGGGTGAAGGTTATGTTTTCGAATCTAAAGTTACTGGTGGTAATGTTCCTCGTGAATACTGGCCAGCTATCGATAAAGCTTTCAAAGGCATGATGGATACTGGTGTACTTGCGGGTTATCCTGTTCTTGACTTAAAAGTTACGTTAATGGATGGTGCTTACCATGCGGTTGACTCATCTGCGATGGCATTTGAATTAGCAGCAAAAGGCGCTTTCCGTCAGACTATGCCTAAAGCGGGTGCTCAGTTAATCGAACCTATCATGAAGATCGATATATTCACTCCAGAAGATCACGTTGGTGATGTAATTGGTGATATGAATCGTCGTCGCGGCATGATCAAGTCACAAGAGCCAGGCCCAACAGGTGTACGTATCAAAGTTGATGCGCCACTATCTGAAATGTTTGGTTACATCGGTGACTTACGTACAATGACATCTGGTCGTGGTCAGTTCTCTATGGAGTTCTCACACTATATGCCTTGTCCGAAGAATGTTGCTGAAGAAGTTATCAAAGAAGCTAAAGAAAGAGCTGAAGCAAACAAAAAGTAATACAGCAATTATATAGTTTGTATTAATAAAGCCCCGATTCGTCGGGGCTTTTTTTTGCTATATTTTTATTCACGAAATTTTTTATTCTCGAAAATAATAAACTTTACCTAATAGGATTTTAAAATGAAAAGATGTGCAATAGTTACGGGTGGTGCGAGCGGTATAGGAAAAGCCTGTGTAGAAGCTTTGATTGGTGAAGGTTACGATGTCGTTATCGCAGATTTAAATGAGGATATGGGGCATCAATTGGCGGCTGATTTAGGTTGTCATTTTACCATGACCAATTTAGCCAGTCGCGAGTCCTGCAAAAACCTCATTGATGAAACCTTAAAAACATTTGGTCGTATTGATGTACTAGTAAACAACGGTGGCTATCAGCATATTTCACCTATTGAAGATTTCCCTGAAGATACCTGGGATGAAATGATTCACATCCTACTGACTGCACCATTTTTATTAACGCGTTATGCGTGGCCAACCATGCAAAAGCAAAAATGGGGACGTATTATCAATATCGCTTCGGTTCATGGTGAGATTGCCTCACCGTATAAATCAGCGTATGTATCAGCCAAGCACGGCCTGATCGGTTTAACGCGCACAGCGGCTTTAGAAGGTGGCGAACATGGTATTACCGTTAATGCACTAAGCCCAGCTTACGTCCGTACTCCTTTGGTCGAAAATCAAATTGCAGATCAGGCGCAAACACGCAACATTACACCAGAAGAAGTGGTTGAAAAAGTTATGCTGGAACCTGCTGCAATCAAACGCTTGATCGAGCCTAACGAAGTAGCCAATCTGGTACTCGTTATGTGTTCTGATAAAGGCTCATCAATTACCGGATCTAACTGGAAAATCGATTGCGGTTGGACGGCTAAATAATTGCTCGCCTTGTAGTAAATCACTATTCGGGGCTGTGACAAACAGCCTCGATGTTATGCCCATCTGGATCAATCACAAACGCACCATAATAATTAGGGTGGTAGATTTCTCTAATTCCTGGCTCGCCGTTGCATGTTGCTCCTGCTGCTATTGCAGCAGTATAAAACTCGTCCACCTGTTGGCGACTATCAGCTAAAAATGCGATATGCATTGGGTTCTGCGCTTTCTCGTCTGGACCAAACCAGAATTCAGCCTTTTCTTTGTTATTGCCAAATCCCGCTCAACCTTCAACTTCCATTACCAAAAAAATATCTAAAGACGCTAAAGTTTTGGTATAAAAAGCTAGGCTTTTATCATAATCTGATATTGCTATACCGATGTGGTCGATGATCATAAAATTACCTTTTTTATCTATTGAAATTATTTTAGTAAAAAAGTGCCCTAAAGTACGGGGGGGACTTAAAACGAATATTTATTTGTAAATTGTATGCTAGTGTAAAAAATTATAGACCAGCTCAATGATTAAAAAGAAAACAGTCATTTTATGCTTATCTCTATAATTGCCTAATCAAGCTTCACACCTTACTTTATTTTGCTATGGTTAATAGCAAGTAACATTCATAACTAAAACACAAAGGTAGGAGAAGCAAAAAGATGAGTCGTGATGTCGTAGTTTTAAGTGCTGTTCGTTCAGCTGTAGGTGGTTTTGGTGGTTCATTGAGCCAGATGGAACCACATGAATTAGCCGGACAAGTGATGAAAGAGGCTGTAAGCCGTTCAACTGTTGACCCTAAAGATATTAATTATGTAACCGTAGGTAACTGTATTCCTACTGATTCTCGTTTTGCTTATGTCGCACGTGTTGCTGCTATTCAAGCAGGTCTGCCGATGGAATCAGTTGCCATGGCTGTTAATCGTCTATGTAGTTCTGGGCTTCAGGCAATCGTTTCAACTGCGCAATCAATCATGCTTGATGATTGTGATTATGGTGTTGGTGGTGGTGTAGAAGTGATGTCACGCGGCGGCTATATGTCTCCTGCGATGCGAACAGGCGCACGTATGGGTGATACGCACCTGGTTGATATGATGACTTCAACGCTCACAGATCCTTTCGGTGTTGGGCACATGGGTGTGACTGCAGAAAATCTCGCTGAAAAATGGGGTATTACCCGTGAAGAGCAAGATGCATTAGCTGTAGAATCGCATCGTCGTGCAACACAAGCCATCGAAGAAGGTCGATTTAAATCACAGATTGTTCCAGTGACCATGAAAACTCGTAAGGGTGAAGTGACATTTGATACAGACGAGCATGTAAGACCAGGGACCAGTATGGAATCTCTGGCTAAAATGCGTCCTGCTTTCAAAAAAGATGGCTCGGTAACCGCAGGAAATGCATCTGGTATCAATGATGGCGCAGCATTCTTCGTATTGGCAGCAGCCGAAGCGGCAGAAAAAGCGGGTCAGAAACCGATTGCACGAATTGTTTCATACGCAGTTGCTGGTGTATCCAATGAAATCATGGGTGAAGGCCCGATTCCAGCGTCTAAATTAGCACTGAAAAAAGCAGGTTTGACGATTCAGGATATGGATGTTGTTGAATCGAACGAAGCGTTTGCTGCTCAGGCTATTGCAGTTGCAAGAGGTTTAGAGCTTGATATGGATAAAACAAATCCAAATGGTGGCGCGATTGCATTAGGTCATCCAGTAGGTTGTTCTGGTGCATTCATCGCAACTAAAGCACTTTATGAGCTTGAGCGTGTCGATGGTCAACATGCATTAGTGACTATGTGTATTGGTGGTGGTCAGGGAATTGCAGTGGTATTTGAGCGTTTGTAAAACATTCAATATAGCTGATCATAAAAAAGGGCAACATTAAGTTGCCCTTTTTTATGGCAAATCTTTTATTTTTTAGAGACAGATAAAAAAGTGCTCTAAAGTAGGGGGGTGACTTGCGTCTTCTATAAATAATGCCTTCAAAATAGTCTTGAACAAATAAAGTCTACCAGATCGCTTCACTCAGATTTTCATCCATCTCCTTCCCCTTAGCGCATTTCTCACTAAAATAAGGATGAAACCTATAAGCTCCATCGTAATAATCTTGCGCATTTTGTTCAGCGACGTGATGCAGTACGCCTAGCATTCTGGCTGCTCTGACATTTCTTTGGATGGCCTGACAGTCGGTTTTTTGTTCATTCATTTCGCCGCGCACATGCATAGCCTCATGTGTGAAAACATGGAGGCTGGTGATTTCTCGTGTATTCGCTGTTTCAGGGGCTTCCAGATAATCACGTAAATCATTGCAGGTAGGATATTGCAATACGATTTCTCCCGTTATTGGATTGCCTGTGCCAGCAAGCCCAAACTTGTCATAGACCGATTGAAATACAGTTGCGCATTTTACATGTGCGGGTTTGCCATCAGCCAGTAAAGTGGCTTTAGAAGATAATAGACTTTCAAAACGCCAGTGATCGAGAATCGGCTTGCACGAAAGCACGCCGAGTATGAAAAGCACGGCTATATAACCTTTAGAAAAGGTATCCAGTGCTTGATGACTTTTAATCTCCCGATAAATCATCCAGAAGAAGAACAGGCTTACTACAAAAAGAATTAGCATTTTGTTTCTTTGAAATTGTTTAATTAGTATACAAATTAATGTAAGAAGTAATTTAGCAGACTCACTATTTATGCCAGATGAATGAAAAACCCGCTATAAGTAGGGGGGTGACTAAATTTATCAATTCTTGAGCTTTCTTATCGTTTTTTTAAGATGTTGTTCTGTTTTCTAGTAAACTCACGCCCTTTCGTATCTACCCACTTCTGGATTCATTATTTTGCATACTCTTTCCCAATTACAATCTGGTGAACTTTCAGGCATTCAACGTCTATCATTGTCAGAAAATCTAACGTCATTTCCTATGGAGATTCTATCTCTGGCGGATAGTTTAGAAATCCTTGATTTAACTGACAATAACTTGTCTTCATTACCCGAAGAGTTGGTGCAGTTGCAGAAGCTTAAAATACTGTTTGTTTCAGATAATGACTTCGAAGAATTACCAGAGGTGCTTGGGCAATGCCTGAATTTGGAAATGATTGGTTTTAAATCGAATAAAATAAAGCACGTTCCTGAGAACGCATTACCGCCTAAATTACGTTGGTTGATATTAACGGATAACCAGATTGCTAAAATGCCTGATTCTTTGGGTGAGCGACCTCGACTCCAAAAATTAGCATTGGCAGGTAATCGATTAACAGAGCTACCGCAAACTTTAGCTAAATCTACTAATTTAGAATTAGTCCGAATCTCGGCGAATAAATTGACGGAATGTCCCGATCAATTACTGGGTTTGCCGAAACTTGCGTGGTTTGCATTTTCGGGTAATCCTTTTAGTTATTCGGATATCGAGATCAAGTCAGCTCCTGAAATACCTTCAAAAAGTTATGAGTTGCTAGAAGAACTTGGGCGTGGCGCTTCTGGAGTGATTTCCAGAGCACGCTGGAATCAGCAGCAATCTGAGTACCATATACAGTTTCAAAACGATATTGCGGTTAAAGTATTTAAAGGCGAAGTCACCAGCGATGGTTATCCAAAAGATGAATTGAATGCCTGTTTGAAAGTAGGCAATCATCCAAATCTGGTGAAGTCTTTGGCTCAGGTAAATGAAACAGGGTTGAATGGAAAAGGTAATCTCGCTTTAATCATGAGTTTGATTCCGCCGCATTTTGATAATCTAGGTCAACCACCGAATTTTGAAACGTGTACTCGCGATACCTTTCCTGATGATTTTTTCTTGTCGATAGCGCAAATTCAGAAAATGGTGGAACAAATGGAAGATGTCTTTAACCATTTGCATTCCAGTCAGGTCTGTCATGGGGACTTGTATGCGCACAATGCTTTGTTCGATGAAGAAGCGAATATTATTGTTGGAGACTTTGGTGCTGCGACGATGTATCACATGGTTAATGAAAAACAACAGGCGCAAATTAAGCAGATTGAACGTCGCGCCCTAAATTATTTTATTGAGGATTTGTTAAGTGTGTGTCGGGAAGAAGATAAAACCAGCGAAACTTACAAGAATCTTGAGCGAAAGATTACTGGTTAATTTAGATTCTTGCTTTATAAGTTATCATTAACAAAACTATTCTGTAAAAAAAGCCTAGCTCTGCATAAACTCTATTTACGTTTTTAAAAAACAAAAACGTAATATCCTTCAAAAGTAGGGGGTGGCTTAGCTCTAATTGTCAGGCGTATGTTTTTCCAGTATTTGTATGAATGCTTTTCCTGCATTTGAAAGGCTTCGGCTGGCATGTTGGACAATCCCGAGCGTTCTTTCAATTTTAAGACCTTTTACTTTTATCTCCGTTAAATCATCGCCGAGCATGGTTTTAGGCAACGCACTCCAGCCTAAACCGATGGTGACCATCATTCGGATAGTTTCAAGATAATTGGTTTCCAGTATTACATCTAACGCACCTTGTTTTTGTATCACCGGTTTTTCGATAACACTTCTGGTGTAAGTGCCCACCGCAGGAAGAATAGCGCTGTGTTTGGCAAGTTCAGAAAGAATAATAGCCTTGTCTTTGGCTATTGCTACTAGAGGATGATCGGGAGATACGGCAATCGTTAATGGATCATTCCACAGTGGCGTGATTTTTAAACGTTTTGAATTACTTAATGGGAGGGTCACGACACCCAGTTCGAAATGGCCTTTTTCTATTTCGTGGCAGGCGTCTTCAGAATCCATAAAAGCTAAATCTAATCGCACTTGTGGATAGCTTTCGGTAAAATTTTTCAAAATGTCGGGTAAACGATGCAGGCCGATATGGTGCGAAGTGACTAATGATAATTCACCGCTGACTTGACCATTGAGGTTGTCGATAACACGTTGTGATTCTTTCATGTCTTGCAAAATGCGTTCTGCAATCGGTAATAAAGCACGACCTGCTTCATTGAGCATGACGCGTTTGCCAATACGGTCAAACAATTTGCTACCGAGTTGTTCTTCTAACAACGCTATGCGTTTACTAACGGCGGGTTGCGTTATATAAAGGTGTTCCGCTGCTTTAGAAAAGGTGCCTAATTCGGCGACTGAGATGAAGGCTTTGTAGGCTGAAATATCCATAACGGTTAAGAGTAGATTCTATATAACTAATTGGAATGAAAATTATGAAAATATACAATTATAGTTATATAAGTATTAAGAGTAAACTCGCCCGAATGATAGATAAGTTGGGCGCTGTTGGTTTTTTAAAAATTTAAATGCCCTACGACTAGTTAATGAAAGGTAAATTTTATGTCAGGAAAAACACTTTACGACAAGATATTCGATTCGCATGTGGTCCGTGAAGAAGACGGTACTTCATTATTGTATATCGATAGACACCTGGTTCACGAGGTTACATCGCCACAGGCCTTCGAAGGTTTAAGATTGGCTAATCGTGATCTATGGCGCACGAATTCAATTGTTGCAGTACCTGATCATAATGTACCAACGACTAAAGCCCATCGCGGCAATGGTACGGCGGGTATCTCTGATCCCGTGGCTAAGATTCAGGTTGAAACACTGAATAAGAACTGTGAAGAATACAAAATCAATGAATTCTTGATGGATGATATCCGTCAGGGAATCGTACATGTTATCGGCCCAGAGCAGGGTGCGACTTTACCGGGTATGACGGTTGTATGTGGTGATTCACATACGTCTACACACGGTGCATTTGGCGCATTAGCACATGGTATCGGCACATCTGAAGTTGAGCACGTAATGGCGACTCAGTGTTTGATTCAAAAGAAAATGAAAAACATGTTGGTTAGCGTTGAAGGCAAAGTTGGCCCTGGTGTCACCGCTAAAGACATAGTGCTAGCGATTATTGGTGAAATCGGTACAGCGGGAGGCACTGGTTGTGCGATAGAGTTTGCTGGTGAAGCCATTATGGATCTTTCTATGGAAGGTCGTATGACAGTTTGTAATATGGCTATCGAAGGTGGAGCGCGTGCGGGCATGATCGCGGTAGACCAAAAAACTATCGATTACGTCAAGGGTCGTCCTTATGCTCCAACTGGTGATACTTGGGATAAAGCGGTTGAAGCATGGCAAGACTTAAAATCAGATGATGATGCAGAGTTCGATGAAATCGTACGTATCCATGCGGGTAGTATTGAGCCACAAGTAACGTGGGGAACTTCTCCTGAAATGGTGCTATCGGTTAATGCGAAAGTACCTGATCCAGCGACAGAAGATGATGCGGTTAAAAGTCAGGGCATTGCTTCGGCACTTAAATATATGGGGCTTGAAGCAGGGCAATCGATCAATGAAATTGCTGTTGATAAGATTTTTATCGGTTCTTGTACCAATTCACGCATCGAAGATATGCGCGAGGCGGCGTCAGTCGTTAAAGGTCATAAAGTTGCTGATAACGTAACCTTGGCGATGGTTGTTCCGGGGTCTGGTTTAGTCAAAAAACAAGCTGAAGATGAAGGTTTGGATACTATCTTCACTGATGCCGGTTTCGAATGGCGAGAGCCGGGCTGTTCCATGTGTTTGGCGATGAATGCCGATAAGTTGGAGCCAGGTGAGCGTTGTGCGTCGACTTCAAACCGAAATTTTGAAGGGCGTCAGGGACAAGGCGGAAGAACACATTTGGTAAGTCCTGCCATGGCAGCGGCTGCAGCGATCAAAGGGCACTTCGTTGATGTGCGCGACTTAGAAAGAGCGGAGGTGTAGTTATGGAAAAGTTTACAGTTCATAAAGGTTTGGTAATCCCATTAGATCGTTCGAATGTGGATACTGATGCGATTATTCCTAAACAATATTTAAAGTCGATTAGCCGCACAGGCTTTGGCCCGACATTATTTGACGATTGGCGTTATGAAAAAACAGGCGAGCCAGGAATGGATCATTCCAAGCGTGCACTTAAGAAAGACTTTGTTTTGAATCAGCCGCGTTACCAAGGTGGTTCGATTTTATTGGCGCGAGAAAATTTCGGTTGCGGTTCATCACGTGAGCATGCGGTTTGGGCTCTGGAAGATTTTGGAATACGTGCAGTAATAGCCCCGAGTTTTGCTGATATTTTCTATAATAACTGCTTTAAAAATGGCATTTTGCCGATTGTTTTATCAGAAGAGAAAGTTGATTCGCTATTTTCAGAAACAGAAATGATGGAAGGCTACAGCCTAACGATTGATCTTGAAAAACAACAAGTGATCGAGCAAGATGATTTGCATACTGAAGCTACCAGTTTTGAGGTTGATCCGGTGCGCAAACATTGTTTGTTGAATGGTCTGGACGATATAGGCTTAACTTTACAACATGCCGATGAAATCAAAGCGTATGAGGAGAAACGTAAACAGACTGCACCTTGGTTGTTTAGTTAAAAAACACTTCAAAAGTAGGGGGGTGACTTAATTTAAGCCACCCCCCTACTTATAGGCACTTTTTGAATATTGTTGTTTAGGTGATTAAGCAAACGACTAATTAAAGAATTTTAAAGATTGGAAAGGATAGAGAAATGACACAGAAGATTTTAGTACTTCCCGGTGACGGCATCGGTAAAGAGATTGTTGCAGAAGCAATCAAAGTAATCGACACCCTTAAATCAAATTTTGGTTTGGATGTGGAAATTACCAACGGTGATATCGGTGGGGCAGCTTATGACGCTGCTGGTCATCCTTATCCTCCAGCTACTCAAGTGTTAGCAAAAGAAGCCGATGCCATTTTATTGGGTGCTGTAGGTGGTTATGAATACGAAGAGTTACCTCGTGACCTTAGACCTGAGCGCGGCTTGTTAGGTATTCGAGCTGATCTGCAATTATTCTCAAACCTTCGTCCGGCTATTTTGAATGAAGAGTTGGCAGATGCTTCATCGTTACGTCCTGAGATTGTTGCAGGTCTGGATATGATGATTGTTCGTGAATTAACCGGT
Source organism: uncultured Cocleimonas sp. (assembly GCF_947495625.1). Lineage (GTDB taxonomy): Bacteria > Pseudomonadota > Gammaproteobacteria > Thiotrichales > Thiotrichaceae > Cocleimonas. Next base: position 64,531 of record NZ_CANLZW010000016.1, read on the forward strand.
GGTATTTATTTTGGTGAGCCACGTGGTATTCGCACATTGGAAAATGGTGAGCGCCAAGGTTACAACACACTGATCTATAAAGAGTCTGAGATCGAGCGTATCGCTCATTCTGCATTCCAGATTGCCATGAAGCGTGGTAAACGTCTTTGTTCAGTAGATAAAGCTAACGTTCTTGAAGTGATGGAATTGTGGCATGAAGTGATTGATCGTGTTGCTAAGGAATATCCTGAAGTTGAAGTAAGTCATATGTATGTGGATAACGCATCGATGCAGTTAGTTAAAGATCCTAAGCAGTTTGACGTGATGGTAACGGGTAATATGTTCGGTGATATTTTGTCTGATACAGCAGCGATGTTAACTGGGTCTATCGGTATGCTTCCATCAGCGTCTTTAGATGCAAATGGCAAAGGCATGTACGAACCGATTCATGGTTCAGCACCTGATATCGCAGGAAAAAATATTGCAAACCCATTGGCGACAATTATGTCTGTGAGCATGATGTTACGTTACTCTTTAGATAAAGCAGAGTTGGCAGACAAGATCGATGCAGCGGTAGAGGCTGTATTAAAGCAAGGATTACGCACAGCGGATATTTACGTAGAAAGCGAAGGTCTGAAAAAGATTTCAACAAGTGAGATGGGCGATGCAGTAGTTGCTGCCCTAAAAGGATAATTAAGATGTCTAATAAAACATACGATGTAGCGGTAGTTGGCGCAACTGGCGCAGTAGGTGAAGTAATGCTGGAGATTCTGGCTGAGCGTAATTTCCCAGTAGGAACGGTTTACGCCTTAGCAAGTGAGCGTTCTGCAGGTAAACGTGTAAAGTTTGGAAACAAAAGTCTGGTTGTTGAAGATCTTGCGACGTTTGATTTTTCGAAAGTGCAAATTGGTTTGTTCTCGCCTGGTGGCGCAATTTCACGTGAATATGCGCCAATCGCAGCGTCTCAAGGTTGTGTCGTTATCGATAATACTTCTGAATTCCGTTATGACGACGATATTCCATTGGTCGTACCAGAGGTTAATCCTCATGCGGTTGCTGAATATACTAATCGTGGAATAATCGCGAACCCAAATTGTTCGACGATTCAAATGCTCGTTGCGTTAAAGCCGATTCATGATGCGGCTAAAATCACGCGTATTAATGTGTGTACCTATCAAGCAGTATCTGGCTCTGGTAAGCCAGCAATTGATGAGCTTGCTGGTCAAACAGCACAGTTATTAAACGGTAAAGAAGCAGAAGTGAAAGTTTATCCGAAGCAAATTGCTTTTAATGTCATACCGCAGATCGATGTATTCCAGGATAATGGATACACCAAAGAAGAAATGAAGATGGTTTGGGAGACTAACAAGATCATGGAGGATGATGATATTTTAGTAAATCCGACAGCTGTCCGTGTTCCAGTGTTTTTTGGTCATTCAGAAGCTGTGCATATTGAGACACGCGACAAAATTACTGCAGAGTACGCAACTGAATTGTTACAGAATGCACCAGGCGTAGAAGTGATTGATAGACGTGAAGATGGCGGGTATCCGACTGCTGTTTCTGAAGGTGCAAACAACGACCCTGTGTATGTCGGTCGAATTCGCGAAGATATTTCACATTCAAATGGTTTAAATATGTGGGTTGTTGCAGATAATGTACGAAAAGGTGCTGCATTAAACAGCATTCAGATCGCTGAAGTACTCATAAGAGATTATATTTAAACAATATTGTTTGTAATTTCGTTAGTAGACTCTTCTTATATAAGTAGGGTTTATATAGCTTACAACGTTAAAACCTGTCAGAAATTGTCACTTTCTGACAGGTTTTTTTTTGCATAAGGACAAATAAGGACAAAAAATGACAATAAAGTGAATCGTTCAGTTTTGATTCATCCTTATTTTGATATATTTGTGCACAGTATCCAGTATTTAGGGGTCTGGAGTATTTACATCATAGTATTAATAATAATTAAAAGACCTATGCGTAGATGCAATAACAATAAATATAACTAACCATTAGCTCTGTTTAGAGCAATGAGTCTCAGGAATGTTTCGTAAGTGTGTTGAAGCAATGAATGGATTCAGAATGTTGATAAAAATAATAAAAGGGGAATAACAAGTGAATAAGAAAGCCTTAAGTCTAGCCATTTGCATGGCAATGGCTATCCCAACAGCTTCTAATGCACTCAGTCTAGGTGAGATTGAATCCAAATCCAGTTTGAATCAACCTTTCCAGGGTAAAATTAACTTACTTTCAACAAGCGTCGCAGAAGCGAAAAGTCTACGTGTTAGAGTTGCTTCTCCTGACGTATTTAATAGAGTGGGAATTGATAGACCAGCGTTTTTGAACAGTATTCGTTTTAAAACAACTGTGCAAAATGGCCGACCTGTTATTCTGGTTAGTTCTAATCAGCCTATTAATGAGCCTTTCCTTAACTTCTTATTAGAAGTTAGCTGGCCAAATGGGCAACTCCTTAAAGAATATACGGTTCTTCTTGATCCACCGGTGTTAATGCGACCTAATACAGCGATCGCCAGTAACAACGCAGGTGTTCGAGCAGAGCCAAGAGCACAAGGTCGAATTACACGACCTGCTGTTCAGCCACGTCGTGTTCAACAACAACCACGTCGCGTAGTAAGAGCAGCTGCTCCAGCACCAGCAAATAGAGTGCCTCTTAGAAGGCCGGCTGCTGCACCTGCTAGGGTTGCGCAAGCTCCACAGATTAGAAATTACCGTGTAAGACGTGGTGATACATTATCTAAAATCGCAGGTAAGTTAGGTTATCAAGGTGTTCGTAAAGAGCAGATGATGGTTGCCTTGTTTGAGAAAAACCGAAGAGCATTTAGTCAGGGTAATATGAATAACCTGAAATCAGGTGTTCTGATGGCTCGTCCTTCTATTCAAGAGGCTAGATCTACCACAATTCGTACAGCAAAATCTCAAATTGTTGCCCAGGCAAGATCCTGGAAAGCAGCGCGTGCTGAACAGGTTGCAAAAGCAAAAGGTAGTTCAAAGACTGCTAACCAGTCTGCCCGTCTAGAAGTAATGGGTAAAAATAATAACGCCGCTGGATCAGCAACAGGATCTGGTGATGGTTCTGTAGCAGGACTTAATAAACAGTTAGCGATGTTAACGGAGTCTTTGACTTCTAAACAAAACGAAAACGAAGAATTGAAGTCTCGAGTGTCAGAACTTGAATCGTTACTGCGTAAAAAGAACCGTTTGATTACACTTAAGAGTGAACAGCTCGCTGGTTTACAAGCTAATCTGAATGGTGAGCCTGCTCCAGTGCAGAGTACTGAGCAAACAGTTGATGCGGCAGTAGAAAATAATAATGAAACTGCTTCTGAAAATTCATCAGAGACACCTCAACCAGTTGTTGAAAATCAAGGTACTGATATTCAGGAACAAGTAGCCGGTAGTTTGGCAAATGAGAATGGTGAAATAATTCGTACTCCAGATCCTGCGGTTGTAGCTAACACCCCAGTGGTTGTAGAACCAGTTGCAGCTAAGGAGAAACCAACGCCACCGTTTAAGAATGAGGCTGCAGAAGAGTCAGCATTCGATATCATGAGTATCATAAGCTCACCAGTTGCTTTAGGTGTTGGTGGAGGTTCATTGCTAGCTCTACTTGGCGGATTAGCTTACATAAGACGTCGTAAATCTAAAGGTGAAGATGTAGAAGATTTCTCAAGCATGATTGATGATGGTCTGCACGGTGATCAAATTGATGACTTTGCAAACGATGAAGCAACATTCGTTGATGATAACGAGATGATTGAAGAATCAGAATTTGCAATGAGTGAAGCTGATATCGATGCTCATACTGATGTCGAAGAAAGCCATCCAGAACCTGTGTCAGCTGAAACTGATAATGAACTGGATGATTTGATCCAGGAAGCAGATGTATACATCGTATATGGCTTACATGATCAGGCAGAATCTGAAATTAAACGTGCTATTACTAGCTATCCTAATAATGCTGCTCTACATGCTAAGTTGCTAGAAAATTATAAAGCAGCGGGTGAAAAAGAGTCATTTGAAGAAGCCACTAAAGTGTTTATGGATCTGGAAGCAGATGATAAACAGAACTACTGGGATGAAATTTGTGAATGGGGTAAAGCATTACTACCTGATAGCAAATTATATGATGCATCATCATTACCTAAGATGGCTAGTGCAGCAGCGGGTGTCGCAATGGTAGCGGGAACAGCGGTAGCATCGGCAGGAGATAAAGCAGAAGAGGTCGTTAGTGAAATGGCTGATGCACTTTCTGATGATGATCTAATCGAAGATACTATTCTGGATGAATCTGAAAAATTAAGTTTTGATGCAGAAATGTCGGAACTTGATGACCTGGGCGATTTAGATGATGATTTAGGCAGTGATATTGATGATTTAGAAGACTTTGACTTAGATGACATATTAGGTGAAGACGACAATATTGATCCAATAGCAGAGATTGATGATCTAGAAGATTTTGAAACTGACATTATTGATATTGCCGATACAAATGTAATTGATCTTGATGATGACTTTAGTATTGATATTGATGATGCGATGGATGATATAACAGATAAGGCTGATAACGCACCAGATTCAGTATTAGATATCGCTGCAGATAAATCTGATGTCCTTGAATTCTCAATGGATGATGATTCATTAGACAAATTGTTAGATGAGGAAGACTTCTCTGAAGTGTCTCTGGAAGAAGGTTTGGATATGGCAGAGAGTCATGATTTAGCAAATCTTAATCTTGAATTAGATTCGGATGACTTTGATAAAATAATGCCTGGTGATCATGCTTACAAAGCGGTTGCTAGTGAAACCTTAGATAGCAAGCTTGATGATGATAACTTACTCGCGGATTTTGATGATAACTTATCATTCCTTGATCTGGATTCAGGTTCTGAGGTAATCGAAGAAACACAAGTTGAAACTAAAATTGATCTTGCAAAAGCATATATCGACATGGGAGATATTGAAGGAGCAAGAAGTACTTTAGAAGAAGTTATGGAAGAAGGCAGTGACGAGCAAAAGCGTCAGGCTGAAGAGTTACTTCATAACAATGGCTAAGTAATTACTTAACTACTCAAAAGTAAATTAAAAACCGGGCATAGCCCGGTTTTTTTATGGCTGAAATAAACTGATTTTTGGTAGTTGAGGTAGTAAGCAAAATATGGAACTAATGTAAGACAAAGCTATATACTTATGTCTTATCAACAGAGAACTTTTAATGAAATACGCAGCATGCATTGAATATAATGGAACGGCTTATTATGGCTGGCAACGTTTGTCGCATGGGCCTTCTGTGCAGGGCGAAGTAGAAAAAGCTTTGTCTTCAGTGGCAAACCATCAAATAGATTTAACGTGTTCTGGTCGGACTGATAGCGGGGTGCATGGAATAGGTCAGGTTGTGCATTTTGAATCTGATGCTGTTCGCGATGAGAAAGCCTGGATTATGGGGACCAATACCAATCTACCTGATGATATTGCTTTGCGTTGGATTAAATCGATTGACGATGAATTTCATGCTCGATTTACTGCGCAATCCAGACGTTACCGTTACATTATTCTGAATCAAAATACACGTCCTGCTTTATTAGATAAAAAAGTCTGTTGGTTTCGTTATCAACTGGATGAGATTGCTATGCAGGATGCAGCGACTAGATTGCTGGGTGAAAATGATTTTAGTAGTTTTCGTGCGGCTGGCTGTCAGGCAAAACATGCGATGCGTGAGTTACAGGAAATTACAGTAATACGTGATCATCGATATATCTATGTTGATATCGTCGCCAACGCTTTTTTACATCATATGGTTAGAAATATTGTAGGTAGTTTATTTCTGGTGGGAACTGGCGATAAATCACCGCAGTGGTTTACAGAGCTCCTGGAAATAAAAGATCGTACACAAGCAGGGATAACTGCCCCCGCCTGTGGTTTGTATTTTGTCAGTGTTAAATATCCTGAAAGATTTAACTTGCCTGAAGTTGCTTCGCCACCATTTTATGGTTTGTGAAAAGTTTTGATGGGGTTTTGCAAATAATCTTATAAAAACTGCCTAAAAGTAGGGGGGTGACTTATTATTTTGATTATTTTAATGAAGTTATTTCCCATTCTCGTTTAGTGCCAACCTCGCGTAATCTCTCATCCGGATCAACAATAATAGGTGTATCTACTATTTCTAATAAAGGTAGGTCATTGATTGAATCACTGTAGAAATAACTTCCCTCCATTGAATCATTATTCATTTTTAACCAATCATTTAAACGCGTGACTTTGCCTTCTTGAAAACAGGGGATGCCCTCTATTTCCGTTGTATATTTTCCATCTATAATTTTGGGTTCGGTAGCAATCAGGTGTTCAATGCCTAAGTGAGTCGCTATAGGGCGAGTGATAAAGCTATTGGTCGCAGTTATGATGACCAAGGTATCACTCTGGTTTTTGTGTTTATTCAATACTGTAGGGGTCTGAGGTTTTATTCTTGGTAAGATATAAGTTTGCATAAATTCCTGGTGCAAACTATCAAGCTCTTCTCTGCGAATTAAGGAGAGCGGCTTAAAGCTAAAAGCTGAAAACTCAACGATATCTAATGTGCCTTGTTTATATTGCTCATAAAAGTAGGTGTTTGCTTTTTCGTATTCTTCCGCATCTACGAGTTTTTTAGAAACTAAAAAATTACCCCATTCATAATCGCTGTCTCCATCTAGAAGAGTATTGTCTAAATCGAATAATGCTAGTGCCATGCTGTTTCCTGCTTATTAAATATTAATTCCCTTATTGTATCGCTAAAAATTTGCTGATTCACTGCCGATGTGGAAGAATCGACTTAATTAATAGTTTTGGAGAATATCGTGATTGATGATGACGGCTTTCGAGCCAATGTTGGTATCATTCTATCTAATTGCGATGGTGAAGTATTTTGGGGAAAAAGAATTGGCCAGACATCCTGGCAGTTTCCACAAGGTGGTATAGATGAAGGTGAGACACCACTTGAAGCGATGTTTAGAGAATTGCATGAGGAAACAGGTTTGCGTGAGAAACATGTTGAGGTAGTAGGCTCTACTCAAGACTGGTTGCGTTATCGCCTTCCCAATAAAATGGTTCGTCGTTGTAATAATGGAAAAGTGTGTATTGGTCAGAAGCAGCGTTGGTTCCTGTTAAAACTTACCTGTGATGATTCTTCGGTTGATTTGGAGGCATGTGACGTGCCTGAGTTTGATGGCTGGCGTTGGGTTAATTATTGGCTACCCGCAAAAGAGGTCGTATACTTTAAACGAAGAGTGTATGAGCGTGCGTTACAAGAACTTGCTCCTCTGACGCTAATAGGTCACCCATCTACCATTGATTCAGATGATGAAGATAGCAGAGAAGTCGGCTAAGTACTTGGGGCAGTTAATTACTGTCCTGAGTTAATTTATTGTCCGCTACTGAATAGCTAAAAAATAGAAATAATAAAGAGTATTAACTTGTCTCCTAGTGAAAATAGACTGATTCCCTATCTGGAAAAATATGGAAGTCATTGTATGGCTTATACAAGCCTAGAGCCCTGCATGAAATATTTTGTTATGGAGGATATTGGCTATATCGCCTATATCGATTTCAAGCATTGGTTTTGGTCTCGCAAAGAACGAAAGATAGTACTTTCTAATCCCGTCTGTCATCCTGACAACTACAGAAAAATGCTGGATGCTTTTATCTATAAATTTTCAGATGTGATTTTTGTTCAAGCGTCTCGCAGTTTTGCAGAAGTGCTAAATGAGGCGGGCTATCAAACAAATATTTTCGGTATTGAAACTGAGATACCTGTTTCAGACTTTAGTCTGGCAGGTAAGCAGCGGGCAAAGCTAAGGCAATGGCAAAATAAATGTAAGCGGGAAGGTGTTTCTGTCTTAGAGAAAAATATTTCTGATATGTCAGCTACAGAAGAGCAACAAGCGATTTCGCAGATTTCTGAAAATTGGTTGAAAAATAAAGGTGGTAGTGAATATAGTTTTTTAGTTCGGCCGTTAAGAACGGATACCGAAAAAGATGTACGCTATTTCTGGGCTTACCAAAATGATAAATTAATAGCTTTTGCCACCTTTGATCCAATCTATCGAGACGGTATGATTGTAGCCTACTATCACAATATTGATCGTATCGCTGATAATGTCCCACACGGCACCAGCGCAACGATTATTTTAGCGGCAATCGAGGTTTTTAAAACTGAGGGCGTCGAAGTTGTAAATCTGGGGATGTCACCGTTGTTTTTGCAAAGAGGATTATCGCAAGAGCTCAATTATAATAAATTGACTCGCAAAGCCTTCTGGTATGCCTTCGAAAAATTAAATCATATCTACCCATTCCAGGGGAATGCTTCACACAAAAAGAAATTTAATGGTAAAGCGAATCCCGTCTATATCTCAGGTACTAATGGCACCGGTTTGAGGGAAGTGTTTGCAATGGTTAAAGCGAATGGCATGATATAAATCACACTGATTTAATTGCATCTTACTAATTTAAACGTGTAAAAAATGCCTCAAAGTAGGGTGTGACTTAGTGAAAATCAAACGGTTGAAGCGATTAAATTTGATATAAGTCTCTTGTTTAATGCCTGTGCTGGCAATATTATGCCGCTCTCCAAACTTAGAATAAAATTTTATGAGTGATTTCATACCTCCATACCCGAAGCGTCATACTAAAGAAATAAATCCGTTTCAAGCGCTTTACTATGCACAACAAGACTTGCTCTCTGTCTGGGATGAGGAATCATTCGAAGTAGAGTTTATGCATCGGAAAATTCTGAAGCAGAATATTTTTATTGCGAATTCTCCAGATCTAGTGCGTTATATATTTGTAGAAGCGAAAGAAAACTATGAGCGTAAGAGTCCTCAAATGAGACGGGCGCTCGAGCCTTTACTGGGTGATGGTTTATTTATTAGTGATGGTGATACCTGGGCGAGTAGGCGCAAAATTCAAATGCCACTTTTTGATTCTGCGCATATCAAAATGTTTAGTCGGGTGATGACCTCGACGATTCATGAGATGGCAGAAGAATGGGCGAAAGTACCTGAAGGTGGAGAGGTAAATGTTCATACAGAGATGGGTAAGCTGACTGCTGAAATCATCGCAAGAACTTTGTTTGGGGAAAAATTAGGCTCTGAAAATAGTGCTGCTGTGGTTGATGCTTTTGCCGCTTATCAGTCAGTAGTAAAGCAAATGGCACTAAGTAATTTTCTCGGATTGCCGGATTGGTGGCCAAATGTTAATGCTAAAGTGGGCAAGGCACGTAAGGCAGCAAAAACAATTCATAATGCTGTCGATGCAATCATTGCGAAAGCCGAAGAAGGTGGTCATGAGGGGACATTGGTTGCCGAACTGCTGAAGGCGAATCAGACTGAAAGTGGCATCGATACCATGACTAAGGAACAAATTCGTAATGAATTAATTGTTTTATTTATGGCTGGTCATGAAACTACTGCTAATGTGTTGGCATGGACTTGGTATCTAATTTCACAAGCACCTGAGGTTGAAAAAAAGCTCCACGCAGAGTTAGATGAAGTATTGCAAGGGAGAACACCTGAATTTGCGGATGTTGATAAGCTAAAATATACGCGCGCGATTCTCGATGAGACCATGCGCTTGTATCCTCCGGTTCCAATTTTATCCAGAGAAGCACTCGAAGGAGATATTATTCGAGGTAAGAAAGTACCACCGGGTTCGATTATGTTGATTGTTCCATGGTTAATTCAACGTCATAAAAAATATTGGGATAAGCCGGATCATTTTATACCTGAACGTTTTATGCCCGATGCGCCGAAGCCAATTAAATTTACCTATATCCCATTTAGTGCGGGACCCAGAGTGTGTTTAGCGAAAAATTTCGGAATTATCGAATCCGTTTTATCAATTGCTATTTTGGCTCAAAAATTTCGCTTGTCACTCGATGAGAACAGAAAAGTTGAGCATGAGTGTCGCCTGACATTAAGGCCAAAAGGGCGTTTACCAATGATAATTCAAAATAGAAATTAATGAGTTAACGCTTTATTTATATGGTATTAATTAAGTGAAAAATAGTTTGTGCGGCTTTTATTGTTACTCTGGATTCTTCTGTTATAAACATAGCCTGTAATTAAGTGACAGAAGCTATGCACGAAAGGTGTAATATCATGTAGAATCCCTCACATAATTAGGATGTGAGATCTCCTCAAGGATAGTTCATTGTCAGAAGTAAAAAAGAAAATTGCCGTTGTCGGTATGGCTTGTCGTTTCCCGGGTGAAGCTTCTTCACCAGATGCTTATTGGGATGTGTTGAAAAATGGTAAAGATGTCGTCACAGAAGTTAGTTCAGAACGTTGGGGAACTGACTTTTACAAACATCCAAACAAAAAAGAACCCGGTAAAAGTTACACTTTTGCCGCAGGTGTTCTGCCACAAGTAGATGAATTTGATGCTGCCTTCTTTGGGATATCCCCACGTGAAGCGGCACAGATGGATCCTCAGCAACGTCTTCTTTTAGAATTAACATGGGAAGCGTTAGAAGATGGTAAACAAATTCCTCAGTCTCTCGCTGGCACACAGTGTGCTGTATACATAGGTATAGCGAGCACCGATTATGCGCATCGACGTATGGATGATTTGAGTTCTTTAGATCCTTATTCAATGACAGGTAATACAGCCAGTATTGCATCAAATAGAATTTCCTATATTTACGATTTGCATGGACCAAGTGTTTCCGTAGATACGGCCTGTTCTTCTTCTTTAGTCGCTCTTCATCAAGCATGTAACGCCATTTGGAATGGTGATGCCCCTTCCGCTATAACTGGCGGGGTGAATATGTTGCTTCATCCGTTTGGTTTTGTCGGTTTCTCAAAAGCTTCTATGTTGTCTCCTCGCGGTCGCTGTCGTGCTTTCGATGCTACTGGAGATGGTTACGTAAGATCCGAAGGCTCTGCTGTTTTATTTTTAAAACCTTTGGAAGATGCAGAAGCTGATGGCGATCCTATACATGCTGTAATCGTTGATACGGCGATAAATAGTGATGGTCGTACAAATGGAATTACATTGCCAAGTACTGAAGGGCAAGCTGGCTTATTAGAAACGATTTACAGCCGTGCAGGAATTCATCCAAATGATCTTAGTTATTTAGAAGCGCATGGAACAGGTACGGCAGTAGGTGATCCCTTAGAAGCTGGAGCGCTGGCAAAAGTACTGGGAAGACCTCGCAAAAAATCATTGCCTATTGGTTCTGCTAAAACGAATCTTGGGCATCTTGAAACTGCTTCTGGTATGGCTGGATTATTAAAAGTAATTTTAAGTTTAAAAAACAGGGCAATACCACCTTCTTTACACTTTGAAATACCTAACCCTAATATAGATTTTGAAGCAGATAAATTATCCGTTGTTACTTCGTTTACACCATTAAGAGAAAGAAAAAAGCCGTTATTGATGGGTGTTAATTCATTCGGTTTTGGTGGAGCAAACGCGCATATTATTGTTGAGGAATATAAGAAAGAGAAAATAAAAACTTCTCAGAATACAAAAAAAGTTAAAAATAAAACACTTGCAAATAAACAAGAGCAACACGCTGCACATTCTCCTCTATTGCTTTCATCTAAAAGTGAAAATGCACTAAAAGCCATGGCCGGCCAGTATCGTGATTTATTACAGAGTGCGAGTGAAGATTTTGATGATATTTCATACTCGGCTTATAAAACTCGTCAGAAGTTTGATCATGGCTTAGCGATAAATGCTGATACCGTAGAAGAAGTTGTCGAGTGTTTGCATGCTTATTCTCAAGGGGAAATTCATACCGGCGCTACAGCGGGTACAAAAGTAGAGATTCAAAACAAAAACTCTTTGAATCAAGACGGTGGTGTGAAACTTGCGCTTGTGTTTTCCGGTAATGGATCACAATGGCAAGGAATGGGGTGTGAATTATTAGAAAAAGAACCTCTTTTCCTGGAAACAGTATTGAAAATTAATGAGCTGATTAATGTTTATGATGATATTTCTTTAATTGATGAGTTTAAGGCTTCTGAGGGAAACTCACGACTTCATCTAACAGAAGTTGCTCAACCTCTACTATTTGCATTACAAGTTGGTGTAATAATAGTTCTCGAATCAAAAGGCTTAAAAGCCGATGCTGTTATTGGCCATAGTGTTGGTGAAGTAGCGGCAGCATGGGCGGCAGGAGCTCTGGATTTAGCTCAGGCAACGGAAGTTATCTATAGAAGAAGCCATGCACAGGGTAAAACCAGTGGCATGGGTAGAATGGCTGCAGTCGCTATTAGTGAATCAGATGCTAACGAATTAATATCAGAACTACTTCTTGAAAGTGATGTGTCAATTGCGGGTATCAATAGCCCCAAATCTGTCACGCTGTCTGGCTCTTTGGAGTCTCTACAGTTAATTGAAAGTAACTTAAAACAGAATAATGTTTTTTGCCGCATTCTCGATTTGGATTATGCCTTTCATAGCAGTGCTATGGACCCTGTTAAAAATGAGATTCAGACTTCTTTGAAAGAATTGAAGCCTCAGAAAACCAAGATAGAATTTTTCTCTACAGTCAGTGGAGACTTATTCAAAGGTGAAGAGCTAGACGCAAATTATTGGTGGGAGAATATTCGAAAGCCCGTTCTTTTCTCCAGTGCTATGGGTAATATGTTGGATGAAGGTTATCAAGTTTATCTTGAAATCGGTCCTCATCCGGTACTTCGAACTTACGTTAATGAGTGTAGCAGAGCTAAGGATGTATCATCTCTGGCATTAACAACGATTAAGCGTCAAAGTGAAACTAAAACTGGTTTATTAAGTGCGCTCTACAGCTGTTATCTGGCTGGATGTAACTTGGATGAAATAGTTATTTTTCCTAAAAAAGTTAGTCAATATGTTGATTTGCCTCATTACCCTTGGCAAAAAGAAAGGCACTGGTATTCTTTGACAGCAGAAGGATCAGATCTTGTAAATAGAGATCGAGTGCACCCTCTATTAGGCTATCGCTTAAAGAATCATGAAGCGTGCTGGGAAAATCAAGTAGATGTCGAAATCTTATCTTATTTGAATGATCATGTCGTAGATGGTGGTGCAGTGATGCCTGCTGCTGCTTTTGTAGAGATGGCTTTAGCAGCTTCTAATGAATGGTTTTCAACGGATGATGGCCTAAAGAAACAGTGGGAAATAGAAAACTTAGAAATCAGAGCCCCAATCGTTTTAGATCATGGTAAGTCATTACTTTTCAAATTGTTTCCTAAAGATGGCAGTTTCATTATTAGTAGTCGAGATCGTCTCAGTGAAAGTCAATGGTCAGAAAATGTTGTTGGTAGACTGTTAGGTAAAACCAATAAGAAAGTTCCGGAAAACTATGCACTAAATAGTTTTGTTACAAACTCTAATCATACTATCTCTTCTAAAGGGCATTACAAATTAACTGAATCAGTTGGTTTGAGCTATGGTCCAACCTTTCAGGGAATAGAAGAAGTATGGGTTTCATCGCTGAGTGCTTTGGCCAAAATTAAAAGCGAAAGCCAATTAAATATAGATAATAGTTTATATTTATTGCATCCAGCTTTGCTTGATGCTGGTTTTCAGGTACTGGTAGATATCTTCTCTAATAAGATTGAAAACGGAAATCAAGCAGCATTAATACCTGTTCAAATAGGTAAACTCTATTACTATTCATCGTCCATAGAAAACCTATCTTATTTACATGTGAATGTAACTAAACAAAGCCCTCAATCAGTAGTTGCTGATTATTTATTACTGGATTCTGATGGGGCAGTCTTGGTTGAATTGAAAGACTGCCGTTTCAGAGGTGTTCAGCTGATGCGCAGTGCAGCTTTATTACCAGCGTGTTATGAATTCCAGCCATTCTTAATGCCTTTGAATGATTCTGCTTCTGTTTCACCGGTTGCTGAGCCCGCTGTGTTAGTCAGTAATGCCGTTGAGTTTTTAAAAGATCATGAGTCTACTCTACAAAGAGATAGGCATTATCAAGAAGTTTTGCCATTATTTGATTTAATGGTGTCCATGTTTGCTTGGCAAGCGATACAAACGTTAAATCCAAAAGGAGATGAGTTCACTCTTCAATCATTAGCAGAACAGGCTCATATTGAATCTGTAAAGCTTCCTTTATTATCTCGTTTACTCGAGATTTTAGTAGAGGATGATTTAGCTACTTTTGAAAATGAGCAATGGCTTTTAGTTGCATCAAGTGACTTACCTTCAGCAGAGGATATTTGGCTTTCGGTTCTTGGCGACTCTCCTGTTTATCTTCCAGAGTTAATGCTATTAGGACGATGCGGCAAACATTTGGCAGATGTTTTACAGAATAAAATCGATGCTAAAAGTTTGTTATTTTCCAATAAAAGTAGTATTCAAGAACATTGGAGTGGTGCTTCTCCTAGTAACTTGAGCATGAATCTAGCTCTACGAGATATTTTAAGTGAAATTGTATCTGACTGGCCTGCAAATAAACGACTTAGGGTTTTAGAAATTGGTGGTAACTATACAGAAATCAGCCAGCAAATATTGCCTGTTCTTCCAGAAGAGCAGTGTGATTACCTATACGTACATCACGATGAAGAGTTGCTATTAAAAGCGGATTTTTCATTAGAAGATTGGGACTTTGTAAATACTCAACAAATAGACTTAAGTCAGGATATTTCTAACAGTTTATTAAATGATGCTAAATTTGACATAGTCATTGCAGCCAATACCTTATATAGATCAGATGACTGCGCCAAAGCGCAAGAAAATATAAAAAAGGTCCTTTCACCTAAAGGGGTTATGTTGTTGATAGAAAGACAATCAGACCGTTTTATGGATATGACTTTTGGTTTGCAAGCTGATTGGTGGATACACACCTCTGATGTGACTAGACCATCTCCGCTTCTTATGACAGCTAATTCCTGGCGTTCTGATTTGAAGGATTTAGGCTTTGATCAAGTAGAGTTGTTAGTTGAACCTGAAGCTACAGGTGATGTTGGTGCCTTTATGGTTATAGCAAATCATAATCACACTGTAGCAATTGAAAAAACAGCTACCAAAGAAAACGAAATTCAAAACTGGATGATTTTGAAAGATGATGATGAAATCTCTAGTTCATTATCGCATGCAGTAATTACAGAATTGAATAAAGCAGGTCATCAAGTCATTCTTGTTGAAACAGGTGAAACCTATAAACGCCTGGGTCCTATGCATTTTTCATTGAATTTTGATTCCAGCAACAATGAAAAAGAAGAACATTTTGATCACATCCTTTCTACCTTAAAGAAACAAGAGGTGAGTTGTGATGTGATCGTGCATTTGATGGGCTTACGTTGGTATAACGAAACCGAATCTAGTGAAGTTGAAGATATAGAGCTTGGACTTCAGAATTTAAGGTGTAGCAGTACAATAGATTTGGTTAAAGGCTTAGAAAAGTCTGGCGTAACAAAAATGCCTCAATTAAAAATTGTAACTTCTGGTGGTGCAACACTGGCAGAGGATAATCAGGACTTTTTGTTTGATACGAATCCATCGCAAGCGCCATTGTGGGGACTTGGAAGAGTCATCATGAATGAGCATCCAGATCTTGATTGCAAGCTTATTGATTTACAGGGAAAATTTGATCTAGATATAACTAGCCGTGTTCTTATGAATGAACTATTGCTGGTCAGTACTGATAACAATGAAAACGAAGTCATTGTTAATGAAAACGTACGTCATGTAATGCGAATGAAACGTACAGTTCTACGTCCGAAAGCGGTTACTAAGAAGATAAAGAATGCGAAAAATATAAAAACAACAACTGCGAAAACGAAAAAAGACATTGATTACTGTTTGAAGTTTAGTTCTCCAGGTCAGCTCAAAAATTTAATTTGGCAAGAATTGTCAGAAAACTTCTGTAGAGCTGATGAGATACAAATAAAGCCGCATGCGGCAGGACTTAACTTTCGAGATGTTATGTACGCAATGGGGCTTCTCTCTGATGAAGCAGTAGAAAACGGTTTTGCTGGTCCAACCTTGGGAATGGAAGTTTCTGGAGTTGTGACGAAGATAGGTAGTGCTGTTACTGAGTTCAATATGGGCGATGAAGTCGTTGGTTTTGCTCCAGCTTGTTTTAGCTCAAGAGTCATTACTCAAACCACCGCTATAACCCATAAGCCCAAAGATTGGAGTTTTGAAGAAGCAACGACAATACCTACTACTTTTTTCACTGTTTACTATGCGCTTAAGCATTTAGCACAAATTGAACCAGGTGAAAAAATACTGATCCATGGAGCTGCTGGTGGAGTGGGAATTGCTGCTATTCAATACGCGAGATATTGTGGTGCTGAGATTTTTGCTACAGCCGGCAGTGATGAGAAGAGAGATTTTGTTCGATTACTAGGTGCAGACCACGTGATGGATTCCAGATCTCTAGCATTTGCTGATGAGATCATGGAAATAACCAATGGTTCGGGTATTGATATAGTACTGAACTCTCTGGCGGGTGAGGCTATTACAAGAAATCTGTCAATATTAAAACCATTTGGTCGATTCCTTGAGTTGGGAAAACGTGACTTCTATGAGAATAGTAAAGTTGGGTTAAGACCGTTTAGAAATAATATTTCCTATTTTGGCATCGACGCAGATCAGTTACTGATAGAAAGACCTAAGCTAGCTAATCGTCTCTTTAAAGAAATGATGAAGTTATTTGATGATGGTAGTTTAAGGCCTATGCCTTACCGAGCTTTCCCAGCCACTCGAATTGAAGATGCATTTCGTTATATGCAACAATCAAGACAAATAGGTAAGGTTGTTGTTTCATTTGAAAATAGTAACTCGATATCTCAAGATGATATTCATCCATTACCAATGAAAGATGAAGAATTAGTCTGTGATTCAAAAGCTAGTTATTTAGTGACCGGTGGACTGAGTGGTTTTGGTTTAAAAACAGCTTGTTGGTTGGTGGATAAGGGTGCTAGATCGTTAGTACTAGTGAGTAGAAGTGCCAATGTTTCCAAAACAGATGAAGAAACAAAAGCGATATTAGACTCACTTAAAGCTAAGGGTGTGAGTATTTATACTCGTGCTTGTGATGTTACTAACATGAAGTCTGTAACTAAATTAGTGTGTGAGATTCAACAAGATATACCTCCTTTAAAAGGGGTTGTTCATGCAGCAATGGTTTTGGATGATGGATTAATTCGAAATATGTCTCAAGAACAGTTTCTTACAGTAATGCAGCCTAAAGTAATGGGTGGCTGGAATTTACATAAGGCTACAACTGACATTGATCTTGATTTCTTCGTATTATATTCGTCTGCCACTACTTATGTCGGTAATCCGGGTCAGGCTAACTATGTTGCCGCAAATAGTTACCTCGAATCTTTAGCCGCGTATAGAAAGTCATTAGGCCTGGCTGCAAATTATGTAGCCTGGGGTGCGATCTCTGATGTAGGTTATTTAGCACGAAACGAGGAAACTAAAGAAGCGTTACAATCACGTTTAGGTGGTGAAGCGCTAAACTCAGATAAAGCGCTTAAAATGTTAGAAAAAATAATACTTAGCGATAAGGTCGGTGTTGGAGTTATAGATTTGGATTGGGGGGTCATACAACGTGTAATGCCTGCTGCTAACTCTCCAAAATATGATGAATTGAAAAGAATGGTCAAAACATCAGAAAGCGACCATTTTGAAGATATTCAGACGCTGATTGCAAATCTGGGGCAGGCGGAGATTCAAGAGCTTGTTGTAGATTTGTTGCTTGATGAGATAGAACAGATATTGCGTCTGCCAAGAGAGAAACTTGATGTAGAGAGGTCAATTTTTGATCTAGGTATGGATTCGTTAATGGGTATGGAACTCGTGTTAGCGATTGAAGAACGTTTTGGGGTTAAATTGCCTGTAATGGCGTTGACTGAAGGCGCTAATATTCTCCGAATTGCAGAAAGAATTACCGAGCAATTATCTGAGTCTGATGATGACTCAATGGGCGCTGATTCAGATCTGGCTAATAATAAATCAACACATGAAGAAAGTATTTCTGTTGCAGCATCTCGTCACGGTCATGCAGAAAATATGACTGAGAAAGAAGCTGAAGAGTTATCGAAGAAACTTATCGAAGATGCAATGAAGCATTAACCAGTGGTAAAGTAAACGGATGTCAAAAACTAAAAAGAGTAACTTGTTCGGTTTAAGCGGGTCTGTGAAAGACCAACTAGCACAAAAAATGCTGGAAAAACGCTTAAAGAAAGTCACAGAAGCCAAGATGCAGAACGGCGATGTGTTAAGAACAAGAAAGTCACTTCAATCAAATTCGAAGATACCTGATGAATTTTGTCGATTTGATATGTTTCCTGGTTATCAACAAATCAGAATATTGGAAGCGGGCGGAAAACAACTAGGCGTACCCAGTCCTTTCTTTAAAGAACATGAAGGTGTTGCTGGTAATACGACCACTATCAATGGTCATGAATATATTAACTTTGCCAGTTACAACTATCTGGATTTATGTGGGCACCCTGAGGTTTCTGAAGCGGCAAAACAAGCTATCGACAAATATGGTACCTCTGCATCAGCGAGTCGACCTGTGGCGGGTGAAAGACCTATTCAACGTGAATTGGAAATTGCCTTAGCGAAAAAATACGAAGTCGATGATTGTATTGTTTTTGTCAGTGGGCATGCGACTAATGTCACCACTATTGGTTATTTGTTTGGTCCTAAAGATTTAATTTTACATGATTCTTTGATTCACAATAGTGTGGTTCAAGGTGGTCAATTATCGGGCGCAACTCGACTACCGTTTCCTCATAATGATTGGCAAGCTCTGGATGAATTGCTATTCCAGCAACGTAAAAATTATGAACGTGTACTTATTGTCATCGAAGGCATCTATAGCATGGATGGTGATTATCCCGATCTGAAACGTTTTATAGAAATCAAAAAACGTCACAAAGCTTTTTTGATGGTAGATGAAGCTCATTCTTTGGGGGTGCTGGGTGAAAAAGGTCACGGACTTCAAGAGCAGGAAGGTGTAGACGGACATGAAGTTGATTTATGGATGGGCACACTCAGTAAAACCTTAGCAAGCTGTGGGGGTTATATCGCTGGTGAAAAAGCACTGGTTGAACACCTTAAGTACTCAGCTCCCGGGTTTTTATACAGCGTAGGAATTTCACCACCGCTAGCAGCTTCTGCAATTGCTGCTTTAAAAATACTAGATCGTGAACCAGAGCGCGTTGAAAGCCTCAAAGCTCGTGGTCAGCAATTTTTGAAATTAGCTAAAGAAAAAGGATTGAATGTTGGGTCGAGCGCGGGTTTATCAGTCATTCCTATCATAACAGGTAGCTCAGCAACTGCTGGAAGACTTGCTAATGCGTGTTTTGAACGCGGTATCAATGTTCAACCTATTTTTTATCCTGCAGTGCAAGAAGGTATGGCGCGCCTACGTTTCTTTATCTGTTCTTCTCATACTGAAGAGCAAATAGAACAGACCATCGATATTCTCGTTGAAGAAATGGGTAAGTTTTAATAGACGATGGTTCTATTAAAGAATGAGAGTACGTCTGCTCAAGCTAAAAAAAGAATTATTTTTTGCACCTATGCGAGCATTTATTCCTCCAAAGTTATGGAAATGCTCATAGCAGATAATGATATAGAACTAGTCGGGGTAATAAACTCTACCCGTGTTTTAAGTACTAAATATGGGCATTTAAGTGGTGCGCTTAAACTAATAAAAACATCGGGCTTACGTTACTCGAGTTATCTTTTTATGGTGACCGATGCATTTAAAGCGTTGCAGCCCCTTTTCTTGTTCCAGAAATGGCCATTACGAGATGTACATCGATTGGCTAAATTACATAATATTCCCGTTCACGATACCAAAGACATTAATTCTATAGACTCTATTGAATTTATAAGATCGGTGACACCAGATTTTTTATTGGGCAGTCATTTCAATCAATTAATAAAAAAAGATGTATTAGCATTAGACTCTATTCAATGTATCAATATACATCCTTCATTACTTCCCAAATATCAAGGTGTTGATCCGGTGTTCTTCGCGATGAACGATGAGCAAAAAACGATTGGGGTTACTGTACACAGGATGGCAGAAACATTTGATTCAGGGGAAATACTCATGCAGCGTGCGTATGATGTCGATAAAACCAAATCGTTGTTTTTTAATAATTGTTTGTTGTTTCAAGAAGGTATCAGATTAACCTTGAAGTGGATAAAAACGGATCAAAAGCAGCTTTTACCCACCAGTACTGAAAATCTCAGTGGCAATTACGATTCTTGGCCAACCTCAAAGAATGTCAAAAACTTTAAAAAAATGGGTAATCGTTTTATCTCCTTAACAGGGCTTTGGAAGCAGCAATAAATAATAATGACAAAGAATTCTTACTTTAAAAGCTGTGGCTATACCGCTGATTCAATGATTAAATCAGACATTGGACCTGACCTTGATCTTAATAATATGTCACCATTTTTAAGGACTATGCTGGTCACAGATGGGACTGTAACCAAATCGCTTGAAGCCTGGTTTTGGGAACCTATTAGCATCACTCCTTTAAACAATACTTTGAAAATTCTAAGCCATAAAGTTGATGGTTTGGAGGTAAATGCAGGGGATAAAGTATTGCAACGTGAAGTGTATTTAAAAGGTGACCATAGTGGCCAAATATTTGCTGCAGCCAGATCCACCGTATCTTTAAAGCATTTGCCAGAGCACATCGGTAAACGTTTAGAAGAGGGTGAAATAGGTATAGGTGAACTGTTAAGAGAGCAGGGTGTGGAAACCTACAGAGATATTTTCGATGTTAATTATATAAAATCTGCCCCTGCTGAAGACGCACTAACCAATCAACTTCAAGGTGAAATAATCGCTCGAAGTTACCGTATTCGGGTTAATGGTCATCCTGCGATTATAGTCACCGAGTTTTTTCCAATTAGCATTTACAGTTAAAAAAAAGCCCTCAAAGTAGGGGGGTGTAAATTACCTGTTTTTATTATGAAAATCGCCTATAGATCAGTATTTTAACGCCTCTTCCTTGTGTTTCTTTATAAACCGTTGGCGGTTTGATTTCCTCGATCAATTGGTAATTTGGCGCAAACTCTTCCATCTTGCTGAGCAAGAATTCCTTGCTGCTCTCTCCTTCAATTTGAGTCGCATTGATGCACATCATCAATTGGCTATCAAAATCCATAAAGCTATCCAGTCGACGAATAATCTTAGCGTAGTCTTTTGCGATATCGACACTTCCTTTTTGTATGGTTGGAGGATCGCAAATCAATAAGTCATAAGGGCTATATTTTCTTATTCTGCTGAAAGATTTAAAGATATCCAGTTTCTGGAAGCGTACATTATCCAGATCATGGTTATTGAGTCGATGGTTAGTTCGGCCGATATTCAATGCAGCACTGCTCATATCAATATTCAATACGGACTTTGCACGGCCTTCGATTGCAGCGACAGAAAAACCGCAGGTATACGAAAATAAATTCAGAATACGTTTGCCATGGCTGTGTTGCTTAACCCATTGACGGCCATTCCTCATATCTAGAAATAAGCCAGTATTTCTCGCTTTTCCTAAAGTTATCTGGAATTTTAAATTACCTTCTAAAACTTCCAGTCTTTGCACGGGGTTAGATGGATCATCACTGTAAATCTCGTCTATAGGTCCATGCGATAAATAACGGTGCTGCAACAATACCTTTTTTGCATCTGGAAGCTTTTTTCTAAGTTCTGCAGCTAATTCGTCTATAGCAGTTGTTGATTCCTTGGCAAACAGGGTAATCAAAATAATCGGTGGTAACCAGTCAATCGTTACATGATGTAAACCTTCATAGGCATGCCCTCTACCATGAAAAATTCGTTGAGCTTGTTCAAGTTCACTAGAATTAGTAGGGAGATGGAGATTATCTAACAAGACAGATAAATTAGTTATAAGGTCAGGCATAGTCGTTTACTTGATGTGGCTTTAAATGAATCGGTTGAGCTATTGAATTATTTATATTTTTTACCATTAACAGAGATCCAGCCTCCAGCCTTTTTACCTTTGGGGTCGTGGTGAGTCCAATGAATCACTCCGCCACGGTTATTCCATTCATAACGACCTTGTAAGCTGATTTGATCATTCTGTTTAATCGGAACGCGTGGTGCAAGATCAATATTATGAGAAACCAATAGAGTCATACCATTTTCTACTTTGATTAAGAATTTCTGGTGACGGCTGCCTGTTAAATCATCTTTTAATAGTTTGATGACAGTTGCATTTAACCCAACCCAGAATCGTGAGTTAGTTTGATCTTTTGCCTTTTCAAGTTGTGCGAGTACCTGAGTCTGGTGCTTATTGCTGAACAGTTGATCTTTTTGTAAACCAGAACTATTTTGATTTTCACTGAGTTCGACGTGTGAATTATCGGAGTCTTTAAAATTGGTGTTGTAATAATTGATGCCAGTTGCAATTGCAGCGGCCACTAATATAAAGACAATACGTCTGACTTTTCTATTTAACTGACGCTTAAAGGGGTATTTTCTTCTTTTTTTATTGTTGGTATTCAAGTTCATATATGGAGGTCTGAATGTCGTTAGCTAAATGAAAAATCGTGTTAATGTATGGCTATGATAATTGATTCAATACTAACTTGCCCTAATTGTAACCATAAATTTCAAGAACAAATGCCCGAGAATACGTATCAATCTAGTTTTCGTTGTGCTGAATGCAAAGAGGTGATTAAAACCAAAAAAGGTGAGTGTTGTGTTTACTGTAGTTATGGTGATTATCCTTGTCCTCAAGCACAAATTATCGGTTCTTCATGCTGTAGTCCAGATTAACTTCTATACTCTTTACTATTTAATATAGAAAGAGAGAAAAATATGAGCGAACAATCCTTTGCAAGCGGCGGCTGCTTATGTGGAAAAGTTACGTATACCTTGGCAAACGAACCGGCACGAATGGCGCAATGTCATTGTGATCACTGTCGACGCTCTACAGGCACAGGGCATATGTCTCTCGCTTTCTTCAAGAAAGAAGATGTCAAAATTGCAGGGCAAACAAGCTCCTACACAACAACGGCAGATGATGGTGCGCAGTTAACACGTCATTTTTGTCCTGATTGCGGTAGCAGGTTGTTTGGTACGAATACTTCTGCGCCAGCAATCATTAGTATTGCCGTTGGTTGTGTTGATAATAGTTCTTGGTTTAAGCCACAAGTCATTGTTTATAATAAAAAGAAACCAGTCTGGGACTGCATGGATGAGAGCATAAAAACGTTTGACGAAATGCCGCCACCTGCACCGAAATAAATTTGAATCTTAGACTTTAAATGCCTGCTATGAACTATCTATATCTTTGATACTACTAGAGTTAATGAGGGAATGTTGTTTGGCATTTTTACCTTTTGTTTAAAATTTAAACCTTCACTTTTTACTTACTGTTAGGAGCAATACATATGACTTTATTCTTATGTCAGCTATGGCCATATCTGGCTGGTGCTTTGATTGGATGGTTACTCGCCGGCTGGTTAGCTAAACGACTTAAGCACGGTGAACCACCTGTTGAAAAAATTGTAGAAAAACAAGTTGAGAGAGTTGTAGATAATCCAAAACATTTATCGCTTATCAGTAAACTAGAAAGTGAAAATAGCCAAATAGCGGGACTACAGTCTCAAGTTGCAAGTCTAGAATCAGCACGATCTAAAACGAGAGAAGTAACGGTAGATAAAGTTGTTAAGTCTGAAAAAATAGTCGAAGTAGATAATCCTGAACATTTAAAGAGAATAAGCGAGCTTGAAGCTGAAATTCGTGCGCTTAAAAGCAACGCATCAACAGCTCCAGCTTCCTCAGGCAATACAAATACCTACGGTGTAGCGAGTACATCTACAACTGCCGCAACTCCAGCTGCTTCTACGCCATCTTCTGTTTCAACTCCTGTGACTAAGCCATCATCTTCACAAGGTTCAACGGTTGATCTGGATGCTGCAAAAAAAGCGGGTTTTAGAGTAAAACAAAAGAACGGACAAGACGATTTTACTATTGTTGAAGGAGTCGGACCAAAAATAAACGACTTAATCCATGCTGCCGATATTCACTACTACGCTGCTTTGGCAACAACATCAGTAGATGATATCCAGAAAATTCTCGACGATGCTGGCCCAAGATATAAGCTGGCAAAACCTGGCACATGGCCAGACCAAGCCAAAATGGCTGCGGAGAATAGATGGGACGCTTTAAAGAAGTGGCAAGATGAATTGGATGGAGGGCAATAATCATGAGTAATAATTCACAAATATCATCTAACTGGCCTGGTTTTCGTAAAATATGGGGCGTCATTGCTGTTATTTTATTCTTATTGCTTTTGCTACTGTGGGCATTAGGTTATGGCCCCGGTGGTCGAAACTGCGAAGTTCCCCCTACTATCGTTGAAAAAGTTGTAGAAAAAGAAAAAATCATAGACAACCCTGTGTTACTCACTCAAATTGCTGATCTCGAAAAAGCTAAGGAAAAAGAAACCGGCATGGTTGCAGAGCTAAAAGCTAAAATAGCTGAACTTGAGGCTATGCCACCCAAAGTTGTCACCAAAGAAGTTGATAATCCAGAACTGTTGAAGAAAATTGGTCTACTCGAAACAGAGAATGGCTTAATTCCTGGTTTAAAGGCGAAAATTGGCGCACTCGAGAAAATTGATCCAATTGTGATCAAAAAAGCAGATGCGATTGATGCACAACTCACTGAACGTCTGGCTAAGCTTGAAAAAGAAAACGGCTTGATTGAAGGCTTACGTGCAAAAATTACCGCGCTTGAAGGTATTAGCCCATTAACAGTTAACAAAGCGAGCCCAGAGTTCTCTGAGCGTTTAGCCAAGCTGGAAAAGGAGAATGCTTTAATTCCTGGTTTGAAAGCTAAAATCACCGCTTTAGAAGGGATAAACCCAATTACCGGCGGTAAAGAAAATCCTGAGTTAGCGAAACGTATTGAAGCTTTAGAAAAGGAGAATGGTTTAATTCCCGGTTTAAAAGCTAAGATCACAGCCTTGGAAAACATTGATCCGATAACGATTAAGAAAGAAGATCCTGAATTAGCTGCACGTCTCGCTGAACTGGAAAAAGAGAATGGTCTAATAGCCGGACTTAAAGCCAAGATTGCGGCACTTGAAAGTATCGAGCCCGTGACCGTGACTAAAGAAGTGGACAACCCCAAGCTATTAAATAAAGTTAATTTCCTTGAGATCGAAAACAAGCTTATTCCGGGATTACGTTCACGCATTAAGGAACTGGAGAGCGCTAAACCAAAAATGATGCAAGCTCCAGCAGGTGATTTGCCTGATACGGCTAAGCTTTATTTTAGGATTAATAGTGCATCGAGACCTGCAAATACAACTAAAACGTTGTCTGGAATTATCGACTATTTAAAAGATAATGACGGCTCAAAGGTACTGGTTTCAGGTTTTCATGATGCTACGGGTAACCTTGAGCTGAACCAGATTCTGTCATTAAAAAGAGCAGAAGCTGTTGTGGTTGCTCTGAAGCGTGCGGGTATCTCAGCCGATCAAATAATCGTTGCTAAACCGACACAAACTGTTGGTTCGGGTACCCGTAATGAAGCACGACGTGTTGAGGTGAAGATCGCACAATGAAACGTAACTTGTTGTAAATTAAAGCATGTCTTTATAGGCATGCTTTTTTTTGTCTAAAAATTGAGTATCTATAAAGACTCACAGATTTGAATCGGTTCTATTTACACTTTCAATGCGCAACAGTGAGACAATGATAAAATAAAAAGTCGTCCAAAGTAGGGGGGTGGAATAATGGGATAGCTTTAGATTGATTATTTTAAGCCAGTTATTTTATTTAAAGTTTAGTTAATCAAGAAACAGTCCAGCTACTACGTTTCTGCCTTCTGCCATTAAAATATTAAAAGTACGGCAGGCTGCTTGAGTATCCATCACTTCATAACCGATTTTACCCTCGGCTAATCGTCGTAGAATGTCGGCGGATGGAAAAATCTGGGTATTGCCCGTTCCCAGAATAATAATTTCTGCATTCAAACGATAAAACGCTTCAAGGTGATCAGCTGTTAAGTCTGAATAGCGTTGAGGTGCCCAGTCTGCAATTAATTCCATGGGAGATAATACTAGCGAACGCATATAAGGTTCGCCATTGATAGCAATAGAATCGTTATCGTAAGCACTGATTTTATAGCGTGAGCTATTGTGATCTTCGGCAAATTTCATAGTTGCATTGATGAGTCAATTAATCGCTAAGTAAATGGTAATATTTACAGCTTAAATAAAGGCTGTAAATATCAGGAAAACCTAACCCTATCATAGTGAATGCTGATTGACAGTCAAGGTACACAACTGTAATGTTCTGCGTCTAATTATTGACACGAAATGAAGGTAACTAATGAAAGCGGTAAAGGTTGGATTATTGGGATTAGGAACAGTGGGTGGCGGTACAGCGACTGTTCTAAAAAGAAACGCAAAAGAAATCGCAAGACGCGCTGGACGCGGAATTGAAATCGACTTTATTGCAACCCTAGAACCAGAACGCGCAGCTGAATTAGGCGTAGAGAATATCCGTTTAACCAAAGATGCTTACGAAGTTGTAAACGACCCAGATATCGATATCGTGGTTGAGCTAATTGGTGGATATTCACCGGCTAAAGAGCTTGTGATGCAAGCCCTGGAAAACGGCAAGCATGTGGTCACAGCGAATAAAGCATTAATTGCCATTCACGGCGATGAAATCTTCGCTAAAGCACAAGAGAAAGGCTTAGTCGTTGCATTCGAACCTGCAGTAGCTGGTGGTATCCCAATCATCAAAGCATTGCGTGAAGGTTTATCTGCAAACAGCGTTGAATGGCTGGCGGGAATCATTAACGGAACAGGTAACTTCATTCTGACTGAAATGCGTGACAAAGGCAGAGATTTTGATGATGTGTTAGCCGAAGCTCAGGCACTCGGTTATGCCGAAGCGGATCCGACCTTTGATGTCGAAGGGATTGATGCTGCGCATAAATTGAGTATCCTTTCATCAATCGCATTTGGTATTCCACTGCAGTTTGATAAAACCTATACCGAAGGTATCTCCAAGATAACTCAGGAAGACGTGGCTTATGCAGAAGAGCTCGGTTACCGCATCAAACATCTTGGTGTTGCAAAACGTACAGACAAAGGCATCGAGCAACGTGTGCATCCAACACTCATACCGGAAAGACGTTTAATCGCAAATGTTGATGGCGTAATGAATGCAGTGCTTGTGAAAGGCGATGCTGTGGGTGCAACGCTTTATTACGGTGCAGGTGCAGGTGATGAGGCAACAGCATCAGCTGTAATTGCTGATATCGTAGATGTCACTCGTGCTTTAACGACTGATCCTGAGAACAGAGTACCTCACCTGGCATTCCAGCCAGATGCTTTATCCGACACGCCTGTCGTTGGTATGGATGATATTGAAACGGCTTATTACTTACGCATGTCTGCCAAGAATGAGGCTGGCGTTCTCGCTGAAGTGACGCGTGTTTTAGGTCAACAGGGAATCAGCATAGAAGCATTTATCCAGAAAGAGCCAAGACAAGGTGAAACAGACGTTGATATTATTTTGCTGACGCATGTGGTCAATGAAGGCAATATGAATAGTGCGCTAGAGCAGATTGCTGCACTGGATGTGATCAATGGTGAAGCAACCAGAATTCGTGTTGAATCACTCAGCTAGATTTAACCATATCTGATTAGTAATACTATTGCTAATCAGATAGTTAGAAAGAATATATAAATACGTTTAAACAGGAAGAAAACTCAGCATGAAATTTATAGAAACACGCGGAAATGATGGAACAAGAGCCACTGAAGTGAGCTTCTCAGAAGCTATCCTCGGCCCAATGTCATCTTTTGGTGGGATTTATTCACCTGAGTCTTTACCTGATCTTGGCACTGATTTTTTACAAAGTCATCTGGACAAAGACTATAAAGCGTTAGCGCGTGACATTCTGGCTGCGTTTAATGTCGATATTGATCAGTCAGATATTGAAACGGCATTGAATCTGTATGATGAGTTCGATAATAGCGAAAATCCTGCACCATTAGTGAAGGTTAAAGATGACCTTTATGTGAGTGAGCTTTATCACGGCCCAACCCGTGCTTTTAAAGACATGGCATTGCAACCGTTTGGTGTGGTGCTTTCGTCCATTGCGCAAAAGCGTGATGAAGAATATCTGATTCTTGCAGCGACCAGTGGTGATACTGGCCCAGCAGCACTAGAAACCTTTAAGAATCGTAAAAATGTGCGTGTAGCGTGTTTATATCCTGATGGTGGCACTTCTGATGTTCAACGTCTGCAAATGGTGACTGAAGATGCAGAAAACCTCAAAGTCATCGGAATACATGGTGACTTTGACGATGCACAATCTGCATTAAAGCTATTGCTTAGTTCTGAATCATTCAATGCCAAATTGAAAGAAAAGAACATCTCTTTATCTGCGGCGAATTCAGTCAACTTTGGTCGTATTATCTTCCAGTTGATGTACCATATTCACAGTTATTTAGAACTAGTTAGACAGGGTGCAATTGAACTGGGTGATAAGGTTTATCTTAACGTACCAAGCGGAAACTTCGGTAATGCACTGGGTGGTTATTACGCGATGCGAATGGGATTACCCGTTGAAAAAATTCTCATTGCCTCTAATCAAAACAATGTGTTAACGCATTTAATTAATGAAGGTATTTACGATATTAGTGATTCATCTGTGATACCTACAAGCTCACCAGCGATGGATATTTTGAAGTCATCGAACGTTGAACGTATCCTATTTGATTTATTTGGCAGTGAGCGTACTAAAGAACTAATGTCAGATCTGGATACAGATAAACGTTATGCGTTGATCCCTAGTGAACTGGCTGAAATTCAAAAGGTATTTTCCGCTGATTTCTGTACGAATGAAGAAGGTCAGGAATACATAAAGCAGGCCTTTGAGGGAGGTTACTTAATGGATCCTCATACGGCGACTTGTTTTAAAACGTACGATACCTGTCGCGATAAGCCTTTAAAAACGATTGTTTATTCAACTGCAGAATGGACTAAATTTTCCCCAACAATTGCGAATGCGTTGACAGGCGAAGACGGTGGAAGTGATAAAGAAGCACTACAGGCAATTGCTAGCAAAGCCAATATCGCTATTCCTGAAATGATTAGCAGTCTATTTGATAAAGAAGTCACTCAAAGCACCGTTATTGATAAACAGGATATAGAGAAAGAGATTCTTGCGTTTCTGGATTGATAAATTAGTTAGATTTTAATGTGTTGAAAACATTTGAAAAACCCCTCAAAAGTAGGGGGGTGACTTAAGCATTATCATTTTCTGTACTATACGCACTTAAACACACTAGAAAGTGTTATAGGAAACGTTATAGAAAGCTAAGTCAAACCAATTCAAACTAAATAAATTTGCTCAAAAACCATAAAGGAACCTGCAAGGGAAAAATATTTGTTAACTAAAATAGCAGCTGTACAAATGGCTTCAGGGCCACAAATAAAAGCGAACCTAATGGAAGCCACTCGACTGATTCGAGAAGCAGCCAAGAAAAGCGCACAAATGGTTGTTTTGCCTGAGAGTTTTGCTTTAATGGCAATGCACGAATCGGAGAATATTGACCTCGCCGAAGAGTATGGCAAGGGACCGATTCAAGATACGATGCGTCAATGTGCGATTGATAATAAAGTATGGATTGTTGCTGGTTCTATTCCTTTAAAACAAGACGAGTCAGAAAAAGTCAGTGCGGCCTCTATCATGTTTAATGATAAGGGTGAGGCAGTCGCGCGTTATAACAAAATTCATCTATTCGATGTCGATATCGCCTGTGAAGATAAAAAAGCACAAGAACATTACAGAGAAAGCGATACCTTCGAACACGGCAAAGATATCGTCGTTGTCGATACGCCTTTCGGCAAAATTGGTATGTCGATTTGTTATGATTTACGTTTCCCCATTTTATATCGTGAGATGGTTAAACAAGGTGCGGAAATATTTCTTATTCCTTCAGCCTTCACCAAAACAACGGGCAAGATTCACTGGGAGCCATTAATCAAAGCTCGTGCTATCGAGAACCAGTGTTATGTTATCGCACCCGCTCAAGGTGGTTATCATGTCAACGGTCGTCATACTTATGGAAATACCATGGCGGTTGATTATTTGGGGCAAGTTCACGGTTTGCGCTTGAAAGGCCCGGGAATCATCACCATTAATATAGACTTGGAAGCACAGAAAAAAGTGCGCGATAGTTTTCCTGTGCTAAAACACACTAAGCTGATCTAAACGCTAAACCCTTTCGTTTCTGTTACTAATAGATATTGTTACTAATAGATAGTATTGCTAACAGATATTATCTACGTTGTTATGACTAAAAAATTATTAAAGTCAGTTATTAAATTACTGGCTTAAGACTCAGATTTTGATACACCCCACATAAGTCCTAAATAAAAAAGGCCTAAAAGTAGGGGGGTGTGTTTATAAATACCCAAAACCGTATAAAGAGCATTGTATATATGAGTTCATCCATTCTAGACCAAGCTAAACAGCATTTACTAGAGCCCTCTGGGCTGACAGAATCAAATCTTGAGAATGTCTTTTCCCATTTGAAAGGTGCCGATTTAGCCGATCTTTATTTTCAATCAAACCGCTTTGAATCGTGGGTGCTGGAAGAAGGCATCATCAAAAACGGTTCATACAGTATCGATCAAGGTGTGGGTGTACGCATGGTGGTCGGCGAGCAAACCGGTTTTGCTTACTCAGATGAAATTACCTTGGAAGCACTAACCGAATCAGCTAAAGCGGCTGCCGCTATTGGTCGCTCTGGCACATCTTCACAAACTAAAGCATGGCAGGCGCGTGAAAATAAATCAGTGACTGCACTGTATGGCGTTGATAATCCATTGGCTGCAATGTCGGAAGATGAAAAAATAGCATTGCTACGACTGGCCGATAAATCAGCTAGAGCTGCAAGCCAATACGTAACTCAGGTTATCGCGAATATTGCGGGTGTCCATGAACACATATTAGTGGCCGATAACGAAGGGCATCTCAATGCAGATATTCGTCCATTAGTGAGAATGAATATTACCGTCATTGTAGAAAAGGACGGTAAACGTGAATCAGCTGGCACGGGTGGCGGTGGTCGATTTGGGTTTGATTACTTCACACAGGCTGATCGTATTCGAGAATACGCTGATGAAGCAGTTAGGTTAGCACTGGTTAATCTGGATGCTGTTGATGCACCAGCAGGGGCACAAACCGTTGTATTAGGCTCAGGTTGGCCTGGAATTCTTCTGCATGAAGCGATCGGGCACGGTTTAGAAGGCGACTTCAATCGCAAAGGTACCTCAGCATTTAGCGGGCGTATTGGCGAAACCGTTGCTTCAAAAGGGGTAACCGTGGTGGATGACGGAACCATTGAAAATCGTCGTGGCTCCTTAAGTATCGACGATGAAGGCACTAAAACAAATTGCACAACCTTAATCGAAAACGGCGTGTTGAAAGGCTATATGCAAGACAAGCTCAATGCGAGATTGATGGGGGTTGAATCAACCGGTAACGGTCGTCGTGAATCTTATGCGCATTTACCCATGCCGCGTATGACAAACACCTATATGTTGCCTGGCAATGATGATCCTGAAGAGATTATTGCTTCGGTAAAGAAAGGCCTATATGCCGTGAATTTCGGGGGAGGTCAGGTCGATATCACCTCTGGTAAATTTGTATTCTCAGCTTCTGAAGCGTATTTGATTGAAAATGGAAAAGTGACTCGCCCCGTAAAAGGTGCAAC
The DNA here is from genome assembly GCF_947495625.1 of uncultured Cocleimonas sp. Classification (GTDB taxonomy): domain Bacteria; phylum Pseudomonadota; class Gammaproteobacteria; order Thiotrichales; family Thiotrichaceae; genus Cocleimonas. Next base: position 96,285 of record NZ_CANLZW010000016.1, read on the forward strand.
CTTGATTGGTAACGGTCCAGATGTACTGACTAAAGTCAGCATGATTGGTAACGATCTAGAACTCGACAGAGGCGTAGGCGTTTGTGGCAAAGGCGGTCAAAGCGTGCCAGTTGGTGTTGGGCAGCCAACCTTGAAGATTGATGGATTGACAGTAGGGGGCACGGACGCTTAGTCCGGGGATAAACTAGATATGGCAAATAACAACATCAAACAAGATGAAGCGTTTCTACAAGAAACAGCAGAAACCGTTTTAAAATTAGCGAAAAAATACGGCGCGACAGATGCAGAGCTGAGCCTGAATAAAGGCGCAGGTTTATCCGTAGAAATTCATAAAGCGAATGTCGATAAACTCGAATATCACCGCGATCAGGGTTTGAATTTATCGGTATATATCGGTAAACATACTGGCTCAGCGAGTACTGGTGATTTATCACCAGCAGCGATTGAAGACACAGTAAAAGCGGCTTGTAACATCGCAAAATATACCGAAGAAGATAAATACACCGGTCTAGCCGATGCCGATATGATGGCAACGGATGCTAATGATCTGGATTTATACCACCCTTGGGATTTAACCGCAGAAAAAGCGATTGAAGTAGCTAAGGAATGTGAAGCAGCGGCATTTGCGCATGATCCACGTATTATCAATTCAGATGGCGGCGCACTCAGCACATACAGTGGAATTGGTGTGATTGCTAATTCGCATGGCTTTATGGGCACAACCCCTTCCAGTCGACATACCTTAAGTTGCTCGGTAATCGGTCAGGAAGTGGGCGATGACGCAATGCAGCGTGATTACTGGTATAGCACCTCGCGGGTGAATACCGAACTACAATCAGCACAAGAAGTAGGCAAAAAAGCGGCAGAAAAAACTCTGGCACGTTTAATGAGTAAGCAGATCAGTACCCGGGAAACTAATGTACTGTATTCGCCAGAAACTGCTCGCAGCCTGATTGGTCATTTCACGGGGGCAATAGCCGGCGGCGCACAATACCGTAAATCAACTTTTTTACTCGATAGTATTGGTGAAAAAGTATTCCCAGATTTTATCCATTTGCACGAACAGCCACACATCAAGCGCGGATTCGGCAGTGGTTATTTTGATAAAGAAGGCGTAGCCACGAGTAATCGCGATTTAGTTGTCGATGGTATTGTTCAAAACTACATCATGAGCAGTTACTCAGCGCGTCAACTAGGCTTAAAAAGTACCGCGAATTCAGGTGGCACCCATAACTTAACCATCGATTCGACAGGTCAGGATTTCGAAGAACTATTGAAAATGCTCGGAACAGGTTTGTTTGTGACTGAGCTAATCGGTAGTGGCGTGAATAATATCACGGGTGATTATTCACGCGGAGCAGCAGGCTTCTGGGTGGAGAATGGTGAGATTCAGTTTGCCGTCGAAGAAGTGACAGTCGCGGGTAACCTCAAAGATATGTTCCAGAATATTGTTGCGGTCGGTAGCGATGTTGATTTACGTGGCGGAACGCAAACAGGTTCTATTCTTGTGGAAGGCATGGTGGTTGCGGGCTCTTAATAATTTATTGCTCCGAAAGAATCATTTTTTTGTTCTTCATGTGTGTCTTCAATTTCTAAAAATTAAGCCACTTAATAGTGGCTTAATTTTTGCTGGTTGTAGAATCATTTATTCTGGAATTACATTAACACAACCAGTATTGCCAAGGGATTCTGAAAAGTTAATAGCTTCAGAATAACTCGAAAATGATATTATAAACTGAGAGCCAATTGAATCTGTCCTAAAGTAGTTCAAATAATTGTCATTCACACCAATAAGTTCATAGTGAACAGATTCAATTTGACTATTGATATTTATATCAACAGTCAAAATTTTCATATCGGCTATAGTATAAGTAAATGGCTGAATTGAATTAAAACCATTCTCATCAAGATTTTCAGCATTTCCTGTTCCGTCATAATTATAGGTATTTTTTGAATGGCATTCACCTTGATCATCAACACTATACCAAGCTCCCTGAGTTAATAATTCTGGCGTTAAATCAGGTAACAGAATTGTAAAAAAAGCATTATTCAAATCCCATTTTTCAGGATTTGAGTTTGAAACAATCATTATTACATATTGTCCGCTGTGTGCACCAAGAGTCTTTGGATCTATTGAATAACTACCAGTATTTGATATAGTCTCACCAAACTTCCACCAGTTTTTGTTTGCAAGTAAATCGCTACTTGTTGAAAAGTCATGTAGATTGGATGGATCATCAAATAATATATATAGATCTACCGTATTGCCAGTAATTGCAATGTTATCCCATACAATATTTTCAATTTCACCCCATTTCCATTCTTCACCACCATTAGGTGAAATCAAGGCTGAAGGATTGGAGCCAAGCGTTTCAAAAGTTGGTGGAGCATATTGCAAAGTGAAAGTTTGATCACTGACATCCCACATTTCAGGATTTGAGCTAGATACTATCAGTACTATATAGGCATCACCTGATCCATTAAGATCCACTGGGTTTATTGAATAATTTCCATTATTTGAGATGCCCTCACCAAACTTGTACCAGTTTTTGTTTGAGAGTAAATCGGTACTTGTTGAAAAATTATTAAGATCCGAAGGGTCATCATGTAAGATGTATAAATCCACCGTATTTCCGGTAATTTTAGTATTATCCCACTGAACTTGCTCTGTTGAGTACCATGTCCATACTTCGCCTCCATTAGGTGTTGTTAATGCAGTAGGATGAGAGCCTAACGTTTCAAAAGTCGGGGTAGGTGGAGTAATAGTTCCAGCTCTTAAAAATCTTTCAGAATAGTTAATATCAGGGTTAGAGAAGTCATTGTCATTAAAATCATCTGTTAAAATATCCTGACCATCTAAATGAACAATTAGATTATCTACAGATCCAATGATATTTGCTCCTACAATGTTACCTGCTCCAGTTAAAGGGTTTATAGTACTTTGCGCTCTTGTTTCAGAAAAAGTTCTTATCGTTGTAGTATCAGATATTTGATCTGTCGTAACTCTTGATGAGTTTTTGAGATTCCAAGTAAGTATCTTTACCCCATCAACATATGTATAAACATCCTCAGTTTCGATAAAGTATTCAAGTTTAAAGTTATATGTCTTACCCTCTTCAATGGTTACATCATAAAATGACGGTAGTTTTTCAGGGACAAGTTCTTCATATCCTAAAGAGTCATACCTTTCGACATAAAAATTTAAACTGAAGGTATCATTTCTGTATGTGATTCCTATACCAAAGTAATGAGTTTCTGGAAAACTATGTAGGACAATACTATTTCTCAAACGACCTTGATCAAGGTCCTGATGAGAAATTGCAGTTAAGTCACTTTCAATTGATAAGATAGGATTTTCTGAGGTGGGTTCAACAGCCTCAAAGATACGCCCAATCCTGTTATGAACTCGATAGTATCCAGCATCGATATCATCTTGAGTCAAAATGGTATTTAATTTTAAAACACCGTCTTCTTCAACAAAAGAGTTATTCGAGCTAATCGTTGCGTGCTTAACAGCTTCTTCAGGAGTAACTCTGATTGCTTTTCCGATTTCGCCAGTAATGGTATCTAATTCAGCTTGTGTTACACCGTCCTGTATATCTTCAAGAGTAAGCCCTGTCGTTGTACTAGCAACCATCCCTGTAAGGTCTATAAATCCATCAGCTGGGTTTTGGTTATTGTCTAGACTTTGAAGGAGGGCAGCTATATTGATGTCTATGTAATCTCCAGTTGTTCCATCTTTATCTAAAGAATCTCCAATATCAAAGGTAGATATAAGCGCTGCACAGATTGATGATCCCAGAGGGATGTCAGCAAGACTAAAGTTAACAAATTCACCCGGTAGACATTCAAATTCGCCCTGTCCGTTAGTAATCCCACTTCTAGTCGGTGTTTCGTAATTAAGCCCAATGACACGAGAGTCCTCAAACACCCCTCTTAATGCAGTCACCGTTGGTGCACTAACAGTGATAGTTCGTGTTACTGGGATGGCCGAATTTCCCGCTTCATCTTTAGCGTTATATGTAATTATATAAACGCCTTCAGTTGTTGTATCAACGGATCCCGATTTATTTATGGTTACTGAATTATCAATATTATCTGTTGCTGTGGCACCGGGATCAGTAAATGTTCCATCCAGTTCTATAGAAATAGAGTTACTGCCAATTAAAGATATAACAGGAGGATTAGTATCTGAATCTATAACAATGACTGTACGAGTGATGGGAGTGGCTTTATTTCCGGCAGAATCAGCTGCATTGTAAGTTAGTGTATAACTTCCGGCAGTTAATATTTCTACATTTCCTGATTTAATAACTTCGACCGTTTGATCTATATTATCAGATGCTGTCGCGCCTTCGTCACTGTAAATATCTCCAATCATAACGGTGACTTCACTGTCACCAATTAGGGTTATAGTTGGAGCAACAGTATCTGTAATGGATTCATTTATATCTTCTGCTTCAACTATTACTGTTCGGGTAACTGCTGTTGCATTATTTCCCGCTAAATCTACAGCGCTATACGTTATTATGTAACTTCCTGCCGTAGAAGTATCTATAGTGCCAGTTGATGTAACAATTACATTTTCATCAACATTGTCTTCTGCCGTTGCACCGGCGTCAGAATAAGAGTCTCCTACTGTTATGGAGACTTCATTTACTCCAATAAGTGTTATAACTGGAGCTTCAGTATCATCAAGTATTTCTTCGTCATTATTATTTCCACCCCCTCCACATGCAGTCAATAACAGGGTTAAACTAGTAGTTAGTAATAGTGGTATAAATTTCCAGATGTAACTTGAACGCATATCCTTTCTCCTTGGATAAATAATACTGATGGAGAAATTACTATAAATTAAAGAATATATCTACTATAAGAAAAACTTTTAACATTGCTGGCAATAATATTGCAAAATAAATTGAATAAAATTATGAGGTTCTATGAGTTTATTTATTATTTATATTTTTGAATGAAACTAAGTAACGGATCTTTAATGCTTGGATTCTTTTAATATATATTGCGTATAAAATTCATGTTGAATACTATGAATTATTTTTCATGTAGTTTGCATCATTAATAAGATTGATAACCCACAGGATTCGGTGGTGGAACATTAAAGGGTATTAATGAGTTAAACATATTCATCGGTTTGGCGAAAGAACGATTCATCTCCCAGGTTGTTCTATCCATCTGTTGTGTGCTGACCGCCATTGACCCCGTTGAATCTGACATTTCTGCCACATTTTGTTGAATACTTGGCATGCTGGTGCCGATGGTAGAGTTTAGCGAAGATATATCAGAACTTATCACGGGTACTGATTTTTCCATAAGACTAGTCATACGGTGGATATCCGCTGACATACTTTGCATGTGCTGGAGCATGCCATAAATTAAATAAAAACCAAATGCTGAGAGAATCGTAAAGGCGATCATCGCTGGGAACACGGCATAACGCCATCTGAACTCAAAGGTTTCGAGTGCTTCTGCGGCTTCTTGATTTCCACCTTTTATTAGTTTTGTTTCAGCTTCTTTTAAATTAGACATTTTTAGACTCTCCTTGATAAAAGAATATTAGCATATATTAATATACTGTCTTTGATTTATCTCAAATTGCTTTAAAAACATCAATTCATTTTATTAATGTTTTATAAAACTTGAAAAAGTTATTACACAAAAATCAATGTTATTATTTTAGTATAGTTATATATGCTAATATATTAACTTATATAAAGTGTCATAGTGATGACTCACAAATGGCATCGTTGGATATAGCGAGACTCTATATCAGTTTAGTTAATTTAGAATAGATGGAGGACGAAAATGAAATTAAAAAATATAAGAAATGAAAACGCTAAGCAGGGTTCTCTGGATACTATGACGTTGATGTTGATTCTCTCAATTTTATTTGTGTTAGTTAATGTCATTTTGACAGTCAATGGTTTATCACCCTTTCAGTTTTTAAAGTAAACGCTGATACAACTGTTTATACGTAATAACCTTATAGTGATATAAAGCCGATGATAGCAATATCATCGGCTTTTTTTATGGCTGATGTTTGGTTAAAGGTCAGGTTTTTGTTTAGTTTATAGCTATGCTAACGGTTTGATCAAATGACTCTTTATTCTTTTCTTCTAAATTCTCACTTAATAAAAACCGATCAAAAGATGGGGGATGTACCGTTCATCCTGTAGCAAGCTTCAATAAGTAATAATAGCCCCGTTAGACAAATTCCCCCGAATACTAAAAATAACAAAAGGGGGATACTATGAGTTCAATATTTTCATCTTTGTCTGCATCTAGATCTACACAGTCAACATCATCGGCAACGTCTGCGTTGATTCCGGCTACGACGGTGTGTAAAGCTAGACTCAGCATCGCCGATATCGATCGGCACTATTACCAATCACATCAACTTACTCTGGCATATCTATCGACTGAAACCATCAGAAAAAGCATGATGCGTATTGTGGCCTATATTTATAATGCTAATGATAAACTTACTGTGCGGAATCAGCAGTGGCAACATGATCAGCCAGAACTTCTTGAACAATCATCTGATAATCAAATTAAACTCTGGATAGATTTTGGGCAGCCGGATGTCAAGCGCATCAAAAAAGCCTGTAGATTATCAAAAAGTGTCATTGTCTATTCATACAATCAAGATCATACCGATAGCTGGTGGGACAAGAATAAAGATAAGCTGAGTCGATTTAAGAATCTTGAAGTATTTTCGGTGAATGCGGATGAACTAGAAAAGCTCAATAATAAAAGAATGACATTAAACTGCACTTTGCAGGATGGTGATTTACAGATCAATGATGGTGCAAATAATCTGATTATTGAGCGTGAACGGTTAATGTAATTTTTGTTTTTATTGCTTGAATGATTAAATACAAATACAAATTAAGTCGTTATAATAGTAACTGTTCTTATTAATTTAACTCTTTGACTACCACTACAGCGCCACGCACCTGGCCTTTTTCATAACCGACTGCTTTGTCATCTGGGTATAGTTCTTTCAGTTTTGCTTGTACATCCGCATCTATTTTTGAACCATGGCATTCCAGACAATTGCCACCAGTTGGTAAGGCTTTCATAAAGCGTAATGTTTTTTTGCCGTCTGCTTCCACAATTTTGCTATAGCCCATTTTCTTTACGTCTTCGCCTTTTGCCGCTCGTGCATCAAAGTCTTCAAGCACTAACTTCTGCCATTCATTCGGAATGTTTTCAGGGTTACGATTTTTAAGACTGACACGTGTTACCAGAGCGTTATGATCGATTGCTGCCTTTTTGGTTATTGGCATGGCTTCAGTATTGCAAACATTGAGTGCATTAATGGGGCCACCTGCTTTCATTGCTTTTTTGAGTGCTTTTTTAAGCTCACCACCAAATGCTTTAGTGATCATTTTAGCTTCTTTGACTGCTGCTTTTGTTTCTGCTTTTGTTGTTTCAGTCTGCGCATTTGCCTGAGCTGAGAAAATCATGCTCATGCCCGCGATAATTACTATTTTTTTCATGATTCCATTCCGTCGAATTAGTATTGAGCGAAACATCATAGCAATTCTCTGATCAAAGAAAATTAACATAAATCAAACTGAAAAATTATTTAAGCTAGAGATAAATGAATCAGAGATGCATTCAATCACTTCTAGGTAATGCCTAGAGAGAATGATAATGCTTACTAAAAAAGTGCCTAAAAGGTGATGAGATGGTCTCCTCCTCTTTAATGCGGCATCAAAGTGCCATAATTGGAGATGTAAATCATTCAATTAAC
>NZ_CANLZW010000017.1 GCF_947495625.1 uncultured Cocleimonas sp.
TGACATACTCCTGATATAAAAATCAGGAATATCTCATAAGTTATTTGAAATTAACAATTTTTAATGCGTTTGCCCTGGGGGGTGACCTTAATTATAGAATTAACCGTTCGCTTGCATCTCATCAGGACGGATAATTTCATTACCTGATTGGTACCAGGAAATAATACCACCACGAAGATTCAAAGCTTCGATGCCTGCATTTTCGGCAACATACATACATGCCTGAGCAGATCTTGCGCCACTGCGACAATAAAAAACGATTGTTTTATCTTTTGGTAAGTCGTGCATTTTTACTGGAATTGTATGAAGCGGAGTAAATTCGCCGCCTTTAATGATGCCTTGTGCATATTCAGCTTGTGAACGAATATCATAAAGACAAATGTCTTCACCATTATCCATCATTTCTTTTAGAGCAGTTGCGTCGATTTCTTTTATAGACATCATTATTGAAAATACCAATATAAGTTAATACTAATTTACTTATATTACAATTACCTCGTATATTAGTCAAGATCATTGTCTTTTTGGGGGTGTTTTTTAGAGCTTTTTCAGATATCAAATCGGTAATTAATCAAAATATTTAGTCGGGTTTTTTAATCAAAGCCTTAACGGAACTAACTAACTGCGTTAATATCTTAAGAGTATGAATAAAATAAATGCATTGTTATTTTGCTTGTTGTTAACTGCTCCCGCCTTGATGAGCACATCAGTTAAGGCAGATTTAAACTTAGAGTTACCCGATTTTAATTTGCCTCAGCTTGGAGGGAATACAGGCGGTATCGCCGCGTCCATCAAGGAGCGGGAAACGGGTCTTGATGTTTTACGTAATCTCAGGGCGCGTGGACTATTGATCGAAGATCCTGAAGTAAATTTATGGATTCGTTCCCTAGGAAACCGTTTAACTGCACGCGCACCAACATCGCCCAACCCTTTCTATTTTGTTGCCGCAAGAAATTCTGACATCAATGCATTTGCTACTTTAGGTGGTGTGATCGTTATCAATTCCGGATTAATTTTAAGCACCAGTACGGAAAGTGAATTAGCTGCAGTTTTAGCGCACGAGATTGCACATGTTACGCAGCGACATATTCCTCGAATGATAGCAAAAGCCGAGAGTAATAAATTTGCTACTGGTGCGGCTTTGTTGGCAGGTGTAATAGCGGCCACTAAGGATGCTGAAGCAGGTAGTGCGATTATTAATGCAACCTTGGCGACGACTGCTCATCAGCAATTAGCATTTGGGCGTGAAGCGGAGTCTGAAGCAGATCGTGTAGGGCTTAGAATACTCGCAAGTTCGGGGTTAAACCCTCAAGGAATGCCACGATTTTTACAGAAACTAGAAGAGTATGGTGATAGTAAAACCGCAGAAATCAGAGAGTTTTTGCAAAACCATCCGCTTACCATAAAGCGTGTCAGCGATACCTCTGTCAGGGCCAGTCAACTAGGTGTTTTTAGAGGCAAAGAAAATATCAGTTATCAGTACATGCGAGAAAAAGTAAGAGCGCTTATTAATTCTAATTCGCATGCACCGGTGTCAGTGCCACCACAGATTAAAAACTATTCGAAAATTCTTCAACTCAAAAAGCAAGGCGCTTTCCAGCAGGCTTACAATCTAGCTAGCAGTCAACTATCGAGTAATAAAATATCTGAAGCTATTTTACTGGCAGAATTAGCCATTAAACAAAGACAATTTAATAAAGCGATTTCAGTGCTCACTCCATTATCTAAAATATACCCAGGAAATGAATCAATAGCGATTCCCATGTCACAAGCCTATATATCTTTGGGACAGATTGAGCCTGCCTGGAAAATAATCAACGAAGTACATACCTCTGAACAAACCACTCTAGAGTTCTTTGAAGTACAGCAAGAGTTATCAAGGCTTCGTGGAAATACATCTTATGCCTATCGCGCAGTAGCAGAACGAAATATACGTACTGGTCATTATCAAGCGGCGAGAATTCAACTAGCTAAAGCGATGAAGTTACCTGGTTCAAACGTCAATGAACTGCAGGAAATGCGACAAATGCTTGATCAAATAAAGAATAAAAAAGTTAAGAAAGGTTAGTTTAAAAACGCATAGATCGGCATAAATTCTATTTACGTTTTTAACAAACAAAAAAGATTCAAACAGAGTAAGACAACAATCTGGTTTTTTGAAGTTGATCCAAAGGGAAGGCAAAGCCGCATAAAAGTGACTTAAAGTAGGGGGGTGACTTAAATGAATTGTTGTCTTGTATTTATTGGAAGGGCATTAGAGCTCTCGCTTCAATTTTAAATACTTGCAATTAATTTACCGTACCTTAAGATAAATCCAGATTTTCTTATCTCTTAAACTTGGGGTACTACCATGAATATGGAACAAGCACGTTTCAATATGATCGAGCAACAAATTCGTACGTGGGAGGTTCTGGATGACACTGTCTTAAGAACCATGGGTAGCGTACCTCGTGATATTTTTGTTCCTGAATCATTAAGCACACTTGCTTACGCCGATATCGAAGTACCCTTGGGTCATGATGAAGCGATGATGTTTCCGCGTGTTGAGGGACGTATGCTTCAAGAACTTGAGATAGATATTGATGATAATTGCCTTGAGATAGGTACCGGCAGTGGCTATGTCACAGCGTGTATGGCGAATATGTCTAATCATGTACATAGTATCGATATTTATGATGATTTTCTGGAAGCTGCCCACAAGAATCTGGCTGAAGTGAATGTGCCGAATGTTCAATTAGAAAAGAAAGATGCCTTCTCGAGTTGGGAAGAAAGTAAAAAGTATGATGTGATTGCCATTACCGGTTCTATTCCTGAATATCTACCGATGTTTGAAAACTTGCTAAAGCCAGATGGACGCCTATTTGTCGTCGTGGGGAGCAATCAAGTTGCGCATGCCATGAAGGTAGTCAGGGAGGATGACGAATTTATCCGCTCGAGCTTATTCGAAACGGAGCTCAAGCCTCTAGTAGGTAAAGAGGCTAAACCTACGTTTCATTTCTAATATTTTCCTATTATTTTTAAATAAAAATATTAAATAGGATAAGTATCGTTTTCGTCAGTTTCAGGGACAATTGATAATTTAGGATTATCTGCTGAACGCTGTCGTGATTGACTATGATTCATATGTTGCTTCAGGGTTAGTATTTCCCCTTTCTTATGAATGCTGTAGTTTAATCCCATTTTATAACAAGTCTGCGCGTTTTCATCTTCCTTAAGCTCTTCCAGAAGACCAGCCAGTTCCAGATAAACTGCGGCTGATGGCGAGAAGTTTAAACTCGTATTGTAGAAGGTTTTACTCTTGCCCCAAAGTTGGTATTTTCTATTTAAACGTGCCAAAGCTAATAACAGCATAGGGCTTCTTTCGTTGCTTACTAGCCACTTTTCAGCCTGTTTGATGGCATCACCTATAACAGGGTGTTCAATTAGCCCGTAACGCTCTATCAGCTTTTCATCAAATTCTTTATTCAGATGCGAAATCAATAGTTTGTTGCTGGTATTCTCATCCCCAGCATCTGCAAGTGCTTCGCAATATAAAAGTACTGCTTGCGGGTTTTCTCGCAAATTTCCTGGTAATTTCTTCCATAAAGCGTTGAGACTTGAAATGTCTTTCTTGTGCGAAAGTGTATGAAAAATACCGGATAATGCGGTTGTTTGATATTTTTTCTGATCTTTCTCTTTAATTAATGAGAGTTTCTCAAGATCAGGTAATAACTCGAATAAGTTAGCCCAGTCTTCTTGTTGATAATAAACCTTGGCTAATAATTTAATCGCATACGGATGCTTTGGTGAAACCTCGAGTACATGAATTAAAGTAGCTCTACATTGTTCCAATTGATCACTGGTGAATTGCATTTCAGCTTGCGAAACGGATACCGCAATCTGTGCATCTTCGCCTTGCTCACTAGCCACTTTTAAATAGCGATCTCTTCTGTCATAAGCACCCTGCATATGCGCCGCTCTTGCCGCAGCCAGGTAATTGATTAGTGGTGATTCAGAATGATCAACATTATTCAATAAAGTGTCTTCAGACTCTGCCCAATGCCCCTCGGTAAAAGAGACAAGTCCTTTGGTGAGTTCTTGATTCGCTTTAGCCGCTAGTTTCGCTGCTTTTCTTTGTTTTAAACGCTTGCGTAATCCAAACAGGAATTTAGATACCGAAAATAGAATGTATAAACCAATCAAGCCAACAATACCCGCTATAAGCAGAGTTGTGCTCGTCAAACTTACGCTAATCGGGTTTTTATCCCATTGGTAGTTTATGGTGACATCCGATGAATGTTGAACCGCGAAAATACCTAACCAGAATGCAGCAACAACCATAAAGAAGAACAGTATATATTTCATTATTCAGTGCCTTTTTTAACCGTTTCGGCTGGCTGATTGTTTTTCGTCGAATTTACTTCGACCATCAGCTTTTCGAGTAATTTTAATGACGATGAGATATCCGGGACACTTGGTGCTAAATTCACATCTGCAAGCGCATCCAGTTGTTTGTTGTATTCAAGTGCATCCGATTCAGAATAGTATTTTTCTAATAAGATTTTTATTCTATCAACTTGTTTATGGAAATTTTCATCGTCACCTTGAAGCAACATAATGCGTAATGTTTCAAGGCGTAAAGAAAATAGCTGGAATAAATTTTCTTTGGCTTCTGCGTTCATTTCTTCTTGCAGTGGTTTATCAAATTTCTTGATAATGACTGCATTATTTATGCTGTTTTTAACTCTGGTAACGATTGAAGGTTTTTCTTTTTTCGTGACTGCGTTGGTGCCAGGTTGATCTTTGTCGTTTTCATTATTTGTATCAGTTGGAAGTAACTCAACCTTTTCGCCAGCCTCCACGATCTTATCTTCAACGGGTTTTAACTTTAGCATTAAGTCATCAATTTTTTGAGAGAGTAAACTCACATCAGCAATCTCGAATTGATTCACTGTAGCTATATCGTTACTTATTTGTTTACGCACAGGCAGCAGATCTATCGACCCTCTTTCCAGGAGTAAATTATCTGCAAGTTTGAGTGCAGCAATTGCACCCGACTTATCTTTTTTCAATTCAAAGTTTTGTACAGCGGTTTGCAGAAGAAAGTGGACCTCGCCTAATGACCAGTCATTTATCGTCGGTGTTTGTACTTTTAATGGGGCCTGTTGCTTAGTAAGTTGTTCAACTTGAACATAAACGGTTTCAGCGATGTGTTGTGTACTGTCTTGAATGCTGCGTAGCTCATGTAACGCTTCATCAAGATGCGTTTTATTTTCTTTAATATTCTCGTTAATTTCTTTTTCGAGAAACTGGACCTTGGATTTCTGAGCGAAATCAGGTATTTCACCTCTGATTTCTACGATCTGTTTCAAGCTTAATTTCGCTTTATCGTGAATACGAAGCCAGTTTTTATAACCCGCAGCAATACCTACAGCAGTAAAAAATAGCGCTAGCCATGCTAAAAATTGAGTAAATCGAGTTCGTCGATTGATCTTTTTCAGTAATTTTATTTGTTCTTCGTCGTTCATAGTTAATTATCAATCGTTAACTCTTTTAAGAGTGTGTCGTCATTCGGGTCTTCGGCAAATATTACTTTGCCTTTAAAATTATCGGGTATGTGTTTTTTCAATCTGTCACTACCCAGTAACACAGTGAGTGAATTCATCCAGCTATTTTTGGTAACAGCAGACTCAGAATTTTCATCGGCTAGTGTAAAAAAGTTATCAACACTAAAACCGCTCGTAAGAATGATTATATCAAGCTCTTGGTGTTGTTGGTGAGTTTTCAAAAGATCTAAATTATGTTGCGGGCAAGTTCTGCGATAAACAGCAATACTACTAACCTCACCCCCCCACTTTTGAAGGCTTTTTTCGAGTAGATCTCTGCCACCTTCGCCTTTGATCAGTGCTATTTTTTTACCGGGTATAAATTGTTGGAATTCGTCTAATGCCAACAGTGCTTCACTGTTAAAAAAACGCTCAGGACAAAAATCAATATCAAGTCCAAATTGCTTTAGAGCGAGCCCCGTCTTTTTCCCCACACAAGCTAATTTGATATTTTTAAAAACACTCGGATCTATTTTATTAAATGTTTGCTCTACCGCATTGGTGCTAATAAAAATAGCGAGATCATAATCTGCTAAAGAGGCCAATTGCTGCTCAACTTTCACTAAGTTCTCTGGTGCTTCAATATTCAGTAATGGAAAACGAATAACGTGAGCACCAGCGGCAATCAGCTTTTCATTTAACGGCTGAGCTTGATGCTCAGCTCTGGTATTCACCACCCACTTATTTTGTAACGGCAGAGACTTTTCCATTTGAGGGCTAGGTATCTATTCCAAGCTGTTTCAAAATCTCATCACCACCTTGAGCCAGTAAGTCTTCAGCAACAGCAATTCCAAGGCTTTCAGGATCACTTTGTGGCCCTGTTTTTTCACAGCGATAAATTTTTGATCCATCCGGGAAGCCGATCAAGCCACTTAAGTGGATATTGTCATCTTGTAGGGTTGCAAAGCCCCCAATCGGTGCCTGACAGCCTCCATTTAAACGAGTATTTAGTGCTCTTTCAGCATAGATTCGGGTAGCTGTTTCTTCATCATGGAGTGGTGCGAGCAGCGCATTCACTTCATCATCATCGCTGCGGCACTCAATACCTACAGCGCCTTGTCCAGCGGCGGGTAAACTTTGTTCAACCGAAATTCCATGCTTGATGCGATCTTTAAAACCTAATCTGATCAATCCTGCTGAAGCGAGAATGATTGCATCGTAGTCGCCATTATCCAGCTTAGCCAAACGTGAATTCACATTGCCACGCAAGTTGAGAATTTTGATATCAGGTCTTTTTTCGACGAGTTGCGTTTGACGTCTTAGACTGCAAGTACCCACTTTTGCGTATTGTGGTAACTCATCTAAAGAAGCTACAGTATTGGAGACGAAAGCATCAGTAGGATCTTCACGTTGCATAATGACTGATAAGTGCAATCCATCTGGCAGTTGCATAGGTACATCTTTCATCGAATGCACGGCGATATCTGCGCGACCTTCGAGCATGCCTGTTTCAAGCTCTTTTACGAATAGGCCTTTGCCACCAATTTTGGCTAAAGGTGTGTCTAAGATGATATCTCCCTGAGTAGTCATTGTGACTAATTCAACGTCAAGATCAGCGTGATGGAGTTTTAATTGTCGTGCAACTTCCTCTGCTTGCCATAGGGCGAGTGGGCTTTTTCTGGTTGCTATACGTATTGTTTTCGTCATATATTAATTCTGTAATTAGGCAATAATTTTTACTAGGTCATTGCTAGTTTAAGGCGAGATACGACTCATGTTGCATCTGGCTCAAATTAAATAATGCAACTAAAGTTGCGACATTCTACCCCCGAACTTTACGTCAATTAGACTGTATAGGCAAAACTAGAGAAATAAATCTAGACAAATAAACAGGGGAAAACCGAGGAAAAAACAGTCGATGAAATTCTTTATCTCTTTTTTACTTTTTTTTATATCCGTAAACAGTTTTGCAGAAAATGACAGCGTTGTCATAGAAGAAAACGATTTTCAAAAGCTTGCCCAACAAATGAAGCAAGAAAATCGCGGGTTAGTCTTGATGCTGCATGCGGAACATTGCCCCTATTGTAAGCAAATGGACGAAGAGATTTTGTCGCCGATGGTATTAAGTGGTGAATACGATAAACGTGTTTTTATCAGAAAGTTACAGATTGATGAAGCGAGGGATGTGATCAATTTTTCCGGTAAGGAAGTAGAACCTTCGGATATTTCAGACGAATACAATGCGATGTTGACGCCTACTTTGGTCTTTCTGGATTATAACGGTAAGGAAATGGCAAAGCAGATGGTAGGCATTAATACTATCGAATTATTTGGTGCTTATCTGGATAATGAAATTGATGACATGATGAAGAATTTGCGTGGTGATGATTCTAAACAAGCCAAACAAGAAACGACCCAATAATTTGGGTCGTTAGCGGATAAACAAATTTCGTTTTAACTAACGAAAATCCGTTTAACAGTTTTAACGATTTCGTACAAAGCGACGAATTTCCGCCACGTGACGACGACTTACTTCTAGTTGATCGTCAATCTTTTCGATTTTAACTTGTACTCGACCGATATTATTCTTAGCTAAACCAGTAATACGGCTCTTAGCTACTAATGCATTTCTGTGAATGCGAATAAACTTATCCGCTAAATCCGTTTCCAAAGATTTAAGTGATTCTTCAATGATCACCTCTCCCGACTTGTGTCTAACCGTTACATACTTCTGATCAGCCTGGAAATAGTAAACATCTTCAATCGGAATTAATTCCAGATTGCCGCGCATTCTTGCACAAATATGTTTACGTCCTGCGCCTGTTACTTCGTTATCATCCAGTACTTTCGATCGTTGTGCTCGGTTAAGTGAGCGGGCCGATTGCAGACTTTTTAATAGTTGTTCTTGTCTTATTGGTTTCATGAGGTACCCTGTTGCTTTGGTTGAAAAGGCTTCTAATGCATACTCCCCATATGCAGTAGTAAAAATCACGGCTGGTGGATTTGGCATTCCTGATAGGTGTTTTGCCACTTCTAAGCCATCCATCACAGGCATAGAAATGTCCAGCAAAATTAAATCAGGTTGATGGCGCTCAACCATCATCAGTGCTTCAGCTCCGTTTTCTGCTTCGGCACAAATATTGTATTCAGAATTTTCCTGAAGTAAGCTTTGTATTCTTTGTCGCGCAAGTTCTTCATCGTCAACGACTAGGATGTTCATTGTCATTATTATGTCTCCTTTGGTATAGAAAATGAGACTCGGTATTGGTGTTCGCTTTTTGTTATTTTTAGATTGGCGCGATCACCGTAAGCAAGTCTCAGACGATTCTTTAAATTTTCCTGGGCGATGTGATTGCCCTTTTGGTGTGAATTTGTTCCTACAGGTGGCACAGGATTCGTTACTACCACGTCTAAACGAGGTCCTGCGTCATATAAACTGATTCCTAATGTACCGCCATCTTTACAAGGTTGAATGCCGTGATAGATAGCATTTTCAACTAATGGTTGTAATAACAGTGGTGGTATTTCCATATTGAAAGGAAGTGTTTGACGATCCATATCCCAAACAATGTTTAATCTGCGTTTTCCTAATCGTAAACCTTCCATACGTAAGTAACGCAATGTCACATCAAGCTCTTCGCCTAATGAAATACGGTTACGGGTATCAAGGGTCGATCGGAAAATATCAGCGAGGTCTAACAAAGCATCTTCAGCTTTATTTTGGTCAACTTGAATCAGTTGAGCGATACTGTTTAAGCTATTAAAAAGAAAATGAGGACGCATTCTAGATTGAAGTGCATCGTATTTAGCGCCTGAATCAGCACTTAAAAGCTCAGCTCTTTGGCTATGCACATAAAAATAATGCAAGGTCATAAGAGTGATAACCAGAGCCACAAATACATTTCTAAAGATGAAAGGTGTATCCCAAAAGTACATCACGTTAACTTTCTGGTAACTATCCATCATAATGGCAAGAATAGAAGCACCAATCGTAAATATAACTACGATTCCACTTACCGCTGCTGCAAATTTAATAACAGGTAATTTTTTGATCTTATTAGATAAAAGACAAATACTTAAGGTTGAGCTTAATGCAACCCATTGAACAAATAATGACGTTAAACCGAGACGTAATATTGACGCTTGATAAGTCGCCGAAGAACTCGTTAAAGCTAACACTAATGCCAACACTTCAGCACCAACCATAACGCGAAGCACTGCCTGTGGCGTGCAAAGCTCTGGTAGGAAACCAATAGAGTTTTCAGTAGTGGTTATATTCATTTATTATTATTAACTTATTTATTAGATCTAACGGCTACAGGCTTTGCTATAATGCTGAGCTTGAAATAAACACCTTAAATCTTATTTTTATATTAAGTAGCTATTCAAAACTAAAGACGCTACGACTATCTTATTTTTTATTATTTTCGTCGCTATTTTTGTAGCGTTCGTCATATTGTATGTAAACCTTACTGACTGGAAACTGAACAACCATGCCTGATAGCAAAAATTCTTCAAATGATCCACAAAATGATGGAAACAAAGCCGCAGATAAACTCTGGGGCGGGCGCTTTACCGAATCAACTGATGCGTTTGTAGAAGCATTTACGGCATCTATCAATTTTGATCAACGTTTATACAAGCACGATATCGCAGGATCAAAAGCACATTCTCAAATGCTGAATAAAGTCGGTATCCTGACTGATGAAGAGATGAATGATATCCATCAAGGTCTTGCAGAGATTCAGGCAGATATCGAATCAGGCAATCTAGAATGGTCAATACAGTTAGAAGATATTCACATGAATATCGAAGCACGCCTCACTGATAAAATTGGTATTACGGGTAAAAAATTACATACTGGGCGTTCAAGAAACGATCAAATCGCCACAGATATTCGTCTATGGTTGCGTGAAGAAATTGATGGAATCTCATCTGAATTAAAGCGATTACAAAACGGCTTACTGAAATTAGCAGAACAAGAAGCAGAAACAATCCTTCCAGGATTTACCCATTTACAAGTCGCACAGCCGATTACCTTTGGACATCACATGCTGGCTTGGTACGAGATGCTAGTAAGAGATTACGAGCGTCTACAGGATTGCCGTAAGCGCGTAAATATCATGCCACTAGGTTCAGCAGCATTGGCAGGTACAACGTATCCTATCGACAGAAACTACACAGCTGAACTACTAGGTTTTGATAGACCGTGCAACAACTCACTAGATGGCGTGAGTGATCGTGACTTCGCGATAGAGTTTCTATCAGCGTCGTCATTAATCATGATGCACCTGTCACGATTTTCAGAAGAATTAGTACTGTGGACATCGGCGCAGTTTAACTTTATCAATCTACCAGATCGTTTTTGTACCGGCTCATCCATCATGCCGCAAAAGAAAAATCCAGACGTACCAGAGCTGGTACGTGGCAAAAGTGGAAGAGTGTTCGGCAGCTTATTCTCACTACTCACATTAATGAAAAGCCAGCCATTGGCTTATAACAAAGACAACCAAGAAGATAAAGAGCCACTGTTCGATACAGTAGATACCTTATTAGGCAGCTTGCGAGCATTTGCCGACATGATGCCAAACATCACCACCAACAAAGACGCAATGCGAGCAGCAGCGATGCAAGGCTTCTCAACAGCGACTGACCTGGCAGATTACCTCGTAGGCAAAGACATGCCATTCCGCGACGCACACGAAGTCGTAGGTAGTGCAGTAGCTTTTGGCGTAGAGCAAGGTAGAGACCTTAGCGAAATGAGTCTCGAAGAATTACAAAAATTCTCAACAGTCATCAATCAAGACGTATTTGAAGTATTAACGCTAGAAGGTTCAGTCGCAGCGCGTAATCACTTAGGTGGGACTGCACCAGAGCAAGTTAAAGCGAGAGTGGCTGAAGCGAAAAAGAATGGATAACCTGAGCTATATCGTTGCAGCGATTATGTTAATTGCTACGTTTGCGATTAGTTATCTTTGGCTGTTTGATTAGATCATTAGGCACTTTTAAAAAAAGTGCCTAAAAGTAGGGGGGTGACTTTTAGTTATTTAATTAACACTTAATCTATTTTGACTATTGTACATCGATGGTTACTTATGCAATCTACGATGGTCTTTTCTGGCTCTTGGTGAGCTTAGAAAAGTCACCCCCCTACTTATAGAAGGTTTTTTGCCTAAATCTGTTTAAACATTTATAACAAACTCACCTAAATGTATTTAACAGGATAGTCCTTTGGAAGAGCCAACTAATTTTCTCATCGCTGGTGCTACAGGCGGAATCGGTAAAGCATTGTGTGAAGCAATCGCGATTCGTTATCCAGATGCGACCTTGATTAGAATGGCGCGTGACCCAGAAAAATTAATGGGGTTGAATTGTAAAACAATCGATTTTTCGTTTGATCTCGCTGATGCACATTCTTTACAGCAAGCAATGGAAAAAGTACCCACGGATATCAATATAGACTGGGCGTTTATCGCTACAGGTTGGTTGCACGATGAAACCACACAGCCAGAGAAAACCTATAAAAGCCTGTCGGCTGAGCAACTTGCTCAGTCATTTAACTTAAATACCATCGGCCCGTCACTACTCGTTAAACATTTATTAGAAAGAAACGATAGGAAACACCCGCTCAAAATAGGCGTGTTATCCGCA
Organism: uncultured Cocleimonas sp.; assembly: GCF_947495625.1. Taxonomy (GTDB): domain Bacteria; phylum Pseudomonadota; class Gammaproteobacteria; order Thiotrichales; family Thiotrichaceae; genus Cocleimonas. Next base: position 12,177 of record NZ_CANLZW010000017.1, read on the forward strand.
CGAGTAGGCAGTATCAGTGATAATCGTCTGGGTGGTTGGCATTCGTATCGCGCCAGTAAAGCGGCTTTGAATATGCTGATAAAAAATTACGCGATAGAACTTACTCGGATGAAAAGGCCAGTAGTGATTGTTGGCTTGCAACCCGGAACCACCGATACCTCGTTATCCGCGCCTTTCCAACAAGGTGTTCCAGAAGGGCATTTACAGACACCTGAATATACTGCCAATAAACTTGTCGATGTTCTTGGCGATTTACAGTTAGATGATAGCGGTTATCTTTTTGATTTTCTGGGTGAGAAATTCGAGCCTTGAAGTTAGTGCACTCTTTTTATATATGTAAGTAGCGTAAATATAACTTTCAAAATTAGTTAGGTCACCCCCCTACTTTAAGGCAGTTTTTTAAACATCTGGGTTAATGCAAAAAGTACCTAGCTCTGCATAAATTCTATTTAGGCTTTTACAAAACAAAAACACAATATCATTCAAAAGTATGGGGTGTGTGAATTCATTTAATAAGCAAAGATATCGACATCCTTACCTTCTTCCCTAATTTTCTCCGCTCGGGCTGATATATATCGCTGAAAATTTTCTTCCGTTTTAAAAGCTCCAGAAATTACGTAATCAAAAACGGATTGAATATGAAAAGTTCGAAGTTGAGCATCAACCCGCATAACTTCTTGGCCTTTGTTATCAAAGAACAGAATAGATGGAAGATATGATATTCCTAACTGGTCTGCCCAGTCCTTCGATGAGAGTTTTACGTTTGAAGGCGTTGTTATTTTATCTTCAGAAAATCTATCTAATTGAATTGATGTGAATTTTTTAGCTAATTCTCGGGTTGCTTGATCTTTGAGTGTTTTGTTATGTAATAGATCGCAGTTGGGACAATTCGCTTTTTCAAAATATACCGCTAGATAGCTACCTTCCTTTGAAGTTTTCTGGCTTAAATCCATGCCTGTTTTATCAAAGAAGTCTTCTGCAATAAGTCCCCTGGAATGACCACTGTTTTCTGATTCTTCTTTATCTGCATTCGCTGAAACATATTCACCAAATGTTTGTGAGGTTTCTTTTTTATCAGCCACGTAGCTCATGCTTTGCTGGAATTCTTTTGCAGGAATATAGCCATTAAGTCGATGCACGAGTTTCTTGTTTTCATTAAAAAACAAGAGTGTTGGGGTATATTTAATTTTTAATGCAGAAGCAAATGACTTCTCGGTGTAATCCTTTCCAGCGACACTAATAACTTCTCTGTCTCCCCACATATTCATCGCAACAATGTCGAAGTTATCTCTAAATTCTTTAACAATTTCCTGTTTAGAAAAATTTTCTTCCCAAAGTTGATTACAATAGGGGCATCCAGGTTGCCAAAAATATAGCACAAGGCGCTTATTGTTCTCTGTTGCGTCGTTTATATCTTCTTCAAAATCAAGAAAACTTTCTTTAAACCATTCAGGGTGGGTTGCTGTTTTAGCGCCAAAATATTCACCTAGCTTCTTTTCTTCTGCGTGTATTGAAAACATAAGGAAAGTGCCACATAGCAGCAAATAACAGGTAATTTTACTCATTTTCATCATAGTATTTTCCAACAAATAATTGTTCTTATTTGAAAAAGCACCAATTGCGTTCATCACTAAAATAGGTACACTGTATCGTTAAAGGAATTTATGAACAATCTAGTAGATTTTAACAAGGTTATTCGAAACTTTCTGAAATGGGCCACTAATCTAATAAAAACTATATTCAATGATTGAATTTAACGCGGTAAGTAAACAATACCCTACTGGGCAGTTGGCGCTTTATAACGTCAATTTGAAGCTGAATCAGGGAGAAATGGCATTTCTAACTGGGCATTCAGGTGCGGGAAAAAGTACCTTGTTAAAGCTAATTGCTTTGTTAGATGAGCCTTCGTCTGGTGAAGTTATTGTAGCAGGCCAGAATACTAAAACCATAAAGCATAGAAAGACGCCTGCCTTCAGACGTAATATTGGTATGATCTTTCAGGATCATCACTTGCTGCTCGATCGAAGTGTTTTCGACAATATTGCGCTTCCTCTAAAAATTGAAGGCATGCGCCATCAGGATATTAAGCGAAGAGTTAGAGCGGCTCTGGATAAAGTAAATCTATTATCCAAAGAAGATCAATTTCCAATGATGCTGTCTGCCGGTGAAAAACAACGTGTCGGTATTGCGCGTGCGGTGGTAAATAAGCCAGCAATTATTCTGGCCGATGAACCAACGGGTAATTTAGACCCTGATTTGGCGAGTGATATCATGCACACGTTCAAGCAGTTTAATGAATATGGCTCTACGGTGTTAATAGCCAGCCATGATCATGCACTTATCAAAGAAATGAAAAAGCGAATCATTGTTTTACGTAAAGTGAAGACAACGAATACAACAGCTGGATTAAAAAATGGGCGCTAAATACCACCATTCAGGCTCATTCTTAGGAAGCTTGATGGGTCATCATAAAGAGGCAATTGTATATAGCCTTGCGAAACTCTGGCAATCTAACTTATCTACCTGGATAACCTTGGCAGCGATTGCGATTGCTCTATGTTTGCCAGCGAGTCTGCATCTGTTACTACAAAATCTAAAATCATTGACTGACGATAAACGTGAAGTACCGACGATTTCGTTGTTTATCAAACAGGATATCTCAGAGCAGCGTGCGCGTGATCGTGGTGAACTTTTAGAAGAATTATCGCAAATTGATAAAGTCGTATTAGTACCGCGTGATGAAGCGCTAAAAGATTTTCGCAAGATAACAGGCTTCGCTGAAACCTTAGAGACGCTCGACGAAAACCCTTTACCGCATGTGTTAGTAGTAACTCCTCATATTAATCTTATCGGCAATCCTGAAGAGGATATGGAAAAGCTCGCCGCTAAGCTCAACACCTATCCTGAAATCGATTTAGTCCAGATGGATATAGAATGGGTAAGACGTTTGCGAAGTATTTTGCGCATTGCAGAAAGGGCTATATTTGTAATTTCGGCATTACTGGCATTAACCGTTCTGTTAGTTATTGGAAATACCATAAGACTGAATATTGAAAACCGAAAAGAAGAAATTAAGGTCTCTAAATTAATCGGTGCAACAGCAGCTTATATTCGACGGCCATTTTTGTATACGGGTGTTTGGTACGGCTTGTTTGGCGGAGTCATGAGTTTGGTTCTGGTTCATCTCGCACTTTTATGGTTTGTTGGGCCCGTGAATGAATTGGCTCGGTTATACGGAAGTACCTTTGTTATTAGTGGCTTAAGTGTCGCTACAACGTTCTTTATTTTATTCGCCAGTAGTTTACTCGGACTTGTTGGTGCCTGGATTGCTGTAGGTAGTCATCTTAGAAGTACTAAACTAGAAGAGTAAAGCAGTTTTTCTGATGATATTTTCTGATCCTGTAAGCTTTATTATTTTAGCTGTCGTAGGTGCCGTGGCTGGTTTTTTAAATGTACTGGCTGGTGGTGGTTCTGCGCTAACGATTCCTTTAATGATCTTTTTAGGATACGACGCAACCGTTGCGAATGGTTCTAATAGAATCGCGATTCAGGTAGAAGCTTTAACGGCAGTGGCTGCCTATAAAAAGAATAAGCATTCCGATTTCCCCCTAAGTTTAAAACTATCGTTGATGACACTTCCCGGTGGCATTCTGGGTGCATTTTATGCGGTAAAAATTGATGATGCACTATTCACTAAAGTGCTCGGTGTAGTGATGGTGCTAATCATTTTCACCTTAATGTTTCCCAAATCAGAAGTCATAGCACACGCTAAAAATCATAAGTGGAAAAAATGGCTCGCATGGCCAGTGATGTTCGCCGTAGGCTTTTATGGAGGATTTATTCAGGCTGGCGTGGGCTTCATCATTATGTCGGCTTTATTGCACTTGTATGGCATGGACCTAATAAAGGTCAATATGCACAAAGTATTTATCGTGATGGTTTTTACTGTGCCAGCAGTCATTGTTTTTATTGTAACGGGTAATGTTGATTGGTTTGCTGCGGTGGCGCTATCTGTGGGAATGGTTCTGGGTACTTTTATTGCGGTGAAAGTTTCTTTGAAAAAAGGCGAGAAATTTGTTCGTCTTATTTTGGGTATTTCACTATTGATTATCGCGACAAAACTATTTTTGATTTAGTGCAAAATGGCTTTATAGATAAAAGCTTCATGCAAAAAATCAAATAAAAACCCAAGCATTCGAATCAATCAAATGCTTGGGTATATGACGACCTGCAGACATCTAATTATCAACTACGTGAGGTTAAAATAAACGGATGCTATTTATCTGCTTTTTCTGATTATTTCCTCAAATTATTTCTTCAAAGCCAATCAGGCTTTACACCCCCCTACTTTAAGTGACTTTTTATTTTGTTGTTTATAATGAGCCAAGTCTTTTTTTAAGAGTTATATCCTGACTTGATATATGTCACTAACTAGTATAAGAATCTTGAATATAACTAATGTAGTCCACATGATGTTTGCATCAAGTGAGTAATTTAAAGAAATTAATGCCCACATAAATTTAAAAGTAGGTACGACTATGAGAACAGATAAATTAACCAGTAAATTTCAACTGGCACTACAAGATGCTCAGTCTCTAGCATTAGGGCGTGATCATCAGTTTATAGAACCCAATCATTTAATGCTGGCATTGCTCGACCAGGAAGGCGGCAGTGCACGCGGATTATTAATGCAAGCAGGAGTGAATGTAAATTTACTTCGATCACAATTAGGCGAAGCGATTGATCGCATGCCGAGTGTGTCTGGCGGTGACGCTGGAGATGTGCATATATCAAATGATCTTTCGCGCGTATTAAATGTGACGGACAAGCTGGCGCAGAAGAGAAATGATCAATACATTTCGTCTGAGCTTTTTATTCTAGCGGCGTTAGAAGATAAGGGTGAGCTTGGCACAATATTAAAGAACAATGGCGCAACCAAAGCCGCCATAGAGCAAGCCATTGATGCAATGCGTGGTGGTCAATCTGTGGACGATCCAAATGCAGAAGATCAGCGTGAAGCTTTGAAAAAATACACAATCGATCTAACCGAACGTGCGGAACAAGGCAAGATAGATCCAATTATTGGTCGCGATGAAGAAATTCGCCGCATGGTGCAAATATTACAGCGCCGAACTAAAAACAACCCCGTAATAATCGGTGAGCCAGGTGTAGGTAAAACTGCATTGGTAGAGGGTTTAGCTCAGCGTATCGTAAATGGTGAAGTGCCTGATAGCGTTAAGAATAAGCGCCTATTATCTTTGGATTTGGCTGCGTTATTAGCGGGTGCAAAATTCCGAGGTGATTTCGAAGAGCGTTTGAAAGCCGTGCTTAGCGATATCGCAAAATCAGAAGGCAATGTCATTCTGTTTATCGATGAGCTTCATACTATGGTTGGCGCAGGTGCGTCGGAAGGCTCTATGGATGCCGGTAATATGTTGAAGCCTGCTCTAGCACGTGGGGAACTTCACTGTGTGGGTGCTACAACGCTGGATGAGTACCGTAAATACATTGAAAAAGATGCGGCCCTCGAGCGTCGTTTCCAGAAAATTATTGTTGATGAACCAACCGTTGAAGACACGATTGCAATTCTTCGTGGTTTGAAAGAAAAGTACGAAGCGCATCATGGTGTAGAAATTACCGACCCTGCGATTGTGAGTGCTGCGGTACTGTCACATCGTTATATTGCGGATCGTCAACTACCGGATAAGGCAATCGACTTGATTGATGAAGCTGCATCACGTATTCGTCTTGAAATTGACTCTAAACCAGAGGCAATGGATAAGCTTGAACGTAAGCTGATTCAATACAAAATCGAAAGAGAAGCGTTGAAGAAAGAATCTGACGATGCATCGAAAAAACGCCTCGATGAGTTACAAGAAAAAATCGATGATCAGGAAAAAGAATTTTCTGATCTGGAAGAAATCTGGAAGTCTGAAAAGGCAGCCGTTCAGGGAACCGCGCACATCAAAGAAGCACTCGATCAAGCGCGTATTGAGCTTGAAACAGCACATCGTGCGGGTGATCTACAGCGTATGTCTGAGTTGCAATATGGACGTATTCCTGAGTTAGAAAAGCAGATTCAAGAAGCCGGCGATGCGGATGTCACAAAAGAATTCCAGTTACTTCGAAATAAAGTAACGGAAGAAGAAATTGCTGAAATCGTGGCACATTGGACAGGAATTCCTGTGTCTAAAATGCTCGAAGGTGAACGCGATAAATTGCTCCGTATGGAAGATGAGTTGCGCAAACAGGTTATCGGGCAGGAAGAAGCAGTGATTGCGGTATCGAATGCAATAAGACGTTCACGTGCCGGACTTTCAGATCCTAATCGTCCGAATGGTTCTTTCTTATTCCTCGGCCCAACAGGTGTCGGTAAGACAGAGTTAACCAAGGCATTGGCAACATTCTTGTTTGATACGCCAGATGCGATGGTTCGTATTGATATGTCTGAGTTCATGGAGAAGCATTCTGTGGCTCGTTTGATCGGTGCGCCTCCAGGTTACGTTGGCTATGAAGAAGGTGGTTACTTAACGGAGCTCGTTCGTCGCAAGCCATACTCAGTTGTATTGCTGGATGAGGTTGAGAAGGCGCATCCTGATGTGTTCAATATCCTGCTTCAAGTGTTGGATGATGGTCGATTGACGGATGGTCAAGGTCGTACTGTAGACTTTAAAAATACTGTTATTGTCATGACTTCAAACATGGGTTCTGATGTAATCCAGAGAATGGCGGGTGAAGAAGGTTACGCTGAAAATTACGACGAGATGAAAAATGCCGTAATGGAAGTCGTTGGAACACACTTCCGTCCTGAGTTCATCAACCGTATCGATGATAGCGTAGTATTCAGACCATTAGGCAAAGCTGAGATTCGTCAAATAGCAACGCTACAACTTGGTATTTTGAACAAGCGTTTGGAAGAGAACGAATTGCATATTGAGTTTACTGATAGCGCGCTTGATTTACTCGGCGAAGAAGGATTTGATCCAGTTTATGGTGCTCGTCCTCTTAAACGTGCGATTCAAAGTGAACTTGAAAATCCATTGGCGCAAAAATTATTGGCAGGCGAGTTTGTTGCTGGAGATACAATTTATGTAGATACCAAGGATGGCAAGCTAGTGTTTGGAAATCAAACGCTGCACTAAGTTTGATTGATAAGCAATTTAGTCACTTTGTAAAAAAAAGCCCTATAAGTAGGGGGGTGACTTTAATAAAAAAAAGGCCGGTTTAGTTTTCTAAATCGGCCTTTTTTTATCTTTAATGTAAGCAATAAGAGATCTATAAAGTCTTTAGAAGCTATATAGCTTTAATTTGAAGTTCACATCTTCAATGATTTGTTTGCCTTTTTCTTCAAGGGTACTGGCATCAACAAATCGAACGGAAAAACGTTGTTTGCCTGCACTGATTTCTGGATAAATTTCGGCACTTTCATCTAGTTCGATGCTGAGTATTTGATAGTCAGTGTTTGGGCTTAGCGTTGCCTGAAAGAAGCCACCTTTTGCAACAGCTTCGCTTTCTTCTTTGCCTTGATAGATTAAGTCCATCAATAGTTCGATTGCTTCAAATGCAATCTCATAGGGTCTGCCCCAACCTTTTAAATCTCTAACTCTTTCTTCTTCGCCTTTGTTAAGCCAGTAATTAAACAGCGGAACGTCAATATCATTGATGCCGCCGGCGATAGAGGCGCGCTGTTTTAAAATATTGAGAAAGTTGTGTGATTTAAGTTGCTGACCGAGTTGTCCACGAAAGCTATATAGGCGTTTGCTTTTTTCATCGAGTTTCTCGAGTATTCTTTGTGCGCGGGAACTATCCACGCCTTGCATGCCTTCAACCTGTCTGACAGCCTGTGTTTGAATATCTAATACATGAAGCGCCGCATTTTTTACATCTAAGCGAGATGACAAGTTATAGAGTTCTAGCAGCACCATGATGGCTGCCTGACAATTTGCAGGTGTTGGGTCTTCTAAATGTGTATTAAACCGCTCGATAAGATAACTTAACCTCATAAACAGGCGAATTTTTTCATTTAAAGGTTGTTGATAAACGGCCATAGTTGTTAGTAATTAAAACCCACTCGATTTAATTTTAGAATTGTTGCAATAGGACATCTCTGTTTTGATTTAGTTGTTTAAAGTTTCCTAAATCAAGTAACTTTTTTAGTATATCAGAGCTGAGGTTTGGATAAACCGAGAAAATTTTTATGCAGTGATTTTATTTGTTCTTGTAAAAAGTCGGGTGATTCAGAATTATCCAGTATATGCGTTGCATGTTTGATGCGTTCTTCTCGACTGGCTTGTGCTTTTATGATGTTTTTTATCTGTTCATTGCTGAGATTGTCGCGTTTACTCACTCTTTTTATTTGTTGCTCTGGCAAAATATCTACAACAATGACTTTATCGAACATTTCCTGATAGTTTTTTTCAACGAGTAATGGAATGTCTACGATTACATAAGCAGCTTCAGAGGTTTCTGTCGCTTCGACAATTTGTTTCTGGATTTCTTGTTTAATGCGTGGGTGAAGAATATCTTCTACTTTTTGCAACGCAGTTTCATCTTCAAAGATTATATTTTTTAGTTGTTGCCGATCTAGTGCACCCAGATCAGTCAGTACTTTGTCGCCAAAATGTTCTGCCAACTCGTCAAGAGCTTTACTGCCAACTTCTACCATGTCTTTAGCGATTTTATCGGCATCGATAATGGGAATGCCCAAAACGCAAAAGGCATCGACAGCTGTACTTTTGCCACTGCCGATGCCTCCTGTAAGACCTACTATTAGCATTTTAAAAACTAAGCGTTAACAACGTTAGGTTTATGCATATACAGATTCTTTTTTAAACTTTTTACAAAGAAGGTAATAGAAAGTTACACGCGACTTGATGCGGTCCTCTTTCATCGTCTCACAGACTTCTTTGATTGCTGCATCTAGCTCTGGTCCGTCTTTAAGACCTAGCTTTTTCATTAAGTAATTCTTTTTAACTGTTGCTAATTCTTTAGGGTCCGAACAAGCTACTGAGCTTGAGTCTCTATTGTGAACAGATGGGCCTAAGCCCTTAAATACTGCAGTTATTAATTTATCATCAGCACCTTTGTCGAATTTTTTTACGTTTTCGATAGCGCTTTCTACATCTGCCATTTTGTATCTCCTTAGATATACCCGGAAAATCCGAGCGAATAAAATCCAAACAACACCTTGATTTTAAATGGGTGATAATTATTAATCAAGGCACTTAGCTTTGCAGCTCTTCCCTTGATTTGTAGAGCTCAAGCGCTTCTGGGTTCGCTAAAGATTCAATATTTTTTACACTATCTCCATGGACGATATTGCGTACTGCCAATTCTACAATTTTTCCACTTTTGGTGCGCGGAATATCTGTCACTTGAAGGACTTTTGCAGGTACGTGACGAGGCGTGGTGTTACTTCGGATTTGCTTTTTGATCTTGTCGATTAACTCGTCGTCTAAGCTTAAGTCGCCCGTAAGTTTTACAAACAATACAACACGAACATCATCTTGCCAGTTTTGTCCTATAACAATAGATTCCTGAACTTCATCCAGTTTTTCAACTTGACGATAGATTTCAGCCGTTCCTATTCTGACACCGCCCGGGTTTAATACCGTATCTGAGCGACCGTAGAAAATTAATCCGCCGTTTTCGGTCTCGGTTACATAATCGCCATGACACCAGGTGTTTTCATAAGTAGCAAAATAAGCATCGAAATATTTTTTACCATCGGTATCATTCCAGAAGCCAATAGGCATACAAGGGAAAGGCTTGGCACAAACCAGCTCGCCTTTTTCATTGATGACGGGTTGGCCTTTGTCATCCCAGATTTCTACCTGCATGCCGAGACCCTTGCACTGAAGTTCTCCGCGGTAAACAGGTAACACAGCGCAACCGAGTGCAAAACAGGACACAATGTCAGTGCCACCTGATATGGATGATAAGCATACGTCAGTTTTCACTTTTTCATAAATATAGTCATAACTTTCAGGGGCTAATACAGAGCCCGTCGATAAAATGCTATTCAGGCTTTTAAGTGAATGAGAGCTTTTTAAATCGACATCATCTTTGCGCAATACATCGATATATTTTGCAGATGTGCCAAATACATTGATCTCTTCCTGATCGACATAATCCCATAGAATATTTTCATCAGGATAGAATGGTGAACCGTCATAAAGCATGAGAGTCGCACCTGTAGATAAAGCGCTAACTAGCCAGTTCCACATCATCCAGCCACAAGTAGTGAAGTAGAAGATCTTATCTTTTGGCTTCAGGTTAACGTGCAATAAATGTTCTTTTAAATGCTGGAGTAAAGTTCCGCCAACGCCATGTACAATACATTTTGGAACACCTGTCGTGCCTGAAGAGTACATAATGTAAAGGGGTTCGTTAAAACCAACGCGAGTGTATTCAAGCTCTGCATTCGCATGTGTTTCTAGAATATCAGGGTAATTAACAGCATTTTCTAATGTTGTTGAATCCGCATAGGGAATCGTGATTAACTGTTCAACAGAGGTTAGCTTTTCTGAAATCTCTTTCACCTTGTCCAGGCAGTTATGCGTTTTCCCATTATAGAAATAAGCATTAGCGGCAATAAATATCTTAGGTTCTACTTGTCCGAAGCGGTCTACTACACCTTGAACGCCAAAATCAGGTGAGCAAGACGTCCACACTCCACCTATGCTGGTTGTCGCCAGCATGCAAATCACCGTTTCTGGTACGTTTGGCATAAAGCCTGCGACCACATCACCTTGTTTAAGACCGATGCTTTTCAGGTATGCTGCCATGCTGGCAACTTGAGATTTTAGATTAGCGAAACTTAAGCTTCTTTTGACTTGATCTTCGCCCCAGAAAACAATCGCGGTTTGATCAGGGTCGTTGTTATTGCTTCGTTCAAAATTATTAAGAAGATTTTCAGCAAAATTTAACGAAGAATCAGAGAACCAGACAGCACCTGGCATTTTGTCTTTATTTTCAAGTACAAATTCGCCACGGTCTGCGATGACATGTGAGTAATCCCAAATTTGTGACCAGAAATTTTCCGGGTGTTGTATAGACCAGGCATGCAACTCTGCAAAATTTGTAACGGATGCCAGATAGTTTTTATTCACTAGCCCGATGAATTCTGTCACATTAGCGGAATCTACTGTGTCTTGACTAGGTGTCCATAGTGCTTTTTTACTTGTTGTCATTACCAATCTGGCCTCATTATTTCTATCGCTTGTTGATAGTTGGCAACAGCGATGTTTTCAGAAGCCAAGTAATTTACCATTTGTGAGATCAGTTCTGCATTGTTTTTTGCAATACTTCCGTTAGCTAGTTCACAATTGTTCTCAAAACCGAGTCTTATGTGGCCCCCTAATTTAGTCGCTAATTGTCCTGCAGGGTATTCATTAGGACCAAATGCACAAATCATCCAGCTTGATGCAGGTAGCTTGTCAGTAATTTCAGCGCTAAGTACGCCGTTGTCAAAAGACCCTTCAGGGGTTTCTTTACCGATGACTAAAAGAATAGGGTAAGCCTTTCCAGGAATGACTTTTCTTTTTACCCAATCGTAATACATGTTTAAATCATGGTCGTTATAGAGAATCAACTGGGGAAATGTGTCAGCTTCTCGCATTTTATGAAAATGATCGGTAATGATGTGTTCGTCTAAATCTCGTATCTCCCTGAGCCCAATCGATACCGCATTAGGTTTGAGTACGTGAATCATTTCAAATTGATGTTCGGCAGAGTAAATGCCAACGGCTTCAGAAGTAACTTGTATGAAGATATCAGGTTCTGCTTTTTGGATTTCTTGTATCGCTTCTTTGTAGGCACCGACAGATAGGCTGTGTCGATTGTTTTCATCTCTTACGTGTAAATGAATCATCGAAGCGCCAACCGCAGCACAATTTAGTGCTGTTTCAGATAGCTCTTCTGCATTTAACGGAATCTGCGGATGATCTGTTTTTAGTTTTCTTGCGCCATTCGGAGCAACCGCTATAAGTAGGGGGGTGTCTTTCATTTTATTGGTTCTAATTATTGAGATGTTTTGTCCGTTATGGGCTTAAGTTTAGGTTATTTCACAGAGAGAATCGCTTCTCTAACAGCCTTATTTAAGCGTTCGGCAATTTGAGCCACGTTTTCTTCATCGATAATAAAAGGAGGTGCGATGAGGATATGGTCCCCATTGACGCCATCTAGTGTTCCGCCCATTGGATAAACCATTAATAAATTTTCCATGGCTTTCTTTTTGATGTGTTTATGTAGCTTAAGTGCCGGGTCAAAAGGTTGTTTCGAAGCTTTGTCAGCAACTAATTCAACGCCTAAAAAGAGCCCTCGACCACGGATATCACCAATATGTTCACTCACTAAGGCATCTGTATCAAAGCTTTCTTTAAGGGCTTTTTTGAGATTAGACCCTTGTCGTTTGACATTATCCAGTAAATTTTGCTCTTGAATTTCTAATTGCGTGGCGTAGCCTGCGGCACACCCTGTAGGATGCCCAATATAAGTGTGACCATGCTGGAAGAAGCCAGTACCATTATCAATTGCATCAACAATTTTTTTGCTGATGAGCACAGCGCCAAGTGCCTGATAACCTGCCGCTATACCTTTTGCAATCGTTTGTAAGTCACCTTGCACGCCTTCTTGTTCACACGCATGCAATGTGCCTGTTCTGCCCATTCCGCACATAACTTCATCAAGAATTAAAAGCACATCATATTGATCGCAGATTTCCCGGATACGTTTAAAGTAACCTTCGGGTGGAGTTAATGCCCCAGCTGTTGCTCCTACGACTGTCTCTGCCACAAAGGCGGCTACATTCTCTTCGCCAAGGTCCAGGATCATGGTTTCTAATTCATTGGCAATACGTTGGCCATATTCGAAATTCGTTTCTGATTCTCGTTGCTCTCGATATTCATAACAGGCTGAAATATGATGGCCTTCAGCAAGTAGTGGATCAAAAGGTTTACGTCTCCATAGATTGCCGCCAATTGCTAATGCGCCTAGCGTATTACCATGATAGCTTTGCTTTCTGGCTATAAAATATTTTTTATCGGTTTTTCCTTTTTCCAGAAAATATTGTCTGGCGAGCTTCAATGAGGTTTCCACAGCTTCAGACCCACCAGAAACAAAATACACCTGAGAAAAATCACCTTCAGAATGTGCAATCAAGTGTTCGGCGAGTAATTCTTGAGAATCATTGGTGAAAAAACTGGTGTGTGCATAAGGCACAGCATTAATCTGATCGATTATTGCTTGTTTGACACGTTGATTGGAGTGTCCTAGGCAAGAAACTGCAGCACCACCGCAAGCATCAAGGTAGCGATTATTTTGCTTGTCTATTAAATAAACCCCTTCACCCTTTGCAATCGTCGACAGTTGGGGGTTGCTGGTTCGTTGCATGATGTTGGAATGCTTGTTCATGGTGATTTCCTGGTTAATACATCAGTTATTATCAGTAGAGAGTTTTTGACTATTACATTGTTTTTGCATTGATGAATTTGTCTAGATTAAATTTACACCGATTCCTATTGGGTGGATAATATAATTTTCTACGCTATCCATGCCTAAAAGTCATATATGATTTATCACCAATTGCCGCCATTAAATTCTGTCAAAGCCTTTGAGGCAGTCGTAAGAGAAGGTTCTATCAGTGAAGCGGCTAGAGTGTTGTTCGTTAGTCAGAGCGCCGTGAGTCGCCATATCGCCAAGCTGGAAGCCTTTTTGGATTGCAGGTTGTTTAAACGAGGTAAGTCAGGAAGCGTGCCTACTGAAGCGGGCAAAGAGTTTTATATTCACATTAGCCCTGCGTTGAATAGTATTCTGGAAGCGACTAATAAAATCCGTGCTACACAATCGGGTGTCAATATTATAAAAGTAAGTTCTCTATCGAGCTTTGCGTTGAAGTGGTTAGTGCCTCGTTTGAAACAGTTTCAAGAGGCTCATCCAGGCATTATTCTGGATTTGTCCATATCCGACGATCGTCCGGACTTTGAATATACCCAAATTGATTGTGCAATTGTTTCTGAAGTATCGCCTTTATTTGAAGAAGGTGACGATATGCTTTTTTCGGAACAGCTTATTGTAGTGGCTTCGCCGAGTATTCTGAGTGGGCAAACATTCAAAGACCCGACTGATATCAAAGCTTTCCCCTTAATTCACACCAAAACTCGAATAGAGTTATGGAAAGAGTGGTGCACTGAATTTGAGGTAGACAATACTCATGGATTATTTGCCGGATTAAATTTTCAGGATTTTTATATCTCGATCGCTGCTTGTATATCAGGTAACGGAATAGCGCTTGTTCCCTCATTTCTAGTTAGACAAGAGCTGGCAGATGGGAGTTTAGTGCAACCTGTTCCTCAAACTTTACTATCCGGGAAAAAATATAGATTCGTTACGCCGCAACTTAAGAGGCAAAATAAATCAGTGATAGCGCTCAGAGATTGGCTGATGCATGAAACAAAAAATGAAAATCTGTAAAAATTGATTAGCCTGCTCTGAAATACCAGGCTGGAATTATTTTTAGAAACATACTGACGGTTTAATATCGAATCAAATTTTTTTTCTCAGCTTTATTCATTGATATGTACTAAGTTTTTAGCTGAGGAGTGATTGATGTCTAAAACCAAAGTAAAGAAAACTAAGGGTAGTTGTCTGTGTGGGGAAGTGAAATATGAAATCGCCGGAAGTTTAGGTGTATTTCAATATTGTCACTGCTCGCGTTGCAGAAAATTCACTGGCAGTGCTTATGCAGCCAATATCATCGTTGCACCAGACCAGTTTAAGTGGATATCTGGTGAAGAGTTATTAGGCCGTTTTGAATTTCCCGAAGCAAGACATTTTGCCACATCCTTTTGTAGAAGCTGCGGCTCATCGTTACCGTGGAAGACAAATAGTGAGAAAGCAGTAGTGATACCCGCAGGTACCTTAGACGGTGATCCTGAATTGAGACCATTTCAAAATATTTATTATGGATCTAGAGCAGACTGGTACGAAGATGCCAGTGATCTCATTCGCTATGATGAGCTGCCCTTAAAGAAAAAGGGCTAGCTTAGTTTCATCTTTGCAAAAAATTTAATGCGGAAACTCTCGCGGATCATCGCGGTAACCATCTTTCAGTCCTTTAGTCACAATTGCAACCGCATCGTGTGGGTGTAAGCTTTCCATGTGATTCACGCGAATCCAGAAGTCTTCGAGGGTATTGTCAGATTCTAATGCTGCCTGGACACGTCTTGCCGCATCTTCACAAAACATCAGATTAGCCGCATTTAAGCGTGCAAATTCCTGCTCATCTTCACGTTTTACTGCTGCTTGCACAGGTGTTGATAGCGCATCTTCAATCTGATCAATCAAACGCGAGATTGGCATGTCTTTAACTTGATCTGTCAGTTTTACTCTGACTTGAGCAATGCTTCTTTGGCTATGTGGGGTCGCTGAAATGCCTTCTGTCGTGCCTAACCACTGGTGAACCTGACTGGCATCAATTTGACCGTTATTCCCAAACTTGGTTTGGAAACCTTGCTGAATAATATCGCGTGCTAGTGCCGCTGAGCATGGGCAGGTAGATGAATAAGGGACTTCAATGCTTAATTCGGTGGTTAATTCACCTTGGCGAAGTGAAGAAATTGCCCTTACCGGGTAACTTTTCCAGCCAGTATTATCGCTTTTTAGGGAGTCTCTGCGCTCAAAGAAGTTAAAGCGACACTCAAGATAAGCACTGTCACTCTTGCCATCTTGAGAGTTAGCAAACTGCTCTACAACGGTGTGTAGAAGATCTGGAGTGATTGTGTGGTCACTTAGGATCTGGTCAACCGCTAAATATAAGCGCGACATATGAATGCCTTTGCTCTCTGGGTCGATCAAATTCACATACGCCTGTACACTGGCAACTGTCTGAATTTCTTTGCCTTTTCCGGTTAACATGTGCACGGGCAATTCTATCTCACTCATGCCCACCCAATTTAATGTGGCATTAGGTCCAGAATGTGGTTCATTCGTAACATCCGGTAAATTGCAGCTGTTGTCGTTACAGCCTTCGCTTGCACTCATGGCAAATCCATATATATGATAAAACAGACGCGCGATTATACAGAAACCTACGCACAATAGAATAGATACCCTATTACTGTTGTTAGAATGCAATAATCCCTGCATACATAGCTATATATAGCCATGCACAGTGAGTTGGGGTGTTTAGATTAACTATAATTAATTTTTTCCTGGGTGCTTATAGGTGTAATATATTCATCAATCATTATTAAAAAACAATTCAAAATAGAACACAGATATGAGCGTAGATACCCTTCCAGAAGAAGTTCAAAGTGTAAGTTGTTACGATGCTTTTAGTAAAGTGCGTAAGCATCTGCAAACCAAAATAATTGGGCAGACTTTATTAGTGGATCGATTGTTGATTGCACTATTGGCCGATGGGCACTTACTCGTTGAAGGGGCTCCGGGCTTAGCTAAAACAACAGCAATCAAAGAGCTATCTGCTGTATTAGAGGGGGATTTCCATCGTTTGCAGTTTACCCCTGACCTTTTGCCCGGTGACTTGACAGGTAGTGATGTCTATCGACCAGAAACAGGCGAATTCGTGTTCCAGAAAGGCCCTTTATTTCATAATCTGGTTTTAGCCGATGAAATCAATCGTGCGCCTGCAAAAGTACAGTCAGCATTATTAGAAGCGATGGGTGAGCATCAGATTACAGTGGGTGGAACAACCTATAAATTACCTAGACCTTTTCTGGTGATGGCAACTCAAAACCCGATTGAGCAAGAAGGAACTTATCCTTTACCAGAAGCACAATTAGACCGCTTCCTGATGCATGTTTTCATCGATTACCCCGATGCTAAATCAGAAAAATTAATACTCGAACTGGCGCGTCAACAAGCACGACAAGAATATAAAAAAGTCGCTAAAACCTCATTCAATTTGAGTAAGGCGGATGTTGAGGAAGCTCAACAAGCTGTGTTATCTATTCACATGGCAGAGCCTGTTCAAGAGTATCTGGTTCAGTTGATTCTTGCGAGTCGCAAACCAGCGGCTTATAGTCAGGAATTAGCACGCTGGATTAGTTACGGTGGAAGTCCACGTGCGACTATCTCCTTAGATCGATGTGCGCGTGCGCATGCGTGGCTACAAGGTCGTGATTATGTTTCACCTGAAGATGTTCAGGCAGTGGCTTATGATGTATTACGTCATCGCTTACTTATTTCATACGAAGCCGAAGCCGAGGGTATTACTGCTGATAACGTTATTGAGGAACTGATTCAGCAAGTACCGGTCTCATAACTATGAGTATGCTTAAGCGCTGGTTTCAAGGTCTGAAACGTTCTGAAACAGAGCCCGTTGAGATCGCGCCTGTAGGCACAGGAACGCATATTACTGCCAAAGAACTGATTAGTTTACAGCAACAGGCACATAAACTGGACATGAGTCGTCGAAGTTTCGCGCGATCATCAACCACCGGAACACATCACTCTTCATTTCGCGGTCGTGGAATGGATTATCAAGAATCCAGAATCTATCAGGCGGGAGATGATATCCGCAATATGGATTGGCGTGTGACTGCGCGTGCTGGTCAGCCACATACAAAGTTGTACCAAGAAGAACGAGAACGTCCAGTAGTGCTGTTGGTAGATTTTAATCCCGGCATGTTTTTTGGCTCGATCAAATCTTTAAAGTCGGTAGTTGCTGCTAAAGCAGCGACCCTGATTGCCTGGTCTGTCGCTTCTCGTGGAGATAGAATTGGTGCATTAATCATCAATTCCAGTCATCACGAATTACCGCCAAAAACAGGTAAGCGCGGTGTTTTGCAGCTCATTCGTGAATTGGTAATACATAGCGATCCAGTGCAAGGTTTGGCAACAGAGCAAAGTCACACCAGTTTGAATGACGAACTTAAACGCTTAAGGCGAATTGCTCGTCCCGGTTCGCTGGTTTTTTTGATCAGTGACTTTTACGATATCGATCAGGATACTGCGAATCATATTCAGTTTATTTCGCGCCATAGCGATATTCAGGTGATCCAGATTGTAGATCCTTTGGAAATGGTTCCACCGCCACCCGCTCGTTATGTAATGACTAACGGAGAAGACACGGGAGTGTTAAACACTCGAACGAAAAAAGGCAGAGATGATTTTCGTGAATTTATCAATCAGCACCATCAGGATATTCAGCAGCTCACGCGCAAATATAATATTCCACTGATTCAGCTATCAACTGCGGATGATGTGTTACTGGAACTACAGCGCAATTTTGGCAACAGCAAAAGAAGATCGCCGATAAGCACATCTATTAATACACAAAATGATTCGCAGAATAAGACAGCAGAAAAACCGCCTAAAAGTAGGGGGGTGACCTCCACTAAATCCTCCAACGCATCAATTAGTAATAAGGTTGCGTAAATGGATCCTCAAGAAGCTTTACAACTGAAAGATATTCATCTTCCTGGGAGTCCAGATTTCTGGCCTCCGGCAATCGGTTGGTGGTTATTATTAACGATTATCTTTTTAGCGTTATTCTGGATATTTACGGTTTTAAAAAAACGAAAACGTTTAAGAAAAAGACGAAGAGAATTACTTGAAACGTTAAGAGATCTGGAAGACAAGTTGAGAAAAGATCCAAGCAGCGAAGCACTGGCTGAGGTGAATATTTTATTGCGCCAACTAGCCGTTAATTATTATCCTCGTTCAGAGATAGCGAGTCTTACGGGTGGCGATTGGCTGCATTTTCTGGATCAGTCTGGGGAAACGCATGGATTCAGTCGAGGGGCAGGTCGAGTATTGATCGAAGCGCCTTATCAAACAGGCAAAGTCCAAAATTTCAATATCGATGAATTTATTCCTCTGGTAAGACATTGGGTCAAAAAAACGGCTCAAAGTGGGGGGGTGTCATTTGATTAATATGTTATCAAATATTGAATTCGCATCATTGTGGGTTTTCTGGTTATTACCATTGCCTTTAATCGCGCGATTTCTATTGCCGGCGGCACCGGTAAATAGCACTGCTGCTCTCAGGGTTCCGTTTTATAAGCATTTATCACCCAATCTACAAGCGAGTAAAAAAGGGCCGTCATGGTTGCGAGTGTTTCTGGCTGTTATTTGCTGGATACTTTTAGTCACCGCAGCTGCGAGACCACAGTTAGTTGGCGATACAGTACGTCAGCCTGTAACAGGACGCAGTTTGATGATGTCTGTAGATATTTCGATGTCGATGGATGAACCAGATATGATTATTTCTGGCAGACGAATGACGCGAATTTCTGCCGTAAAAGCGGTGGCCAGCGACTTTATTCAGAATCGTGAAGGTGACCGAATTGGTCTCATTTTGTTTGGCAGTCAGGCATATTTACAAGCGCCATTAACTTTTGATCGAAAGACCGTTTCAACACTACTCGAAGAATCCTTTCTGGGTTTGGCAGGAAGAGCTACTGCGATTGGCGATGCGATCGGTCTTGCGGTTAAACGATTAAGAAATGAAGATGAAAAAAATCGAGTACTTATTCTTCTTACGGATGGTGCAAACACCGCAGGAAATGTAGAACCACTTAAAGCTGCTGATTTGGCAGCTCAGGAAAAAGTGAAAATTTACACCATCGGTGTAGGTTCAATGAGAAGTCGAGATCTGGATGAGCCAACGCTTCAAGCCATAGCAGAAAAGACGGGTGGCAAATATTTTAGAGCGCATGATGTTGAAGGTTTACTGAAAATCTACAAGGCATTAGACGAGATAGAGCCAGTATCAAAAGATGAATTGAGTTACCGTCCAGTGGAAGAGCTTTTTTACTATCCTCTGGCAATCGCATTAGGATTAAGCAGTTTAATTGTCTTGTTTAGTAGCAGTTTTATGGGTGGTTTAATCGCACCATTGCTGGCTTTATTACCCGGGTTTAGAAAGAGAAAATCTGTGCAATCTTCTGTGAAGCGAAGGGAAGTGAGCTGATGCTAGAACAGTTCCATTTTACTCAACCACTTTGGCTATTCGCACTGATTCCACTATTGCTTTTATTGCGACTATGTTTTAACGCTGCCTCGTCCTCAAAGACCTGGGATAAAATTATTGATCCCAATCTGCTGCCGGTTTTACTCCAAGGTAAGCAATCGGGGTCTGGAAGATTTGCCAAATCATTGCTCGCCCTAGGCTGGATGATTGCTGTCGTTGCACTCGCCGATCCGGTTTGGGAGAAAATACCCCGTCCTATTTTTCAAACCAATGCTGCCAGAGTCATAGTGCTGGATTTATCAAACTCGATGTTGGTCGATGACCTCAAACCCAATCGTTTAGCTAGAGCAAAATTTAAAATAGAAGACATTCTTTCTATGGATGAAGAAGGCCAGACAGGGCTGGTACTTTTTGCTGGTGATGCGTTTACAGCGTCGCCACTTACACGTGATGTTGAAACGATTCGTTCTTTGTTAAAAATATTAACGCCGCAGTTAATGCCAGCACAGGGTAGTCGTGCTGATTTAGGTTTGGTAAAGGCTCACGAACTGTTCAAGCAATCGGGAATCGCAAATGGTCACGTGTTGTTGATTGCTGATGGTGTAAGTAAAAGCGCGGCTGCGATAGATGCTGTAAAAGATCTTAAAAAGGATGGCCACACAATCTCTGTATTAGGCGTTGGGACTGAGGCAGGCGGTGAATTGAGATTTAGAAATAATCAGAATGTATCAGTAAAGCTGGAAGCGGATAAACTCGCTGAAATAGCTAAACAAGGTGGCGGCAAGTACCATTTGATAAGCACTAGTAGTGCTGATTTGTCTCAAGTCTTAATCGCACATGAAGCAGGCAATGACGCCACAGAAAATACTTTACAAGAACAAGATATTAACAATGAGGAATGGTATTCAACCGGTCCGTTAATAATATTGTTATTGCTACCTTTAGCGGCATTAGCCTTTCGACGTGGTTGGTTACTGAATATTGCATTTGTGGCGATAAGTGGGGGGGTGTTATTACAACCTCAGCCAGTCATGGCTTTCAGTCTGGATGACCTGTGGACGACCTTGTCTCAGAATAAAGAGCAACAGGCAGATGCTGCGCTTCGAACTCAGCAATATGAAAAAGCAAGCAAACTGAGTCAGGAGCCATTGCGCCGAGGAACGGCCGATTACAAGCAAGGTAAGTTTGAAGATGCGCTAAAGAGCTTTAAAAAAGCAGAGGGTGCTGATGCGCGTTATAACGAAGGTAATTCACTCGCTAAGTTAAAAAAGTATGAAGAGGCGATTAAATCCTACGAACAAGCACTCTCGTTAAATCCAGATATGGAAGATGCAAAGGAAAATAAAAAAGCCATTGAAGACTTATTGAAAAAGCAAAAAGAGCAGAACCACTCTGAAAATGAATCTAAGCAGGATTCAAAAGAGAATCAGCAAGAAAATTCTGACAGCGATTCTAAGTCTAAAGATAAAAAAGATCAGCAGAACTCAGAGGGTAAAGAAGGCGAGAACAAAGGTGAGCAAGGCGAAGAATCATCGGACAAAAGCCAGAGTGGTGAAGATCAACAGGAAAGCAAACAAAAGTCGGATAAACCGAGCGAAGATGGCAAACAAAAAGGGAATGAAAAAAATCAGTTCTCAGATGCCAATAAAGCGTTAGACGAAAAACAAGATAAAGAGGAACAAACTCCAGATTCGGAAAGTAAGCAACAAGACAATGCTGACAATGAGAAAAAATCCGAGCAAGAAGGCAATCAATCAGGCGAGAAAAAAGATGAGCAAATGAGCGCTGATCAGGACGCTAAAAAAGATGGAGAGCAATCCACTCCAGAGGAAGCTGAATCACTTGCAGAACAAGAAAAGGCTCAAAAAGAACTCGGTGAAGAAGCTAAGCAAGCTGTTTTAAAACAAACAGGTGAGAAAAAAGCGGATGACCTCACAGAAGAAGAAAAAATGGCGGCGGAGCAATGGTTAAGGCGTATCCCCGATGATCCCGGTGGATTGTTAAGAAGAAAGTTTAGAAGTCAGTATCAACAGCGTAGAGGAAACGCCGATAATTCGGAGCAACCTTGGTAATGAACTTGGCCATGAAATTTAGAATATTCATAAAATCACTTTTACTAGCTTTAGTGGTGGTAGTTTTAATTCCTGCTCATGCAGCGGTAAAAGCCACTTTGAATCAGTCTACAGTATTTGAGGGTGATCCGATCACCCTGATTATTCAGAGTGACCAGAATGATAATGCTCAGCCTGATTTAAGCTCGCTTCAACAAGATTTTGAGGTGCAAGGCAGCAGTACCAGTTCTCAGATCAATATTCTCAATGGCACTCGTAGTTTCAAGAAAACCTGGACCATTGAGTTGATGCCAAAGTCTGTGGGTAAGCTGGAGATTCCAGAGATTACCGTTGGCAATGAAAAAACCAATTCCCTGACTGTCACCATTGCTAATCTACCACCAGAAGTTGCGGCAGAAACCAGTAAACATATTTTTGTAGAATCTTCAGTTGATCTGGATAATGAAGAGACCTATGTCCAACAGCAGATTCCCTACACGGTAAAGCTTTATTATGATTCTGCGATGCAGACCGGTGAAGTCTTTTCGCCGCAAATCAAAAATGCCAATATCAGGGCATTAGGCAATGATAAAAAATATCAGGTGGTGCGTGCGGGTAAGAAGTATGTCGTCGTAGAAAAGCGCTTTGTAATATCGCCAGAAAAAAGTGGCGTGTTGCATATTCCACCAACCATTGTTAGAGGCCGCATCGCGCTCTCAGGCGGAGACTCTCCAAACCTCAGAAAACGCATGGATGAGACTGATATGCTCAATCAGTTTTTTGGTGGGCAAAACAAGAATCCATTCTTTAATACGCCATTTGATGAGTTTTTTGGGCGTCGTTCAATAGGCCCGAGTCGTCCGTTTAGTATTAGCGGCGAAGCAATGGATGTAAACGTATTACCCGTTCCGGAAAGCTTTAAAGGTGCCGCGTGGTTACCTGCTGAAGAATTGATCATGACTGATAGCTGGACCGAAGCTCCTCCTGAACTAAAAGTAGGCGAACCCGTTACCAGAAAATTAATACTGCAAGCGAAAGGTCTTGCAAGTTCGCAGATACCGGATATCAATATCTCAAAGCCTGAGGGGATGAAGGTTTATACCGATCAAGCTAAATCTGAAACGCCCAACGACGGTAGTACGATTTATGGTATTCGCCAAATTGATATCAATTACATTCCCAGCAAAGCAGGCAAAGTGATTATTCCGGAGATTAATGTCGATTGGTGGGATGTGAATAACAAAGAGCAGAAGACGTTTACTCTGCCAGAATGGAATTTAAACGTCACTGGAAATCCGATAGCTGCGATTGAAAATAATAACCCACTACCAGCTGTAACTAAAAACACCGATACAACGAATAGCATTTCTGATCAGATCGAAACGATTAAGATGCCGATGTCCTGGGGCTGGAAAACGCTGGTATTATTATTCCTTGGCATTGGGGTAATACTGTTTGTCATGTTTGGTTTTAAACAGCGTAGAAAAAAGACTAAAAATTCAGCCGTGAAGCCTCAAAAAGCAGTTCAATTAGTCGATATGGAAGCGTTAAAAAATGCGCTTGCAGAAGCTTGCAAATCGAATGATAAACATATGGCTGCAAGGACATTGCTTAAGTTAGTTAGGGCGCAATGGAATGATCAATTAATACAGAACCTGGGTATTCTTGCGCAAGAATTAGGTAATGGAAGTGAAGTGATAGAAGAGTTAGAAAAAAGCTTGTATTCGGCGGATTCGAGCGACTGGGATGGAAATGAGTTGGAAAAATTAGTTACTCAGGGATTCTATAGAAAGTCTGTGCCTTTACCTCAAAAACAAAATGGTTTGGAGCCTTTGTATCCTGTTTAGTTTTTTGTTTAATCTAATTCAATTAGGTGATGTTTTAATAAAAAGTGCCTAGCTCTGCATAAATTCTATTTACGTTTTTTAAAAACAAAAACGGAATATCATTTAAAAGTAGGGGGGTGACCTTTTAGATATAACGTTTTACATTTTAAAAGATTAAAGCTCTTTGCAATGTATAAAGGCCCATCGCGATAACTAATAAGCCCGCACCTATTCTAACGGCGGGTAGTTTTACCCATCTGGATAATCGAGCGGCAATAACACCCATCGCGAGTAAATTAGGTAATGTGCCTAAGCCAAAAAACAACATGATTAAAGCGCCCTCTAATGCGCTACCTGCTGATAATGTCCAGATCAGTGCCGTGTACACTAAGCCACAGGGTAACCATCCCCAGATAAAGCCTAACGGCACTGCTTGCCTAAAATTGGTGACAGGGATAAACCGTTTACCAATCGGTTGCAGATGCTTCCAGAATTTTTGGCCGATGATTTCAATTTTGGCGAGGCCGCTCCAGAATCCTGCCAGATATAAACCTAAAGCCACCATAAACACAGCGGCGATGGTTGCGAGTACTTTTTGAGCTGTTTGTAAGCCGGTTAATTCAATAAGAGATGAGCCGATAAAAGCAACGATTGCCCCGGCAAGGGTGTAACTGGTGATGCGGCCAAAGTTGTAGCCGAGTGAAATGATAAATGCAGATTTTTGTGAGGCGTTATTATTGCCTACATTGCCTAAGCTGAGGGCTCCGACAATACCCCCACACATGCCAAAACAGTGAACGCCACCCAGCAACCCAGTAATAAAAGCAACCAGGTACTGGGAGTGGTTTAGCCATTCTGGCATGTATGGCTAGGATTAATTGATGGTTTGGCGTGGCATGTAATGCCCAGCTTCATAGTCTTCGAAGATGTCATCCACCATAGGGTGCTCAACTTCCATATTCGAAGAATCTGTATAAATATTCTGTTCTGAAACGTAAGCCATGGAGCCTTCTTCGTCGACAAGAATATGGTACCAAGGTGCATCTTTTGAAGGTTGGTTGGTTGTGTATTGATCGTACCAATCATCAGAACCCTGGAAATCGGCATCGACGTCTACGATGACCCCACGGAATTTCTGATTTCTATGAATGATTACATCACCAATATTGAATCCTGCTGTTGTTAATATGCTCATGTCATGCCCCTGTTGTTGATGTGTTATTAATCTACCGTTATGTGTACAGTTTTTTTGTTGGTTTAATCTAATCTCACAACTACTTACACAGTTAGTTATTAATACTAACGTATGGTTCTTTTATTTGGTTTCAAGTAGGCCTTATGTAAATGCCTAAGGAACCTTTTCTTATAAATTGATTATCAACTAATTGTAATTATTTTTAGAGAGATCATTGTTTGCATAATTCTAGCGTTATGTCTGTTCGACACTCTCTCTTAAGCATTTTAACGCATTTAGCCTGCGTTTATAAAGCTCTTCCTTGATTTTTTCTCCACTATAGCCTTCTTTGATTATTTCTTGTACGTCCACATCAGCGGCAGTTTTGCGGGCTAAACTAAAAAAAGGAGCTTGTTGATAGTCATAGTCTTCATAGCCTGGGCGGCCATGACTATCTGCAGTACAGGCGAGTAAAAATTGTTCGAAGCGCTCTGGTCTGCGAAATGCATCCGTGTTATTCAGCACTTTCAGTAATGTTTTAGCTTTTACTTCAAAGGCTCTATGTACATGTGTGTGATAGCGTGATGTTATCTCTGCTAACTGCCTGAACTCATTTGGTATGCGGTAACGCTCACAAAGTTCTTTAACTAAGTAAAAGCCTCTTTCTTCATGATCATAGTGATGTGGCAATATATCTTTGGGTGTTGTGCCTTTGCCTAAGTCGTGTGTCAATGCAGCAAACCGAACCACGGGATCATCACTAAGAATGCATGATTGTTGCAGAACCATCATCGTATGAACCCCAGTGTCAATTTCTGGATGATGCTCCACAGGTTGAGGCACACCAAAAAGTCGGTCAATTTCCGGGAATAAAACCTTAAGTGCGCCACATTCTCTCAAGACTTCAATAAAAACGTCTGGGGAAGGTTCGGCTAATGCCCTCACAGTTTCTTGCCAGACACGCTCGGCAACCAAAGAATCTACTTCGCCTTCTTTTACCATTTCACTCATGAGTTTCATGGTTTCGTCAGCAACGGTGAATCCCAGTGTTGAAAAGCGTGCAGCAAAGCGAGCTATTCTGAGTATTCTTACAGGATCTTCCTTAAAAGCGGGAGAAACATGCCGAAGTATTTTATTTTCAATGTCAGCCAAACCATTTACATAATCAATGACTTTGCCGTTTTCATCTTCAACCAAGGCATTGATGGTTAAGTCTCGTCTTAAAATATCATCTTCTAGGGTGACGTTTTTATCAGCGTGGAATTGAAAGCCAGTATAACCGGCTGCTGTTTTTCTTTCGGTACGTGCAAGGGCGTATTCTTCAGCTGTTTTGGGGTGCAAAAAAACAGGGAAGTCTTTGCCTACAGGAGTAAAATTTTGCTCTATCATTTCTTCTGGGCTCGAGCCGACAACAACCCAGTCACGATCTTTGACGGGAAGTCCTAATAATTTGTCTCTTACGGCGCCGCCGACTAAATAGGTGTTCATAACGAAATTATACCCGAAAAAATTAACTCGCCTCACGATGTTTATTTAGGGTGATTTTTTAATTGCCTAAGTACTAATACCTATTAAGTAATTCTCACGTTGTTTTAAATTGACTGTCAGAGTTTATTGTGATTTTATTGATAAATCCCCTAGGATTTGTGGGTAATCTCCATTTCAATGAACAAAGCTTTGTAAAAGCTGATATACCCTTTGTCAATTACCATGAGTTCTTAGATAAACTATCTATTGAAAATAATAAGGAGCATAAAACTATGGCGCATATTGTTGTGTTAGGAGCTGGAACAGGTGGAATGCCAGCAGCTTACGAATTAAAAGATGAGTTAGGTGAAGGCCATGAAATAACTCTCATTAACGAAAGAGATTATTTTCAGTTTACACCTTCAAATCCATGGGTAGGAGTAGGTTGGCGAACGAGAAACGATATCACCTTCTCTATTGAAAAATATGTAAGTAAAAAAGGCATCAAATTTATCGCAGGTCGAGTGGATAAAATTGATGCTGCAAATAGCGCAGTAACGATGGAAGGTGGCGATACCATTAATTATGACTACATAATTATTGCGACTGGCCCGAAATTATACTTTGACGAAGTTGAAGGCAGTGGTCCAAAAGGGTTTACTCATTCTGTATGTACCGTTGACCACGCTGAAGCATTTTATGTGGACTACCAAAAGCAAATCGAAAAAGGTAGCGGTCATATTATTGTTGGTGCGATGCCATTCGCAAGTTGTTTTGGTCCCGCTTATGAGTTTGCCTTAATTGTAGATACAGATTTACGTAAGCGTAAAATTCGCGATAAATTTAATATTACGATGGTTACATCTGAGCCTTATATCGGTCATTTAGGTCTTGGTGGTGTTGGAGATTCTAAAGGTATGCTTGAGTCTGAATTAAGAAGCAAGCACATTAAATGGGTAGTTAACGCTAAGACGACTAAGGTTGAAGAAGGCAAAATGTTCGTTGAAGAACTTGATGCCAAAGGTGAGATTTACGAGAACCATGAGATTGATTTTGATCTCGCCATGATGCTTCCATCATTCTTCGGTGTTGATGCAGTTGCAGCTGTTGAAGGTCTTTGTAATCCACGTGGTTTTGTTATGGTTGATGAGTTCCATCGTAACCCAACGTATCAGAATATTTATTCAGCGGGTGTATGTATTGCTATTCCTCCTGTTGAATCGACGCCAGTGCCAACAGGCGCACCTAAGACGGGATATATGATTGAGTCTATGGTGACTTCTGCCGTACACAATATTAAGGCATCTTTAGAAGGTAAAGAGCCTTACGCGAAAGGTACATGGACGGCATTATGTTTAGCTGACATGGGTGATACTGGTGCTGCATTCCTTGCTATACCTCAAATACCACCACGTAATGTGGCTTGGTTTAAGAAAGGTAAGTGGGTACATCTAGCGAAGATCGCATTTGAGAAATACTTCATCCGTAAAATGAAGAAGGGTAGTTCAGAGCCTTTCTATGAGAAGTCTGTACTTAAAATGATGGGAGTTACGCGTTTAAAGTAACTAATTCAAACAACGAAAAGTTGTTAAATGTACAAAACTTATCCTAGTTTATAGGAAAAGTAATTTGGTAGAATAGACGGGGAGCTTTGCTTCCCGTTTTTTGTGGAACAAAACAGATATTCTGATTAACAAAAAGGATCTTAATGAAACTTCCTGAAAATATTTCTTCTCATGTAAATCTCGCATTGCAAGAAGATATTGGTAGTGGCGATGTGACTGCTGACTTAATTCCCAGAGAAAACCAATCCAAAGCCAATGTTGTTTGCCGTGATGATGCGACACTTTCGGGAATTCCCTGGTTTAACGAAGTATTTCATCAGATCGATCCTGATGTGGAAATCACATGGAATTATAAGGATGGTGAAAAAGTTGATGCTAATGAGATCATTTGCTCACTATCAGGCAATTCCAGATCAATCCTTAGCGGTGAGCGTGCAGCATTAAATTTTCTGCAAACTCTATCTGCTACAGCAACGCAAACACAAAAATTTGTATCGGCAGTAAAGGGTACGAATGCTCGAATATTAGATACTCGCAAAACTATACCAAATCTGCGTGATGCTCAGAAATATGCGGTACTTTGTGGTGGTGGTAAAAATCACCGTATAGGTTTATACGACATGATTCTGATTAAAGAGAATCATATTATGGCTGCAGGTTCGATTACAGAAGCAGTAAAGCAGGCGAAACAGTTACATCCAGATATCAAAATTGAAGTCGAAACTGAAAATTTTGAAGAATTCAGAGAAGCAACTAAAGCAGGCGCAGATGTCATAATGCTAGATAATTTTGATTTGAAAACGATGCGAGAAGCAGTACTGGAGAATGACGGGCGAATCTCTCTAGAGGCTTCTGGTGGAGTTAATCTGGACACTGTAAGGGGAATCGCCGAGACAGGCGTAGACTTTATTTCCGTTGGTCAGATTACAAAGGATATCGCAGCCGTTGATCTTTCAATGAGATTTGAATTGTAATATAGGTAGGCAATTCAATGAAAAAGTAAAATTCATTTTCCAGAGAAAAACACTTCATTCTGATTGCTCTAAAAACTGTCAATTAGCTATTTTGAAGTTTGATGTAGCTTCCGGAACTCCATTTGTAAATGATATTTTGCTTAGTGGTGTCACTGGAATTTTATCCCCAGGTAGAAGAATGCCGACCAGATTTAACGGGTCCGCCGAAGAAATCGTAATCGATTGATCTGTTTTATTCTTTTTGCGGGATTTTCGCAGTACATTGAGCGCTTCGGGTAAAGCGAACTGCTCGCCACTGACACCGTTTACAAAACGTCCGCCACGAATTTCACCGCGCGCTTCCATACGCCAGTAAACGCGTAATAAATCACGCCATTGCGGTAGGTTATTTTCGCGTTCTAACACTTTGCGGAAGATGACGCCGTAACGATTCAGTAGCGTCCATGCGATGAATTCTATTTCATCCTGATTCAGTGAGGCTTGAGTTGTTTCTGTGTTGTTGATTTGTCTGATCAAACTCCAGCGGCCGGCATTATCGAAAGGTGACACTTTGGCGGTGCTTCTTCCACGCCGTGCGTGAAACTTAGGACGTTTGGCTGAAGGCGTAATCAATGCGCGCAAACCTACGTAGGCGTCTGACGTGACTAATCCCCAGTTGACTAATTCACCCAAAGCATCTTCGACTTGAGTGCGCAAAATACCTGTGTGTTGAACAATGTCGAAGAAGAATAACGCACCATGATTGCTTAACGCTTCAGCGACTTTTTCTGCATAGGGGCTGAGTTTGTATTCGTCGGGTTTTCCTGCGAGTTGCTTCCATTGGGGAAGATGGCTTCGTTGCAATAAGGCAATGGGAGTATTCTTCACGGGTGATTTCTTCTTGGTAAGTTTTTTACTTGAAGAGGCGACATTCAAGCGTAGCCAGTTAATTCTTCCAGAAATACACAGGCTATCTAACATATCGATACTGAAATTTTTGATGCGCGCTGGCAATACGCCTTCTTGCCACGCAGCCGCGGAAAGCGAAATACCCTCCAGCTGTTCGAGTACATGAGCAAGGGATTCAGTACCTTCGCCTTTATCCACCAAGCCCTGCCATTCAAATAAGAATGACATATAGTTGGCCAGCGAAACGGGTTCAATTTCACGGCGTAGTCGAGAAATAGTGTAGCGATGGATGCGTGCGAGCAGTCTGCGCTCACACCATTCAACTTCGCTATTTTGTCGGGTGAAGTGACCTTGAATAACGAAGCCTTCCTGTTCAAGCGCGAGTAAAACCTGATTGGTTTTATTTGCATCGATTCCTAATGGTTGACCTAGTTGCTCGGCAGTGACAGGACCGAGCCCTTCCAGCCTACTGCGTAAAATTTCCAGTAATGGGTTCTCTGTAGAAAAAGTGCCTGTAAGTGGGGGGGTGACATTTTGTTTGTTATTAGTAGATTCGAGGCTAGTTATTTCGCGGTTTGATTCAGGAATAACCGCCAGAAACTCGTGTAACCGTTCTGCAGCAACCCATAATATATCTGCATTACTATCAGAGTGGATTATCTTAATTTTATGCGCACGACTTTCATTGGCGAGCTCATCAAACATGTGTTGCCAGCCACAATTGCTAATCACATCGACAGCGCTATTCGATAATACTTTGCCTTGCTCAGTTTCGAGAATAAAACCCAATACCATCAGTGCATCGTGTAATTCATCGGCAGTGCGCACAATCGGCCAGGCTTCTTCGCGTACTTTCTCTATCGCTGCATTATCTAATTTGCGTAATGAGGCGGCATCCTCAGTGCTCATAAATGGCTGAGATTTAATCGCCATGGTGCGGCGTTCTTCAGCCTCGCCATCGTCGAGGAATGCGTAAGGTTTTGCGGTAATCACTTCTTGAGAAAGCGGTGATGGTGAAGTTAAATCACAACAGGTGATATTGATTTTGCCCGTTTCGATCTTCTGTAAGACTTCGATTAAACCATCGATATCCATGGTTTCATTCAGGCAGTCTTTGATGGTTTGTTCTACCAAAGGATGATCAGGAATTTCGCGTTCGCCAGCGATATTCTCCAGACAGGCAATCTGATCGGGAAACACCACGGCCATTAAATCTTCGGCATCAGAGCGCTGAAAGTAGGGGGGTGACCTACGGCCAAAACGATTGCGCAAAACGGCCAGTGAAATCGTCGCATTCCAGCGCCAGCGTGTCGGGAATACAGGAGCATCTAACATCGCCTGAATTAACACTTCACGCACCGTTTTCGAATTTAGGTAGCGGGCGACTTCCTCCATGGGAAAACTATGGGTGGATGACAATGACAGCACAATACTGTCTTCCAGCGCGGCTGCTTGTAATTCGAAATTAAACTTACGGCAAAAGCGTTTTCGTAAAGCCAGACCCCACGCTTTGTTGATGCGTGATCCAAAAGTGGAGTGAATCACGAAATGCATATCGCCCACTTCATCAAAGAAGCGTTCGAAAAGAACATTGCTTTGTGTCGGCAGTAAACCTAACGCCGCTTTGGCAGCAGCCAGATAAGCAACCAATTGTTCGGCAGCACTTCGTGATAAGTGATATTCAGCACGCAAAAAAGCAATTGCGCATTCTTCGCTTTCGTCGAGTAATTCATCGACCGTTTCACGTAGGGCGGATACGGTTCCTGATAATTCATCGGTACGCCCCAATGCATCACCCACCCAGAAAGGAATGTTAGGTGGTTGACCATCCGCGTCTTCGACAAACACTTTGCCGATTTCTGATTTTAATATTCGATAAGAGCGATTACCCAATTGGAAAATATCTCCGGGCAGGCTTTCAAAGGCAAAATCTTCGCCCACGCTTCCAATACGATAACCCTCAGGTTGCAATACCACATCGCAATCGAATTGATCGGGAATTGCACCGCCATTGGTTAGCGAAATAATGCGCGCGCTTTTGCGGGGACGAGCAAGACGGTTGATACCATCATAATGTATGTAGGCACCGCGTCTTCCGCGTCGTGTAGAAAAACCATCCGCTAGCATCTTTATAATGTCATCGAAGGTTTTTTGCGTAAGCTCAGCGTAGGGTAATGCTTTTTTAAATGTCTGATAGAGTTCATCGACGTTCCATTCGCGCGCACTAACTTCAGCAACGATTTGTTGTGAGAGAACATCCAGCGGTTGTTTGGGAATAATAACCCGATCTAAATCATCCTGATTTGCGGCATGTAATAATGCCGTGGTTTCAACTAGCTCATCGCGACTTAATGGGAAAATGCGCCCCTTAGGCGTTGCCCCAACAGCATGACCTGAACGTCCAACGCGTTGTAAAAATGCGGCAATCGACCGAGGTGAACCGAGTTGCACAACCAGATCAATATCACCAATATCGATACCTAATTCTAATGACGCTGTGGCGACTAAGCATTTAAGATTACCTGCTTTCAGGCGTTGCTCAGCTTCGAGTCGTTTTTCTTTTGCCATACTGCCATGGTGCGCCATGACGTTTTCTTCGCCAATTCGATCAGCCATGCTTTTGGCAACGCGTTCGGCTAAGCGTCGAGTATTTACAAAGATCAGCACCGATTTATGCGTATTGGAAAAGTATTCAAGGCGCGCGTAAATCTCTTCCCAGATCTCATTCGACATGATTGCGCTAAGTGGTGAGGCAGGCATTTCAATGGCAAGATCGCGCTCGCGAGAATGACCTGTGTCGATAATCGCACACTCCTCATCACGATCACCGACTAGAAACTTAGCCATGGTCTCGATGGGTTTTTGTGTAGCGGATAAACCGATGCGTTGCAGATGAGATTCTGGATTGTGTTCCTTGGTGAGCGCTTCCAGTCTTTCTAATGAGAGCGTTAGGTGGGAACCACGTTTACTCCCTGCGATGGCGTGAATTTCATCGATGATGACGGTTTGCACGGTGCTTAACATCTTTCTGCCAGACTCAGAAGTCAGCAGAATGTAGATCGACTCTGGGGTGGTGACAAGGATATGCGGCGGTGTGCGAATTGCTTTGGCGCGCTCTGCTTGAGGTGTGTCACCGGTTCTCACCCAGGCGCGCGCATCGACATCGTGCAAACCTAATTCTAATAGTGAATCACGGACGCCTTGCAACGGTTGTTGTAAGTTGATTTGAATATCATTGGAAAGGGCTTTTAATGGTGAGATGTAAAGTACGCGGGTTTCATTTTCCAGCCCGCGTTCGAGCCCTTCTTTTATTAGCTGATCAATCGCAGATAAAAATGCGGCGAGCGTTTTACCCGAACCTGTTGGCGCTGCGAGTAATGTGTGTTTTCCCTGATTTATTGCAGACCACGATTGCTCCTGAACATCCGTTGCTGCTTTAAAGTTAGAATTAAACCAGCGGGTGATGGCCGGATGGAAACTAGGAGAACTCATCTTATGATAATACGCTTTTTGTTCGCTTTTCTCCAGTCTGTAATTAGTTAACACTTCTAAGAGGTATTTAGCTGATCTATGTTTTGAAAAAAACTCGCTAAAAGTGGGGGGGTGTATTGTAGAATAAAGATATGAGCGAACCCCGTCGAAAATGGCTGTATCAAGTATTAGAACAAAATCATAAAGGCGCTTATGGTAATGTCATAAATATTGGCTTGATGGTGTTGATTTTTTTGAATGTGTTCAGCATTGTTGCGGCGTCTGAGCAGAGTATCCATGATAAGTACACTGTATTTTTTCGCTGGATGGATCTGTTTACATTGGTGGTTTTTACCGTTGAATACTTTATGCGTGTCTGGGTTTCTATTGAAAGAGAAACGCACGAAGAACGTCATCCGTTTATGACTCGTTTACGCTATATGTTTACCCCAATGGCAATGGTGGATTTATTGGCGATATTACCTTCTTATTTACTTTTCCTCGGTCATGATTTTCTTATTTTAAGAGCATTGCGTTTAATTAGAATATTTAAATTGACGCGTTATTCCCGCTCGATGGAGTTACTCACAACGGTTTTTAAGCAAGAAGCTGAGACAATTCTCTCGGCAATATTTGTTTTGATGATTCTTATTGTTATTTCAGCTGCGGGTATTCATATTGTTGAAGGAAAAATTCAACCTGAAGAATTTGGGAGTATTCCCAGAGCCTTGTGGTGGGCTACGGTTACTTTGACGACTGTAGGTTATGGTGATGTCGTCCCGGTTACCGGAATAGGGCGTGCGCTTGGAATTGTAATAGTGATCACGGGTATTGGTATGGCGGCGTTACCAGCTGGTATATTGGCTTCTGGTTTTACATCAGAAGTGACGCGTAGGAGAGAGCATTTTAAGACCGCGCTGATGGTTTGGGTAGAAGACGGCACTTTTAGTAAACATGAAAATTCCGAATTTATTGAGTTGAGATTGAATCTCGGCATATCTAGAACAGACGCAGCCATCATGCTGCGTGAAGCCAGAGCAATAAATAAACGGAATAAAGTTAAAAAAAATAACACCAGTGTCAACGTCTGCCCCAATTGCGGATTTGACCTCAATGAGCATGCTGCTGAAGCAGCTAAAGAAAATGCGTTTAGTAAAGATAGAGAATAATCAAATGAAAAGAGCGGAACAATTACAAGACTTGTCGAGAGAGCATCATGGGTCATTGGTGATGGCTAAACGTATTGCTGAAATTGCCGAATCTGGAGATGAGAGCGCCATTACGGAGGCAATCGAAACGGTTAAAGATTACTATGAAAATGAGCTAGAGGTGCATTTTCAGCACGAAGAGCGAACCATTTTCGCTCCGATCTTTAAAGAATATAGAGAGCATATTGGCATCGCTACACAGCTATTAAAAGAGCATGGTGCAATGCGAATGTTAATGCCAAAACTTCATGTGGCCAGTGCAAGAGAAGACCTGGCTGAGTTTGCAAGCATGCTAAAAAATCACACGCGTATTGAAGAAAGAGAGTTGTTCCCGATTGTGGAATCAACCTTTAGTGATGAGCAGCTGGATGCAATCCTGAATTTTGTGCCTTTAGAATAATTAACTTGAATAGATAATTTCAGTTAATTATAAACTAATTAAGAATTGTCACATCTTCTAATCTTTTTCTAAATTATATTCAAACCTGAAGGAGAGGTATCCACAGTATATAGAGGAGAATAGTTATGTTTTCAAAGAAAAAAATTACTGCTTTAGCATTACTTCTAACTACATTGTCTATAAGTAGTTTAGCAAGTGCAGAAGAAGAGTTGATTGGTTCTAATGAATATCGGGTTTCCTGTGCTTCTTGCCATGGTATCGGTGGAAAAGGAGACGGGCAGATGGCCAAGTTTCTAACGGTGAAGCCTTCGAATCTGACCATGCTAGCGAAGAATGCAGGAAATAGTGTTTACCCGTTTTTAAAAGTTTTTCAGGTTATTGATGGTCGTACTGAAGTTTCAGGGCATGGTGATCGTGCGATGCCAGTTTGGGGTGATCGATACAATAAAGAGGCGATCAAGAAATACGGGTCTTTTGGTGGAGAAACAGCAACACGCGCTCGGGTTCTAGAGCTTGTTTATTATCTTCAGTCTATACAGGAAAAATAGTAATTATTCAGCTATTGTCTGTGTAAGTAATGTCATACCCTACGTTTAGAGCTTTATTTCAGTTAACCAAAGCTCTAAATGTTGGGGGGCGGGTTACTCTATTTTAATCTTATTATGCTTTCTTCATATAAGCCGCGCGAAGCACGATACGAGTGCCATTGATACGCCCTTCGATTTGTGAGGTGTCATCAGTAAGTGATATGCCTTTTACTAAGGTGCCGCGTTTTGCGGTGAAGTTTGCGCCTTGAATCACTAAATCTTTAACCAACGTGACAGAGTCGCCATTATTTAATGCTGTTCCGTTAACATCTAGGGTTGGCTCATCATTATCTGCGCCTGGACCAACACCTGCCATTGCCCACTTTTTTGTCTCGTCTTCTAAATACATCATATCTAAAAGATCTTGCGGCCAACCTTCACTTTTCAGGCTATTAAGCAGTCTCCATGCCATCACTTGAACGGCTGGTATCTGACTCCACATGCTGTCATTCAAACAACGCCAGTGATTTGCATCCATGCTGGATGGGTCTTCAATTTGGGATTTACAGGTTTCGCAAATTAAGATGCTGGTATCAACTGTCGGGTTGGTTTCCGGTGGTACTACAAAAACACTCAGATCATTTTCTGCCGAGCATAGTTCGCATTTGCTTTCACTTCGGTCTTTTAGGGATTGTTCTAGGCTCATCTCTCACTTCTCGCAATAGTAATCTGTTTTTAGGTGATGCTAAAAAAACGGGATTATGCCATAGATGAAGAATCTGGTGTTTAGGATTTTGGGCGCCAGATAATGGATTCAAGAGACCAGCCTTGTAAAACATCTGCAGGAGGAATTTTGCCCGTAACTGGGTTATCCCACTTGCCATTAAATACATATAAAATATTTGGCGTATTCGGAGCGTAGCACAGTACTTTTCCAGACATATCAGAATAGCCTGCCTGACATTGCTCATTTTGACCGTAGGTATACACTTTATTGTAGAGTGTCCCAAGATGATGACCCAGACTGTTCTGGATAATGTTGTCCTCAATGATGACTGAGTAGATATTTTTATGTGCCGCATCTGGGATGATATTTAATATGGTTTTTACGCCTTCTGAAATGCGTATTGCTGGAAATGGATTACCATCCTGGAAGTTGACTTCTTCAACAACACTATAATCACTAAATGCCAAGGTCATCTGGTGCATATTGAATGATGTGGTGGCATTGATGGGTCCGATACCATCTGCAGATAAGATTATGGTTTTATCTTCCACTGCTGCTGTTGTGTCTTTTATAGCATCATCATTATCACAAGCTGTTAAGCCTAAAGATAAAATAAGGGTGAATAAGAACACTGTTAACGTATTTTTAGATACGTTTAGGACTGCATTTTCCATAATAAATTTCTATCCATATATAATTGCCTAACTATTGAGCATTCTCTCATAAAGCAATTAGGAGAACAATCAGGCGGGAGTGTATAAGGAGGACTTGAGTGAGGATAAGTTCGATAATTTTGAACTTTATTCGATGTCTGCAAACTAAACTGTTTGTTGTTATTTACACAATTGTTATTTTTTATTCTTTCTTTTTGTTAGAAATGCATAAAAAATAAGCGAGAGAAAGTTTAAATTAAGCTTTATTAGTAAATCATCTTTTGCTAATATGCGCTGAAATTGGCACTTATCCCCCCTTTTTGGAGTGCCTAAATTAGGAAGAAATTAAGATGTTTACTAATAAACCCCTTAGCGTTTATGGATTAACGCTAGCTGTGCTATTGAGTTTTATATTCTCAATGTCAGCAAATGCGAGCCCACGGAATAAGAACAGCGTTATCACTAAAACGAAAACTGCTGAAGAAACCAAGCAATTACAACTAGCTTATAAAGCGTTGATTGCAGAGTTTGATAAAAAAGCAGCTTCTGTCAAAGCTAAATATTCATCAGAAAAGAGCAGCGGAAAAGCCAAGTTAGTTAAAGCGTCTTTAACGGCTGCTAGCTACTCTGATTATGACAAAAGCCTACATGTGACTGCTACGGCCTACACTTCTCATGCTGATCAAACAGATAGCACCCCTAATATTGCTGCATGGGGAGATAGACTGAAGCCCGGTATGAAAGCAATTGCGGTATCTCGTGATCTTTTGAAAGTATACGGTTTAAAGCATAAGCAAAAAGTTAGAATCAAAGGCCTAGAAGGCGAATATGTTGTGCTGGATAAAATGAACAAGCGCTGGCGCAAGAAAATAGATATATATATGGGAATGAACAAGCGTAAGGCATTTAAATGGGGTCGTCGAAAAGTAGAAATACTTTGGAACCAAATCTAATTTATACCCTCTAACGTTTAAAGAACATCCCCTTTGGCCTGCAACTTAGCAGGCTTTTTTTATGCCTGTAAATTTTGTAGTATTTAGGTATTCTGGTATTTGCCCATCATTCTCAAGTTAATGGAATAGATTGTTGGCAATTATTAGCAAAATATTCAATCCTAGAATCGCAACTAACGGCGATAAATCCATCATACCTACAAGTGGAACAACTTTACGAATAGGTCTTAAAATAGGGTTGGTCAGGCTATTAATTAATGGCACCAATGGATTGCCTTGAGTGTTTCCTACCCAGCTCATAATTGCTTGAATAATCAAAGCGATGATATAAATCCAGATAATGGTTTTTACCAATTCACCTAAGGCAAAGAGCAATGTTTCAGGAAACATAATTGCACCTTTACTAATAAGGAACAGCAAACTTAGCTTTACCAAGGTTAAAGTGTAAGCCAAAACAACCGCAGATGTATCGACACTCCCGAAAGACGGAATGAAACGTCTCAGTGGTACTAACACAGGGTTTGTTATTTTTACCAAAAACTGTGAGAAAGGATTATGAAAGCTCGCGCGTGCAAAGCCAAGTAGTAGACGAATCACCACCGCACCGATATATAAAGAAAATACGGTTTCTATTAAAAAGATAACGATTTGAGAGACGACTGAGAGTCCTAATATTGATAAACCTAACACTGATAACTTCTCCAGTTATTATTGGGTGATAATGTCAAAAGGGAAAAAGCCCTCTAAAGTAGGGGGGTGACTTTTTATATTTTACTTAATTCTTTCGAGCGAATTGCAGCTGCAACCAATGCTTCTTCAAAGATACTGGGTAAGCCGCCATCTACAAGCTTTTTTAGAGCTGCTTCTGTAGTTCCACCTTTGGATGTAACTCTTTGACGTAAAATAGATGCATCATCGCTACTTTCTAAGGCTAGTTTAGCTGCCCCAAACGCAGTTTGTAAGACCAGTAAGCGGGCGTCTTCAGCGCTTAATCCCATTTTTTGTGCGGCATCCTGCATTGCTTCCATAACCAGGAAAAAATAAGCGGGACCGCTGCCAGATACAGCGGTAACGGTATCCATTAAACCTTCATCATCTAACCAAAGTGTACTTCCAACTGCGCGCATTATGCTTTCAGCCAGATTCTTTTGTTCTTCTGAAACTTGTTTATTCGCAAAAAGCCCTGTCATTCCAGACTGCACCAGCGAAGGTGTATTCGGCATACAGCGAACAACGGCGGGAGAATAATCTCCTAACCACTTTTCAAGATTTTCTAAATTAATACCTGCGGCTATAGAAATAACTAAGGGATTTTGAGCTTCAAAGACTTCTGCGAGTGGTTCACACACCATCTGCATGATCTGAGGTTTAACTGCAAGTACAACAACATCCGCACCATCAATGGCTTCGGCATTATTTACATAAGAATTTATTGCCGCCCAGTTTGCAGTAATC
Source organism: uncultured Cocleimonas sp. (assembly GCF_947495625.1). GTDB lineage: Bacteria > Pseudomonadota > Gammaproteobacteria > Thiotrichales > Thiotrichaceae > Cocleimonas. The sequence continues at coordinate 51,452 of NZ_CANLZW010000017.1, forward strand.
CCCGTCAATTGTTCTTCATTAGGGTCTGAAATACGAATGTTATGCGTACTGCCGTCTTGAAGTAATCCTGCTATTAGGCTGCGAGACATGTTTCCTGCGCCAATAAAAGTAATCGTTTTTCCCATGCTATTAAGTAATCCCTGTGTGAATGTAATTTAGTATTCGCGTTGACCAAAAATGGCTGTGCCTATTCTAACCATGGTCGAGCCACCTGCAATAGCAGCTTCTATATCATTGCTCATACCCATTGAAAGTGTATCAAGCTCTATCCCTAGTTCAAGGCTTAGTGACTCTTTTATGGCGCTGACTTTAGCAAATACCTCCAGTTGTTTGTCGAAGTTATCTTCAGGAGCGGGAATAACCATCAAGCCTCTCAATGTTAAATGAGGCAGTTTGATAATTTCTTTCGCTACATCTGTTACTTCATCTATTGAAATACCAGATTTACTTTCTTCACCGCTGATATTTAATTGAATGCAAACAGAGAGTGGCTCTAGATTTTCTGGGCGTTGATCATTCAGTCTTTGCGCTATTTTTAGGCGATCAATAGTATGAACCCAGTCTGCAATTTCAGCTATTTTTTTGGTCTTATTGGATTGTAGTGGTCCGATAAAGTGCCATTCGATATCTAAGTCAGATAACTCCTGATATTTGTCCCATAGTTCTTGTACGTAATTCTCGCCGAATGCTCTTTGGCCGCATTCATAGGCTTCTCGTATTTTGGTGCTGTCGTGCTTTTTACTCACGGCGAGTAGTTTGACTGAATTCTCAGTACGATTATATTGCAGTGAATACTTTTTTAGTTTTGCACCGATTATCTGGAGATTGTCACTTATTTGAGTCATATATGATAAATTTGTGGCGTAAATGTCAGTAGGAATAGTTTTTGGCACTGGGGATAGTGCCCTAACTAGCGTCTAAATAACAATGGAAACGATGTTATTAGAATAAAAGAATTTAAATACTGACTCCAATAATTAATAACAATAAATAAAAGTAGTCATTTATGGATATTACACAGTTACTTGCTTTCTCGGTAAAAAACAAAGCATCAGATTTACATATTTCAGCAGGGGAACCACCGATTATTCGTGTCGATGGCGATATGCGTCGAGTCAATATGCCTGAGCTAGAGCACAAAGAAGTGCATAGTATGGTGTACGACATCATGAATGATAAACAGCGTAAAGCTTACGAGGAAAATTGGGAAACTGACTTCTCGTTTGAAATTCCCGGTGTGGCTCGTTTTCGTGTAAACGCATTTAATCAGAATCGTGGTGCAGCAGCGGTATTTCGTACCATCCCCAGTAAAGTACTTTCGTTAGAAGACCTAGATGCTCCGGCAATATTCAAGAAGATTTCTGATAAGCCTCGTGGTTTAGTTCTGGTAACAGGTCCTACGGGTTCTGGTAAATCCACAACCTTGGCAGCGATGATTGATTATAAGAATGAAACCGATCATGGGCATATTTTAACGATTGAAGATCCGATAGAATTTGTACACCAGAGTAAGAAAAGTTTGGTAAACCAGCGTGAAGTTCATCGTGATACGCAAAGTTTTGATGCATCACTTAGATCTGCACTTCGTGAAGATCCAGATACGATTCTGGTTGGTGAGATGCGTGACCTTGAAACCATTCGTTTGGCGCTAACAGCGGCAGAAACAGGTCACTTGGTATTCGGAACACTACATACAACCAGTGCGCCTAAAACCATCGACCGTATTGTTGATGTTTTCCCAGCGGCAGAAAAGGACATGGTGAGATCAATGATTTCTTCATCGTTGCAGGCAATCATTTCTCAAACACTACTAAAACGTGTTCAGGGTGGTCGAGTAGCAGCTCATGAGATACTGATTGGTACAAACGCTATTCGTAGCATGATTAAAGAAAACAAGCTGGCACAAATGCGTTCTGCGCTTCAAACAGGTGCAGCAGACGGTATGCAGACCTTGGATCAAAGTCTACAGAAGCTAATGACCTTGGGTCATATCTCTCGTGATGTTGCTATGAAGAAGGCAGATAATCCACAAGCGATTATGGACAGAAGCTAATTTATTAGCAAAGTACATTATTAGCAAAGTGCATCAAAGTACTGCATAAGAATCGCTTGTTGACACAAAAGCAATCACATTAAGAATAATAACGATTATAAAAGTGAAGAATAAAAATGGATAAAGAAAGCGCGATAAGTTACGTCCACCAGTTGTTAGATTCAACCTTGGAAAAGAATGCATCTGACTTGTTTATTACTTCGATGGCTGCTCCATCAATTAAAGTTGATGGTCAAATGAAGCCTCTGTCGAACCAGAAGCTGAATGCGGAGCAGGCAGGGTTTATCGTTCGTTCGATCTTAAATGATAAGCAAATGAAAGAATTTGAAGAGCACATGGAGTGTAACTTCGCAATTAGTTTGCCAGGAAAAGCCCGTTTTCGTGTAAATACTTTTACACAACGTGGTGCGCCAGGTATGGTTTTACGACATATTCCTGATTATATTCCTTCGTTTAAAGAGTTAGTGTTACCTCCCGTTTTGAAAGATATTGCGATGACAAAACGTGGTTTGGTTATCATGGTAGGTGCGACAGGTTCTGGTAAATCTACCAGTTTGGCTTCAATGATCGATTACAGAAATAAAAACTCAATGGGGCACATTGTTACGATTGAAGACCCGATTGAATTCACCCATGATCATCATCAGTGTTTAGTGACACAACGTGAAGTGGGGGTTGATACAGATAGCTATGAAATAGCGATGAAAAACACCTTAAGACAAGCGCCAGACGTTATTTTGCTTGGTGAGGTTCGAGATAGAGAAACTATGGAGTATGCGATTGCTTATGCAGAAACGGGTCATTTATGTTTGACCACGCTACATGCGAACAGTACCAACCAGGCACTGGATAGAATTATCAACTTCTTCCCAGAAGAACGTCGTGATCAATTGCTAATGGATTTATCTTTAAACTTGAAAGGTGTAGTTTCGCAACGCTTAGTTCGTAAAATAAAAGATGATGGTCGTTTACCAGCAGTAGAAGTTATGTTGAATACACCGATGATGGCTGACTTGATTTACAAAGGGGATATCCCAGCAATAAAAGAGTTAATTTCTAAATCTAACCAATTGGGTATGTGCACATTTGATCAGGCAATTTTCCGCCTTATTGATGCGGGTATGATTTCGGTGAAAGAAGGTTTACGCAATGCCGATTCGGTTAATGATTTGCGTCTGCAATTGAAGTTGAATAGCCGTCAAGCTCAAAAGGGTGACTTCTTTAAAGGTACTGAGTCACTTGCGATGGAAACACTTGATGATTACACACCTAAGCTTTAAGTATTAACGTTAGTAAAAACAAATAAAAATAATAAATTGATTGATCTTTCAAGGCTGAAAACATTATGAAACTAATCCCTTATTTGGAGCTTATGGTAAAAAGAGAAGCTTCTGACTTGTACTTAACTACAGGTGCTTTCGCTTCTATAAAGGTCATGGGTAGCCTTGAGAGCATCTCAAAAAACAAATTAATGCCAGGTGTTATTGCAGCATTTGCCAAAGAGTTGTTATCCGATAAAGAGTGGGCCGTTTTTCATCGTACCAAAGAGATGAATAAAGGTGTTTCGGTCAGAGATCTTGGTCGTTTCCGAGTTAATGTCTACTTTCAGCGTGGCGAAGTATCGATGGTTATTCGTTATGTAAGATCAGATATTTTGGCTCCTGAAGCCTTGGGATTGCCGGAAGTATTAAAAGATTTGGTGATGAAAAAAGAAGGTTTATTCTTGTTCGTAGGTTCTACCGGTGCGGGTAAATCAACGTCGATGTCATCATTGATTCAATACAGGAATCAACGTGCTTCGGGGCATATTCTAACGATTGAAGATCCTATCGAATTTACTTACCGTCATGATAAATCCATTATCGGGCAGCGCGAAGTAGGATTTGATACGCACTCTTACGAAAATGCAATGCGAGAAGCCATGCGTGAAGCACCTGATGTCATCATGGTAGGTGAGATTAGAAGTACTGCAACTGTAGAAGCAGCAATGGGTTTTGCCGATACAGGTCACCTCGTTATCAGTACACTGCATGCAACAAACTCGATTCAGGCATTGGAACGTTTGATTTACTTACTGCCTGCTGATCAAAAGGACCGTGTGTTAATGGATCTATCTTTGAACCTGAATGCGATCATTGCGCAGCGTCTTATTCCAAGTCTGGATGGTCGTTATGCGCTTGCTACTGAAGTGTTGGTGAATTCACCGTTTTCAGCAGAAGTTATTCGAAAAGGACGTATGCAAGAGCTTAAAGATATCATCGAGAAAGGTGGCGCGGATGGTATGCACACCTTCGACCAGTCACTTGCTGAGTTATTTAAAGCGGGTAAAATCTCTCGTGAAAATGCACTTGAACATGCGAGTTCTAAAAACAACCTTGAATGGATGCTTAGCTTTGACGGTAAAGCAGAAGAACAGAATGAGCGTTCTATCAATAGTAAACCTGTATTATCTGGCGCCTTACCAGAGATTTCTTAAACCATTCTTCACTGAGCCTTATTTGGGTGTACTCTGTGTACTCTCAAGAAGGCTCTTTTCTTTTTTTCTTAAGAAATATCACTTACTCAAAAAACACCACTCACTCAAGAAATACCATTAAAGAAACTTTTATTGAGAAATAAAGGTTTACTATCTATAGTAATAGCTCGCTTAAATTCTTTAATACAAAGTACTAGGAGCCTTACTTGAATATCAATGACTTGCTTTTTGATAAAAATAATACAGATGCCATTTCTGAATTTGCCAATAATTTTGGTGTTAATGAATCTGAAGCTAAAGATGCAATCTCATCTTTAGCAGACTCTCTTTCCCGTGGTCTTGGAGCTAATGCACAAGAGATGAAAGGCCTTGATAGCTTGATGGAGGCTCTAGAGAAAGGAAACCATTCCCGTTATCTCGATGATCCCTCTTTGTTAGGTAAGAAAGAGACCACTCAAGAAGGTAATGATATACTCGGTCATATTTTTGGTAATAAAGATGTTAGTCGTCATGTGGCGAAACGTTCATCAAAAGAAACAGGTCTAGGAAGTAGTTTATTGAAGAAGATGTTACCTGTAGTCGCAACAATGGTAATGGCTTCTTTAGGCAAGAAGATGCTGGGTGGTAGTAAAACTGCGCCATCCAGGCAGGAATCTTCGGGCTTTCTGACCAATTTACTCGATGCCGATAAAGACGGTTCTATGATAGATGATGTATTAGGTATGGCGTTTAAAGCATTTATGGCACGTTAAAAAAGTACCTAGCTCTGCATAAATTCTATTTACGTTTTCAAATAACAAAAACGTAATAACATTCATAAGTGGGGAGGTGGTTTTTTCTGGCGATAAAGGCTTTGAAAATAACGAAAGCCACCCCCCTACTTTGGGGCTGTTTTTTTTGTTAAGCCTTGTGTAGCGACAAATGGCTGGATGATTTAATCGTTAAATAAAGCTATTGACGATGTCATTAACGAAATGCCAACCTTTATCTGTTGGTTTATATTTTTCATTGTCGTATTCGATCAATTCTTTTTCTATTAATGTATTTAATTTCTCTTCAACATTGGAAAAAGAAAGCAGCGTTCTGGCCTCAAACAGCTCTTTAGTGAAGCCTTCTTTTAATCGCGCAGCATTCAACATAAATTCAAAATCAAGGTCTTCTGTAGCCAGTTTTTTCTCGCTGGAACGTGCTTTACCATTAATACCTTCATCCATATATTTCTCCGGATGACGATATTTTGTGTGACGTTTAATCTCGCCATCAGGCATGCTGATTTTTCCATGAGCACCAGCGCCAATCCCTAAGTAATCCCCAAACTGCCAATAATTTAGATTGTGTCGACACTGCTTGCCTTCTTTGGCATAAGCGGATACTTCATACTGATAATAACCAGCATCCGCTAGAAGTTTTTGACCTTGTTGTTGCATTTCCCAGAGTATTTCATCGTTTGGAGTAACCGGTGGAGAATGATGAAATAGAGTGTTCTCTTCGATAGTTAATTGATACCACGAGATATGAGTGGGATTGGCATCTATTGCTTGTTTAAGGTCTGCAATGGCTTGATCTATTGTTTGTTCAGGCAAGCCATACATAATATCCAGATTGAAATTATCAAATCCCGCTTGTTTAGCAATTTTAGTCGACTTTTGTGCTTCATCAGCGCCATGAATTCTGCCTAAAGCTTTCAGATGTTTATCATTAAAACTCTGGATGCCAATAGAAAGGCGGTTGATCCCTGTTTCTCGATAAGCACTAAAACGCTCCTGTTCGAAAGTCCCGGGATTGGCTTCCATGGTAATTTCCGTATTAGGTCGAATAGTCAGCCTTTCTCTCATGCTGGATAAGAGTCGATCCATAGCATTGGCCGAATACAAGCTTGGTGTTCCACCTCCAATGAAAATTGACTCAATTGATCTTCCCCATATCTCAGGTAGCTCTGCTTCTAGATCGCTTATGAGAGATTGCGTGTATTGCTCTTCAGGGATTTCTCCTTTCGCTTGATGTGAGTTGAAATCACAGTAAGGGCATTTTTTTACGCACCAAGGGATGTGAATATAGAGGCTTAATGGAATAGGTATCATTTATGTTTTGATATCATGTTCTGTATTGCTGTCTAAGTTACTTTCTAGGCTACTTGATAAGTTACTAAGAGTAACAAAGTCTTTCACACTTAAGCTTTCCGCCCTTAAAGAAGGGTCAATTCCAGCAGTTTCAATTTGCTCAGCAGTTAATATTTTCTTTAGATTGTTTCGAAGTGTTTTACGTCTCATGGAAAATGCTTGCGCGACTAAGCGAGATAAATGATCTTCGTCATTCGCTAGAAAAGGTAGCTCACTCCACGGAGTGAGTTTCAAAATAGCGGAATCAACTTTAGGGGGAGGCGAGAAAGATTCAGGTCCTACAAAAAACAGATACTCACAATTACAAAAATATTGAACCATAACAGACAAGCGCCCAAAGGTTTTTGAGCCAGGCTCGGCTGTTATACGGTTTACCACTTCATTTTGTAACATAAAGTGCATATCGGAGATTTGATGTCTGTATTCAAGTAAATGAAAGATGAGTGGCGTGGAAATATTGTAAGGGAGATTACCTACTACTCTTAACTTTGTGTCACTGCTTTCATCTTGAAGCAATGTTCTAAAATCGAACTTCAAAGCATCGACGCCATGAATATTGAGTTTAGGATTATTCTTTTGCTGGAGTCGAGCAATAACATCTCTGTCTATTTCCACTACGTTAAGCGAATCTATTTTATCTAGAAGTGGAAATGTTAATGCGCCAAGACCTGGGCCGATTTCAACAATTTTTTCATTTGGTTTAGGGTTTATCTCATAGATCAATTTTTCGATAACAGAGTGATCATTCAGAAAATGCTGTCCGAAGCGTTTTTTTGTTTTGTAGTCTTGCATTTTTTACTCCGGAAATAATCAGACCCCCAAATAGGGGGTCTGATTATAACCTGTTGTCTTGCCGTTTACTTTTTCTTTATACCGTTCTATTTAGAAGGTTCTAATTTTTGATTTTTAACTCAACACGACGATTGTCTGCTCGTCCTGTTTCAGTTTTATTGTCAGCAATAGGATCTTGTTCACCATAACCATTAGAAGTTAAACGATTGGCATCGACTCCTTGTTTGATTAGTTCGATCATAACTGCGTTGGCTCTGCGCTTTGATAGTTTTTTATTAACATAAGCTAAACCTTGGTTGTCGGTGAAGCCTGCTATTTCAATATTAAAGTTTGGATTTTGTTTGATGGTTGAAGCTGCTGCATTAATTATTGGCAGTGAGTTGATGGTGAGTTTTGCTGAACCTGTAGCAAAATTGACGCCTTTAAGGGTGATATTTTCCGTCTTTGTACAACCAAATCCATTAACTTCTGAACCTGCTTCAGATGCTGGGCAAAGGTCATTGGCATCTGCTATGCCGTCTTTATCTGCGTCAGCGATATTTGGGCATCCTTCAATATTAACTTCCTGTCCAGCAGGTGAGCTTGGGCACTGATCTTTACTATCGATAACACCATCACCATCACCATCAGCAGTCGCTTCTTTAAGTTTTGTAGTTAGCTCATCTTCTTTTGAGCTAAGGTCCTTATATGCATTTTTAAGTGCATCGAGTTCGCTAGTCGTTACCATTAAAGCTTTTATTTTATTGGCTTGTGAAGATGTGGTGCTTTCTAAAGTCGCCAGTTTGCCTGCAAGAGTACTTTTCTCTACTTCAGATTTAGCAAATTTATCTTGAATGTTTTCTAAAGCAGCTTTACAAGCATTTGCTGATTCTTGTGTGGAAGCTTCTAATGATGAAAGAGTTTCAATTTTAGATTTCAGTATTGCATTCTCATCATTACGTTGTTTGTAAGCACTTTTTAAAGCAGTTAACTCTTTAGAGGCCTGATTTAAGACGGTTATCTTTCTAGCTTGTTCACCAGCATTATTACTAGCTAGATCAAGTTGACCTTTTAAGGTTTTACTTGCGTCTAGAGCTTCTTTTAGTTTTTTCTTCAATCCCTCAGTTGCAAGGTTATCTTGCTTCGCTTTCAACGAAATAGCATTTTGACGAGTGTCGAAAAGGGTTTGAATGCTTGATTTCTCTTTATCTAGATTTGTTAGCTGCTGTTTGAGTAATGTGTTTTCATCATTACGTGCTTTATAGGCACTTTTAAGTGCGTCTAGTTCCTTTGTGCTTTGACTTAATACAGTAATTTTTCTAGTTTGGTCACTAGAATTATTGTTTGCAATCTCAAGTTGCCCTTGTAGGCTTTTATTGGCATCTTCAGCTTCTTTAAGCTTCTGTTTTAAGCCTTCAATAATTTCACTATCTTGTGTTGCTTTCAAATTTACAGCAGTTTGATTGGAGTCGAATAGAGATTGGATATTAGACTTTTCTTTATCGAGATTTGTGAGTTGTTGCTTGAGTAAAACATTCTCATCATTTCTTTCTTTGTAAACACTTTTTAATGCTGTTAATTCAGCTGTTGATTGACTAAGAACATTGAGCTTTCTTAAAATCCCCGCAGACTCGTTTTGCGCTTGTGTGAGCTGAGTTGCCAATGTTTTGTTTTCATTATCAAGTTTAGCTAAGTCTTCTTTGAGCTTAGTATTTTCTTCAAGGCGTTTTTCATACTCACTTTTTAATGACTTAAGCTCAGTGTCAGTTTGCTCAAGAGCCGTTAATTTAATAACCTGATTGCTTGTCTCTTTTGTAAGAGTAGTGTGCTCAGTTTGTAAAGCTTTGTATTGATTACTCAGTTCTTCAAACTGAGTTTTTAAACTACTAGCTTCATCATTGCGCTCTTTATAAGCACTTTTCAAAGCTGCGAGTTCGACGTCTGATTGACCTAACGCAGTTAATTTTCTTGCTTGGTTACTTGTTTTATTTTCTAGGGCGGCAAGTTTAGCTTGAAGAGATTTATATTCACTGTTGAGCTCTTCAAGCTGTGCCTTCAACGTACTTGTTTCATCGTTTCGTTCGTTATAAGTGTTTTTTAAAGCCGCTAGTTCTTCCTCATTCTGTTTTAAAGAGGTGATCATGAGCGCTTGTGATCCTGCCTTTGTCTCCATCGATGACAAGCGATTTTTTAAATCAATATTTGTTAGATCTAGGTCAGCTAAATTTTGCTTTAGAGTTTCTAACTCTTGTTTTTCTTTTTCTAACTGTGAATTTGTTTTAGCCTGAGAAGTTTTGAAAACACCTAATTGTTGTTCTAAATCCGTGATTTTTTCTTTTAGAGAAATATTTTCATTGGTGCCGTTACTTATTATTTTTTGGCTGTTAGAAATCTGGTTCTGAGTATCTTCAAGGGCCTGTCTCAATTCTGCAATTTTTTGCTTAGATGCGGATGAGGCTAAATCATATCTTTGTTGTAAAGCTTGAAGTTTTTCATCACTTTCACAATTAGCCTGAAGTTGAGGTACTAAAGTTTGCGGTTGATTCGTTGGTGCAGTATTAAAAAATGGGCTAGGAGGTGGCAATAAACCAAGAGGCTCGTTTTGAGTAGGATAAGGAATAATCTCTGGCATAGGTATTGGTTGAGAAAAATCCATATTGTTCCCAAAATTACCCATAGGATAGTTCATTGGGTGTGTGTTCATTGGAGACACAGGAACTGGTACGCAATCTCCCCACGCTACAAGCGCTTGATTGCCTCCCCAAATTGGCACAGGTATTTCATAATTTGGTGGGAAAACTTCAGCATGACTTTGTTGAATTGTTAAGCTAAGAAAGCTACCTATTAACAATGTTTTGATTGTTGCGTGCATTAAATGCCTCCAAAAAAATTATTTAATTATTCTCTGCCGCCTAAAGCAAAATCACGACGGGCCGCGGCGATTGTAATTGTGAAACCAGCTATAACATCAATGAATGACATTATGGTCAAAAATAAAAAAGTAGAATCTCCCTTGTCACCTATAGACCAGGGAAACACTATCCAGGAAACAAGAAATGCAACGAATACAAAGGTAGATAAAGTGTGATCTACAATTGAAATACTGGACGTTCGGGTCGATTTAAATATCTCTATATAAAGCGTAATCAAACCTGCCAAGATTACTACATCGCTCCAGGTCGGTTTCCAAACGGCCCCTGAAGGTAATCCAACATGAAATAAAACATGATTTAGCCGGTCAGGGAAATACCCTATTTGGTGTAGTCCCCAGAATGCTATTAGTAAAAACGCAAAAAGCGGAAAAAATTTAAAAATAAACATGCTAGCACCCTTCCTATAAAGGATTGTAATTTCAAGCGTGAAATTGTTCACAATCAAATATATACGAGAACTAAAGTGGATTCTCTTTTTTCTTATAACTCGCCTTAAAACGCAGTCATATATATACGTGTCGCAAGTATACCTAAAGTTCAGATTGCTTATCCAAATTGGGTCAATAAATAAGCTGATTTGAGCTTGCTTGTAAAAATACTGGCATTAATTCGCTGATGAAAGGCATAAATCGACTATTTGCTCTGACAGGTGGAATTCATTCGCTTTACAACTCATTAGATAATTCTTACATGCTAAATGCGTATTGGACGTAAGCGGTAGATAGCCATCGACCCAATGTATGCAGCGATGATTATTTACACCTATTAACTTTGTATAGAGAGAAAAGTAATGAGAAATAAAACCACAACATACAAATGGGCATATTTACCGTTTGTTTTCAGTTCGGCAGCTATATTAGCAACTCAGGCGACAGCCGGACCAGTAGCTGGCAGTCAGCAGTACCAAGATGCTAGACAAGTAAATAGAGCTACCCACGAATACGTAGGTGGCAATACACAGATTGGCTTTGGTATTACCGATGATGGCGATACAGATGTTGAATTCAATCAAGTGCTTTCAGAAGGCGATAACCACAGCACAAGCGCTGGTTTATGGGCTGGATATGATTTACAAGGAGATGAGAAAGGTCTTCTTGGTCGTGGCGCACAAATCAACCATAACTGGGTGTCACGTGACGCGTCAGGTCGTGCTACTCGAGTTAATAAAGTATTTGCAGCTTATGATCGCAATGAAGCTGATCATGAAAAAGCGACAGTCGGTTACGGCCAGGAAAATGAGCATCTATTTTGGGAAGGTCATGTAAGTAAAGGGCTTTCAGGAAGAAAAGATGTTAGAGAAGTAGGAACTAATGGACAGAAAGTGTCTGATAGAGCATATGCATGGGGAGCTGGTGGTAGTGTTGGTAAGTTCTTGCCAGATGCTAACATGCGTATTCGCGCTGGTTTAGATCATGAGTGGAGTGATAAAGTTGGGGCAGGTGAAAAAGATGCTCGAAATACAACACTTTCTGCTGGTATTGAAAAGTTCTTTCAGGGAACAGGTCATAGTCTATCTCTAGATGTTGCGGGTTCTAAGCAGTCTGGTGGTTACCTGGATGGTGGAACAGACGATACTGATGTAACTGGTAGACTTGGTTATAAGTATGACTTCGGTGGTGCAAGTATTTATCAACCTGATAGACGTTACCGTCGTGTTCGTGTGGAAGTTCCTGGAAAAGCGACTCCTCCACGTTATGTACAGAAGCAACAATTTAAGCGTGTTCCTACGTATAAGACTGTTCCTGTATATGGTAAGAAAACAGTTAAGAAGCCTTACAAGCAATTAGTCAAGAGTACTATGGAGCTTGAAGGTCAAACATTCTTTAAATTGAATAGCTCTAAGCTTATTCCATCTGCACAAACACGTTTGAAGCAGATTGCGGCTCAAATTCGTAAGAGTGGATACAAAGGTTCAATTAGAATTACAGGTAATACATGTGGTTTAGGTGATCCAGTATATGACCAAATCCTATCTGAGAAACGTGCGAAAGCGGTTAAAAACTTCTTAATCAAGAACGGATTTAACCCTGATCATTTAGTGGCACGTGGTTTAGGTAAAGGACATCCAAAGTACCCACGTACTCCTGATCAAGACTTCAAAAACCGTCGTGTTGATATAGAGTATGTTTCTGAGAAGCAAATTTACAAAACAGGATATAGAACAGAAACACAAAATGTTCAAACAGGTACACGTCAAGTAGCTACAGGATTCAAGAATATTCCTGCAGGTTCTAAGAATGTAATGATTGATAGTGGTCGACCTGGTGCTCCACGAGTTGTTTGGAGAACTGAAGCAATACCTACATCTCCAGCATGGATCAAGCGCGCTTTACATAATAATATTCAGCATGATCGAAGCGTTAATACCTACACTACAACCGAAGGTTTTGACAATATAGATAATACTGTAAAAGCAGCTAATGATAAGGCGCAGACATTACAGGATGTGCCTGTAACTATTAATGTATTGTCCAATGATGATGCTGATGCAACAATTACTCGTATAGTATCTGGGCCTTCTAACGGAAGTGCATCTATTGTAGGTGATCAAATCGTATACACTCCTAATCCAGGTTTCTCAGGAACTGATTCACTTACCTATGAGGTTACAGATCCCAATGGCAATAAAACAACAGCAAGAGTTGATATAGTTGTAATTAAAGCTGTAAATACAGGCCCAGTTGCCGTAAATGATGTAACAACGGCGTCATGTAGTGGTCCAGTTACAATTAATGTGTTAGGTAATGATAGCGATGCTGATAATGATACATTGACTGTAATTAGTTTTACTCAACCAGCTAACGGAACTGTTAAACAAACCTCTAATGGAGTCTTTGTATACACTCCAAATACTGACGCTTGTGGAACAGATGAAACATTTGAATACACAATCTCCGATGGTAATAATGGAACTGACACTGCGACCGTAACGGTTTCAGTAGATGCAGAGTTAGATGATACTGTTAAAGCAGTAAATGATTTGGCTACTACAGATCAAGGTCAAGCAGTAACTGTTGATGTACTTAACAATGATGATGCTGATGCTTCAATTACACGTATCGTTACTGGTCCTTCTAACGGAAGTGCGGCTATAGTAGATGGTCAAATTGTTTACACGCCAAATGCAGGATTCGTTGGAGATGATACCTTCACTTATGAAGTTCAAGATCCACAAGGAAACAAGACCACGGCAACAGTTACTGTAACGGTTAATCCTGCGGATAATGGAATTAATGCAGCGAATGATTCTGCAACAACAGATGAAGGTGAAGCGGTAACTATCAATGTACTAAGTAATGATGATGCCGATGCTTCAATAACTCGAGTGGTGTCTAACCCATCAAATGGTTCTGCTACTATAGTCAATGGTCAAATTGTTTATACGCCAGATGCAGGTTTCTCAGGCACTGATACCTTCACTTATGAAGTTCAAGATCCACAAGGAAACAAGACCACGGCAACAGTTACTGTAACGGTTAATCCTGCGGATAATGGAATTAATGCAGCGAATGATTCTGCAACAACGGATGAAGGCAAGGCAGTAACGATCAATGTGCTAAGTAACGATGATGCCGATGCCTCGATAACTCGAGTGGTATCTAACCCATCAAATGGTTCTGCTACTATAGTCAATGGTCAAATTGTTTATACACCAAATGCAGGTTTCTCAGGCACTGATACCTTCACTTATGAGGTACAGGATCCACAAGGTAACAAGACAACAGCAACGGTTACTGTAACGGTTAACCCTGTTGATGACGATGTAAAAGCAGCGAATGATTCGGCAACAACGGGTCAAGGCGAAGCAGTAACGATTGATGTACTTGATAATGATGATGCAGATGCCTCCATAACACGAGTAGTAATATCACCGTCAAATGGATCAACAAGTATTGTTGGTGGTCAGATTGTCTATACTCCAAATGCTAATTTCTCAGGCACTGATACCTTTACTTATGAAGTACAGGACCCACAAGGAAACAAGACAACAGCAACCGTTACGGTGACAGTTACTCCTAGTAATACCAAGCCGGATGCTGTCAATGACTCAGAAACTACCGGTTATGATGAGGCAGTAAAGATCAATGTACTTGGTAACGATACCGATCCTGAAAACGATGCCTTAACGGTTGAAAGTGTAACCCAAGGTACTGAAGGTGGAACTGTAACGATACTTTCTAATGGTCAAGTAGAATACACACCTGCATCAGGTTTTACAGGAACAGATACATTCACTTACACTATTTCTGATGGTAACGGTGGAACGGATACTGCAACTGTAACAGTTACCGTAGAAGGACCAGCTAATACGGCTCCGATTGCGAACGATGACTCAGCTACAGCAGCTTGTAGTGCCATTAATATAGATGTGCTAGATAATGACAGCGATCCTGATGGAGATACTCTAAGTATTATTGGAGTAGATGGTGTAAGTCCTGGTGCTATGGCTTCAATCGTAGGTGGAATGATCGTTTATACGCCTAACCCTGATACTTGTGGTAAAGGTGGTTCAGATAGTTTTACTTACACAATATCTGACGGAAATGATCACACAGCTTCTGCTACTGTTAATATTTCACTTAAAGGTGTATCAGGCACAGATATTAATGCTGAGCCTGATGATGTTATGACTAAGGAAGGTGAGAGCGTAGATATTCATCCTCTACGTAATGACTCAGGTACAGGAATTAGAATCATCGCAGTCGATACGCCTAAGCATGGCACAGTAACATTCACAAATAGTAAGGTTACTTACACGCCAGATGCGGGATACACTGGAATGGATAGTTTCTGGTACGACATCGTTGATTCTAGTGGTGCAGGAACTTCTGCATTAATCGTTGTTGATGTTATGGAAGGATGTGTAAAGGATCACAAGTGTAATTAAAAGAGTTAGTAGGATGTAAATCGGTCAAGGATGATCGGAAAAAGCCACAGTTTTTACTGTGGCTTTTTTTATGCTTATAAACTTTATTAAAACTTAGTTTGAATTGATTAAGGATATTAACGTTGAAATTCTTAGCTATGTTAAGCTTCATAAAATTTATAATTTCGCTTTAATCATGCCTAATAATACATCTGCAAAAATACCTAAGAAAAGACGCTGGTTTCGATTTCTATTAGAAATACTACTTATAGTAGCAATTGTTATCGGAATTCGTACCTGGCAGCAAAAAGACTTGGTGAGTGGCGTTGCTCCGAGTTTTCAAAGTGTCATGGTTGATGGAAAAACAGTTAATCTGGAAGACTATAGTGGTAAGCCACTATTAATTCATTTCTGGGCAAGTTGGTGCCCTTTTTGTAAATTTGAAGAAAGCAGCATAACCGAGATTCAACAAGATTGGTCTGTACTAAGTGTTGCCTATCAGTCCGGTGATAAAGACGAAGTTGTTAAACACATGCAGGAAAGAGGCATAGAAAGCTGGCCAACAATCATTGATGCTGATAGCCGACTAGCAGATCTATTTGGCGTTAAAGGAGTGCCGACGAGTTATATTATCGATGGTAATGGAAATATACGATTTACAGAAGTGGGTTTAACCAGTGGCTGGGGTCTAAGAGCTAGAATGTGGTGGGCAGATAAGTTTAAGTAAAGAGTTCTAAATAATAAAAAGTGCCTAGCTCTACATAAATTCCGTTTACGTTTTCAAATATCAAAAACATAATAACATTCATAAGTAGGGGGGTATTTAATTTAAAGCTTATTTCTTTGCAGGTTGGGGCCTAGAGAATACCCAATTTTCATTTGTAGACTCTTTTGGGTTAAATTTATAACCTTCTGCGCCAAAATCTTTGATATCTTCAATATGTTCAATGCGGTTTCTTAAAATGAAATCCGCCATCATGCCGCGTGCTTTTTTAGCAAAAATAGCAATTACTCGCGTTTTTCCATCTTTAGTTTCTTTGAAATTAACCGAAAGAATTCTACCATCTAGAACCTTCGGTTTAACCGATTTGAAATACTCATTTGAAGCTAAATTAACCAATACTTTTTCAGTTTGGTCTTCAAGGCTTTCATTCAACTGCTGGGTGATTTTATCTCCCCAGAATTGATAAAGGTTGTCTCCGCGAGGGTTTTTGAGCCTTGTTTTCATCTCTAGGCGATATGGTTGGATTAAATCCATAGGACGAAGAGCGCCATACAAGCCAGACAAAATTCTTAGATGATTTTGCGCGTACGCTAAATCATCATCGGAATACTTATCTTTTTGAATGCCAGAGTACACATCGCCTTTGAAGGCAAACAGTGCAGCTTTCGCATTTTTTGTGTTGAAATCACTATTCCAGTCTTGAAAACGCTGAACATTCAAATTCGAAATGTTTTCGCTCACGTCCATAAGTTGACCAACGTCTTCTGAATTCAGCTTTTTAGCTTCATTAATCAGAAGTTGTGAGTCTTCAAGTTGTTCAGGAAGCGTATGAATATCCGAGGGTGTCGGAGTATCAAAGTCTTGTCCTTTGGATGGTGAGAGAGTGATTATCATAAAACTTACTCAGCCATTAACTTCTCATATTTGAGCATTAATTGATCTTCGGTTTCTTCATTGTCTGGATCTTTGGGAATGCAATCCACAGGACAAACTTCTACGCACTGAGGCTCATCATAATGACCCACACACTCAGTACACTTATCTTTATCTATTTCGTAGATTTCTTCGCCCATGTAAATAGCTTCATTTGGGCATTCTGGTTCGCATACATCACAGTTGATGCATTCATCGGTAATTAGCAGTGACATCTTAAATCCTTATTTTTTGCTAGTCTAAACAGTTGATGCAATTTTAACAGTAGAAAATTAAAAAAACAGTAACCTTTATCAATATATGCTTATATAAGGATGATTATGGGAAAAGCAAACAGTTAGACTAAACTATTTATTTTTTAATGCCTCATTCACTAGCGGGTGAACAAAATTTGAAATGTCTCCTCCCAGAGAAGCGACTTCTTTAACTAGAGAGGATGAGATAAATGAATATTCATCTGCTGGCATAAGAAATATTGACTCAATATCAGGAGCAAGGTTTCTATTCATGCTGGCTAATTGAAACTCATATTCGAAATCAGATATTGCTCTTAATCCTCTGATTAGTATCATCGCATTTTCTTTTTTAGCAAAATCAACGAGTAATTCCTGAAAGCCTTTTACTGTTACATTTGGGCAATCAGCAAGAACTTTTTCGGCCATATTTATGCGTTCTTCAAGTGTAAACTTAGGGTTTTTTCTAGTGCTACTTGCTATCGCCACAATTACATTGTCGAACATTTTAGCTGCTCGGTGAATTAGGTCTATATGACCATTAGTAATCGGATCGAAAGTTCCTGGGTAAATTGCAGTTTTTTTATTGGTATCAGTCATATAAGTCTCAAGCTTTAAAATCGGTTTATTACAGAGCCATCACAGCATCAGCTTCTATTTCTACCCCTTTAGGTAATGCTGATATTTGCAAAGCGGCTCGTGCTGGATAAGGTTGAGACATAAACTCTGCCATAACTTCATTGACGGTTGCAAAGTTACTAAGGTCTGTTAAGAAAATATTAATTTTTACGATGTCGTTAATCGTACCACCAGCAGCTTCTGTAATGGCTGCCAGGTTTTTGAAAACTTGACGAGCATTTTCAGCAAAATCACCTTCAACAACTTCCATTGTTTCTGGGACTAAAGGTATTTGACCTGAAATATAAACCGTATTATCAACTTTAACAGCCTGAGAATAAGTACCTATTGCTTGAGGTGCGTTTGTAGTTGAAATTATTTCCTTGCTCATTTTTAAATCCTAATATTAAATCAATTTGATTTTTCAAAAACTCTTGTAACATCAAGTACATGATGTTGGTTATTTATTGCTTCTGCAATTTGTCTAAGGTGGCTTGCATTACTCACTTGTACTAAAAAGTACATATCTTTTATATCACGATCACCTGAAATGTTTATATCTTCAATGTTAACTTGCATTTTTTCTAATAGATCTGTGATGTGTGAAAGCACTCCAACCCGGTTTCTAACCTGTACATTTAATGCAGCAAGAAAATGAGTTTCCTGGCTTGTATCATCTACCCAGGCTATGCTGAAAATGTCTTTCTGGTTAAAGCGTGAGCTTTTAGATAATGCAGGGCAATTTGCGCGATGCACTTCTAAACCGCTTTGTTCATCGAGCCTCGCAACAATCATATCATTAGGAATAGGGTAGCAGCAGGATTGTAAGTGTACAGCAAGTCCTTCAGTGCCTTTTATCAGTAGGAGTTGATCTTCATTTTCTTCTTCACTTAATGGAATCAAAGAATCATCATTAAGCAGGCGTCTCGCGACTAACTTTGCAGACTGGTTTCCTCTGGCGATGCTTGTAAGCAATGCATCTAGATCTTTAAGATCAAGAGCTTTTAGTGTTAGCTCAACGTTCTCTGCTGATATAGTTTTTAAAGATTGGTTATATGGCTGTAATGCTTTATCAAGAATCTGCTTGCCTAAAGATAAAAACTCATGAGTCTTGCGTTTGTTGATCCAGCCACGAATTGAAGATCGGGCTTTTGCAGTAATAACGTAGTTTAGCCAAGACGAATGAGGAGTTGCCTCTTCATCAGTAAGGATTAAAACGGTAGCTCCATTAGGCAAAGCGGTATTTAGCCTTGCGGGCTCACCATCGATGACTGCTGAAACACATTTATTGCCGACTTCTGTATGGATAGAGTAGGCAAAATCTATGGGGGTAGCACCTTTAGGTAATACCTTCACTTCCCCTCTAGGAGTTGATACATAGATTTCACTTAAGAATAAATCAGCTTTCATATCCTCTAAAAATTCTGCTGCGTTGCCGGTGACTTTCTGAATTTCTTCAACCTGTTGTAACCAGCGATTTAGATACATCTGTGATTTATCAGATGACTTTAATAATTCTGGATAGCGTTTAGTAGCAACGATGCCATATTGAGCAATTTGATACATCTCATGGCTTTGAATTTGGACAAAAATTAACTGTCTTTGAGGAGTGAGTAGCGCGGTTTGTAATGCTTGAAAGCCATAACCTTTAGGGGTCGCAATAAAGTCTTTAAAGGTGCCTAATTTAGGGTGAAATAGTTGATGCAGAATGCCTAAGGTCAGATAGCACTCGTTGGTTGAGTTAACTAAAACCCTAACTTCAAGTGCTTCTTTGCTATTTATGATGCGTTTTCTGCCGTTGCTTCTTTCAATGCGCTTGTAAACTTTGTAGATGTTTTTATTCCAGCGGAATACTTGAGCTTTAAGGTCGTTTTCAAATAATGCTTGTGAAATATTAGTGACAATTTCTTGATGTTTTTCTTCGTTGTCAGCATTAAATTTTTCTAGTGCTTGTTGCAGTAGTTTTGCTCGCCAGGGATGTAAGTGCTTAAAAGCATTGATTTGTAATTCTTTGCGCATGGTGTTCATTCCCATGCGTCGGGCGAGTGGTACGTGTATATCTAAGGTTTCTTTGGCAATACGTCGTCGGGATTCAGGGCTTCTAACGCCTAAGGTTTTTACATTGTGTAAACGATCGGCAAGTTTTATCAATACTACCCGGTAGTCTTGAGTCATCGCAGCCATCATTTTTTGAAAACTGGCCGCCGCCGCTTCTTGTCTTGAGTTGAATTCTCCACCAGCGAGTTTGGTAACGCCATCGACTAAATCGGCAACTACTTTGCCAAATTGGTCAGTTATATCTTTTTTGGAATAATGAGTATCTTCGATGACATCATGCAAAAGCGCAGCACATACCGTGTCTGCGTCCATATGGAATTCTGCAAGTGTGTGGGCGACTTCTAGAGGGTGAAATATATAGAATTCGCCAGATTTTCTAACTACACCATCATGTGCTTCGGCAGCCAGTAGAAAAGCGTTATAGACTTTACTAATGTCTTCAGCGCTCATATAGCGCGAAACCACCTCCGTAAGATCGGACGCCTTGATTAAAGGTGGTTTGGCTTCCTCGGACATATCTAATGTTATTTACTCAGCTTTTAGGCAAACTAAGCTTCAAGGAAGCTGAATAAAAAAACTTATTAACCAATACTAATTTCTACAGGTTCTTGAGACTGATCTTGATCAAGTGTCATTTCATGAGGTGCCGCTAATTCAGCTGCGCTTTCTACGCTAACGTTGTCCGCAATCTCACGTAGAGCGATGACTACTGGTTTATCATTATCTTCTTCAACAAGCGGTTGAGCACCATCAGCGATATCTCTTGCGCGCTTAGAGGCTTTCAATACTAATTCGTAGTTTGTATCTACAAATTCTAAACAATCTTCTACTGTTACACGGGCCATGATTATACCTTCAAAAATTCATTAAATTATGGCTCCAGTATAAACGCCAATTTGTAAAAAGATAAGAGTTAGTTAGCCTTTATCCGACTAATAGAGGGCTAATAGGTAACTAATTTTATGTTATTCTGCATTTTTTCGTATTCTGAGACTAAAACGTGGCAAAAGTGAAAAGTGACAAGACATTTTTTCATGGGAAATCTGAAAGCACAGGTGTCCTTTTAATCAACCTTGGTACACCACAGGAACCCACAAAATCTTCGGTTAGAAGTTTTCTAAAGCAGTTTTTGTCGGATGGGCGCGTCATTGAGATACCCAAGCTGGTTTGGTTACCCATTTTGTATGGGTTTATTCTGCCAAAGCGACCGCAGGCCAGTGCTAAAAACTATAAAAAAGTCTGGATGGATGAAGGTTCTCCTTTAATGCACTATAGCGTGCGCCAGCAAAAGCTATTGCAAAAAGAAATGGAGTCACGATTTAGCGGTCCTGTTCATATCGAATTAGCGATGCGCTATGGTGACCCAGATATAGAGTCAGGCATCGATAGGTTACAAGAAAAGGGCGTAAGACGAGTACTGATATTGCCTTTATACCCTCAGTATTCAGCAACTACTACAGCAACGAGTTTCGATGAAATATTTAAAGTATTTAGTGCGAGACGCTGGATACCAGAGCTGCGTTTTGTTGCTCAATATCACGATCATCCATCTTACATAAATGCTTTGGCAGATAGCGTTAAAGAATTCTGGAAGAATAATAAGCGAAGCGAAGTGTTGATGATGTCATTCCATGGCTTGCCTAAAAGAAATCTTGAGTTAGGCGATCCTTATTTTTGCCATTGCCATAAAACAGGACGTTTGTTAGCTGAGAAATTAGGCTTGAAAGATAAAGAATGGAAGCTGACCTTCCAATCCCGATTTGGCAAGGCAGAATGGCTTAAGCCATACACAGATAAGACCTTGAGTGAAATGCCTGCAGAAGGCATAAAATCAGTTGATATAGTTTGCCCAGGTTTCCCTTCGGATTGTATTGAGACGCTTGAAGAAATCAATATGGAAAACCGTGGATATTTCATGGAAGCGGGTGGTGAAGAGTATCAATATATTCCAGCGCTCAATGATAATCAGGAACATGTAAAAGCGCTGGCAGATATTATTCAACAACATACTCAGGGTTGGGTTGAAACCGATAGTAACTGGCAGGCTTCAGCAGCTGAAAAACAGAGTGAAATTACCAAGAAGCAAGCTCAAGAACATGGTGCAAAAATATGAGTGATGGACTCATTATGAATCAAAAAATCGGATTGATTTTGATTGGAGATGAGCTGCTCAACGGATCTCGCCAAGATAAACATATGGCACATGTTCTGGGAATATTGAAAGCCAGAGGAATGTCTTTAAGCTGGGTAAGAATGATTGGTGATGGACGTGATGAAATTATTGCTAATCTAATGCAAACAAAAGCGCTGGATGATGTCGTTTTTAGCTTTGGTGGAATTGGCGCTACACCAGATGATCAAACACGTGCAGCGGCCGCTGAGGCCTTTGATCAAAAGTTTATATGTCACCCAGATGCAAAAGCCTTAATCGAAGGAAAATTTGGTGAGAGTGCCTACCCGAACCGCATTTTAATGGCCGATTTACCAGAAAAAGCGACGATGATTCCAAACCCGGTTAATCAAGTTCCTGGTTTCAAAGTTGAACATCACCATTTTGTGCCAGGCTTTCCAGATATGGCATGGCCTATGGTCGAGTGGGTACTTGATACCTATTATTCTCATTTGAAAAATGACACGCCAAATGTCGAATGGCGCTGGGATATTCTGGGTACGCCAGAAAGTGTTCTATTGCCGATGATGAATGAATTACTGGAGAAGTTTAAAGAAGTTAGATTATCGAGTTTGCCGAGTACTGTTAAACGAGGTGACTTGATTGATTTTGGTTTGAAAGGACCAGAAGACGCAGTCACCAAAGCGGCAAAATGGCTGGAAGATCAATTGCAAGGCATGCATGTTGAGTACAAATTCAGAGAGACTAAATAATTATATTTTTAGTGTTAATTATGTCTAGACTTGAATCTCAAACAAACCTCAACTTGGACCGGGCAAAACTTGCTCTTATAAATTTAATGACTAGCCAAAACAGAATAAAAAAGCCCCTAAAGTGGGGGGGTGACATTTTATTTAATAAAAATACTGTTTTAACAGGTGATTGGACATGAGCCAGCAATGTGGCATTAAATTCAGCGCTTCTTTGTTGCATCCTAAGTTCTTTCTCACTTGGATTGGTTTGGGTGCTTTTTACTTAATATCTTATATGCCGGTATCTGTTCGGCATACTCTTGGGCGTCAAATCGGAAACTTTATCTATAAGAGCCCAAGGCGTCGAAACACTGTGAGCTCGAATCTTAAAATTGCTTTTCCCGAATTAAATGCAGAAGAACTAGATGATTTGACGCACAAAAATATGCAATGGTATGGCTGTGCGTTGATTGACTACAGCCTGATTTTCTTTGCCAGCCGTAAACGTTTAAGCAAGGTTCTTGAAATTCAGGGTGAAGAGTATATCGATCAGGCGATGCAAAATAAGCAAAGTGCCATCATTCTGCTTTCACACAGTATGATGCTGGAATTTGCGCCTGCAGCGCTGGGCGTTAAATACGATATTTTCGGCTCTTATAAAACCTCTAAAAACCCAGTGATGGATTGGATTATTGCAAGAAGTCGTTGTCGTTATGCCAGTATGGTGGTGGCTAGAGATGAAGGTTTGAGAAAGCTGGTCAAATCAATGTCACCAGACCGGCTAATGGTGTTTTTGCCAGACGAAGATTTAGGTCTGGATAATTCAGTGTTTGTTCCATTTTTTAGTCGACAGAAATCTACCTTAACCACTACAGCCCGTTTAGCAAAAATGGGGAATGCTGTCGCGCTTCCCACATTTACATATTATGATAATAATAAAAGAAAATACGTTGCTAAAATATTAAAGCCACTAGAGAATTACCCCTCCGCAGATGCCGCTGCCGATGCGCTGAATATGAATCAAGCGCTTGAGTCATTGATCAGAGAGCATCCAGAACAGTATATGTGGACTATGAAATGGTATAAAACACGTCCAGAGGGCGAGGCAAAAGTGTATTAAATGGCAATTTTATTTCCCGTTCTATTTCCTATATTCGTATTAATTCTGGTTGGGTATCTGTATGCCAAATTCCGTCATGTAGATATGGAATTTGCCAACCGAACCAATATGGAAATTTTCATTCCTGCGCTTTTAATAGAAGCATTATCACGTAAAAGCTTTAATCTTATGGATTATCAGCTGCTGGCAATTGCTGGAATTTTAGTGGTGCTCCTTTCAGGTGTTTTGGCTTGGGTTTTTGCTAAGGCTTTTAAGCTATCTGTACCTATGTTTGTGCCTTCCATGATGTTTAATAATTGTGGAAATATGGGGCTACCATTAGCCATTTTGGCCTTTGGCGAAGAGGCGTTAAGTGCCGCCGTCGTTTTATTCCTGATGTCCAATCTACTACATTTTACATTGGGTACGTATATAGTTGGCGGCAAAATATCCTGGCGGAATCTGCTCAAGATGCCGGTAAACATTGCGACCATTATCGGTTTGGTGATTAGTTTTTCGCATTGGCAAATGCCAGAAGTGATTCATATTCCCATACAAATGTTGTCACAAGTTGCGATTCCTTTGATGTTGGTTTCATTAGGCGTACGTATGACAACGGTTGATTTAAGTGCGTGGCGTTTAGGTATGATTGGGGCGGTTTTGTGTCCATTGTTTAGTGTAGTAATAGCCTTTGTCTTATTGCTATTCATACCGATTGAACCTGCTCAACGCGTACAATTGCTGATATTTGCCACGCTACCTCCTGCTGTTTTAAATTATATGTTTGCTGAAAAATATAACCAGCAACCGACTGAAGTGGCATCAATGGTGGTGGTTGGAAATGCCTTGTCATTATTTACCTTGGCACTGATGTTGTTATATCTGGATTAAACGCAATTAAAGTTTATCGATCGCCTTATTGCGAATCTTTAACTTAAGATTGATAATCAGCAATTTGAAAAATCAGAAAGTGAAATGTCATGAGCAAGTTCTGGAGTAAACGCACACACGAACTCAGCCCTTATACGGCAGGAGAGCAGCCACAGGATCAGCAGTATATAAAGCTCAATACTAATGAGAATCCATATCCGCCTTCTCCGTTAGCCATTGAGGCAATGCAAGCCGCTTCTGGTGAAGCAATGCGTTTATACCCTGATCCAAATTCATTTGAGTTGAAGCAAGCTATCGCTGATAATTTTTCGGTATGGACCGATCAGGTATTTGTAGGCAATAGCTCTGATGAAGTGTTGGCGCATGCCTTTGTTGCCTTGCTTAAGCATTCCAAACCTTTGATATTTCCTGATATCAGCTACAGCTTTTATCCATCTTACTGCA
The DNA here is from genome assembly GCF_947495625.1 of uncultured Cocleimonas sp. Taxonomy (GTDB): domain Bacteria; phylum Pseudomonadota; class Gammaproteobacteria; order Thiotrichales; family Thiotrichaceae; genus Cocleimonas. The sequence continues at coordinate 76,534 of NZ_CANLZW010000017.1, forward strand.
AATTATTCAATATAGATCATAAGCAGATTCCGCTTGCGGATGACTTCACGATTGATCTCGATGATTACAGTGAAGAAACGGCTGATCAGGTTGGGGCGATTATTTTCCCTAACCCTAATGCACCCACTGGAATTGCATTAACGTTGAATGAAATCGAAAAGATTCTCAAAGCAAATCCAGATTCGCCAGTGGTTATTGATGAAGCCTATGTCGATTTTGGTGCACGAACAGCGATCTCTTTGGTGAATGATTATCCCAATCTTCTGGTAACTCAAACCTTTTCTAAATCACGTTCTTTGGCGGGGTTACGAGTGGGATTTGCAATTGGCTCAGTTGAAATGATTGAAGCTCTAGAGCGTGTTAAGAACTCCTTTAATGCATATCCACTCGACAGAGCTGCGATCGCTGGAGCGGCGGCTTCAATAAAAGATAGAGCTCACTTTCAAGAGAATTGCTCCAAGATTATCAAAACGCGTGAAAGGGTATCTGCTGAATTATCAGATCTTGGTTTTACTGTGTTGCCTTCTAAAGCAAATTTTGTATTTGCCAAACCAGAACAAGATGCTGAAAAGCTCTATCTTGATTTAAAAGCGAACGGTGTACTCGTGCGATATTTTAACAAACCACGAATCAATGGATTTTTAAGAATAACCATCGGCACAGATGAAGAAATGGATCTGTTTATAGCTAAGTTGAAGGACTTACTTTAATTAAACGTTTGTAAAAAAAACCTCGTTAAAGTAGGGGGGTGACTTAAGAAATTAATTACCCCCGTACTTATTTACAAATTAGGTTTAGTTGTCGCTTAGAATTCCTGGATATTCGTCTGTTAGATTAAATAAGATATCTTCTATTTTTCGATATAGCACAAACTGTCGAAGTTCATATTCAATCTCTTCGATAACGTAAGTACTTTGACTTTCCATCAGGTAATCCAGATCTTCACCTGTAGAATAAAAAGTATCTGTAAGTGCATAAGTTGCTGGTGCAGATGTACAGAGACACAGCACTAGACCAAGTTTTATTATTAATGTTTTCATTTCAAGCCCGAAATATTTGTTAATTTATTCTTAGTATTGTTACTCCCATTATAGTAATTCATATTTCCTTTTTTGTGAAGCACTGAATCACGCTGTATTAGGCTTTATAGGTGTTTTGTTACATCAATTTAGTTTTAGTTATTTCGCGTTAGTAAGCAGCTTTCCTACAGCGACCCTAAGTAGACTGATGGCTTCCTTTTTACCACTTATTTCCCCACTCATCTTTTGAGTAACATCTTGCCAGCAATTTTTTTGTAAGACTTTGATGATTAATATATTTCTCTCGGTCGGAGTTAATGATTGATTTTCTGGCAACTTGCTTAGAACCAGTTTCCAGATCAATCCCAGGTTGTTCTCATAACCTCTTAAGCAGTATGCAAAGCCTTCTAACTGCTTTATGGAAAATGCCTCAAAAGTAGGGGGGTGACCTAATTGATCAATGAATTGTGGCAATAGTGAAAATGCTAATTCTGGTTCTAAATCGCGTAAAGGATCACTCAAAAGGTGAGGGTAATTTTGTGAAAAATTAGTCTGCGCTTGTTTTACGAGTTTATTGCCATCTGGTGACTTAGCATTCAACATCACCACAGAATGCGTGCCGCTACTGGCATCGCGTTTCATTCCTAAATATACCGAGCTAAAACCTAGTAGTTGCCAGAATTTTAATAGATGTGATGTAGCCCCAAAACTGGTACTGACATAATCTGCTGAAGATGATTCGACCAGCTGAGTTAGGAAGAAAGAACCAATTCCTTGATTTTGTAATTCAGGATTTACTGCTATCCGACTGATTCTGTCACCCGAAAGTTTTGTTGCTGATTCTATTCCAACATTTACTGATAATGACTGTGCTACAAGATGGCCTTTAATGCGTCGTTTTCCTGTGAAAATATCAGCAGATAATGACTGATCTATTTTTCCTTCTCTTATAATTAACGCAACTGCAATAATAGTATTTTCATGCTCTAGGCAATAAAGCGTTGTTTCATTGTCATCGAGTAAATGCATCAAATCTGATGGCTTGGTTTGATAATGTGCACCAACTAATAAACCAAAAAAGGCTTTGAGTTTGACTTCATCTTTCAACAGGTCGTTTTTACTAATAGTAGAAAATTCACATTGTGATAATTCTAAATTCTCATTGATATTCTGAGGTAATTCGCTCGGCTCAGCATCGAGAAGCAGGGTATCGAAAGTGAATTGCTCGAGAGAATCATTTTCATTCCAGCGAATGGGTGTATTTAGATGGTAGCTATTCCAGCCAGGCGTTTGTTTATCTAGAACCTTTTTGAAATTAATAGAAAAACCGCGACCACTGCCTTCGTAGCCGTGGTGAGTACTGGCAAAAACAATTCGAGAATAGTTTGTCAAAAGCGCCGTCAGAATACTGACTGGAATCGCAGCAGCTTCATCTACTAAAATCAAATCTGCCGTAGGTTTCTGGCGCTGTAAATCATCAGGCGAAAAGAAGCAGATATTCCCATGGTTTAACGCATCGGGATTCAATCTAGAAGCGTGTTGGAAAACCATTGCCGCGATCTTTTTGCTAGGGGCGCAAACGATGATTTTTTCATAGCCCTGTTCGATTAGTACTGCTGCAGCAATACCTAAAGCTGTAGATTTACCCCTGCCACGATCTGATGATAAAACTAAAGGCCTACGCCTATGGCCTTTGACAACATGGATAATTGCTTCGACAGCTTGTTTTTGTTCTAACGAAGCATAAATATCGGAGTATGACTCTTTGCTTGTTTTTACGTTGTTTGGTTTAGGCAAAACTGTGAGCGCAGTTTCTTTAGTCTTGATAAAAACCACGTTGTTAGATGCATCAAGCAAACGATCGAAACGTTTTAAAAACAGGCTATCTTCAGAATAGTTCTCTGGTTTTAATAAGAGTAAATAGCCACCGCAACGAATAGTGCCGGCAATCGCGCCAAATGCATTAGGATCAAAGCATTCATGCGAATGAAAAATTACCGCATCAAACTCTTGCCCTAAAAGTGTATTGGCTTTTTTAGGGTCATCAAGTTCAATGGAATCAAGATTTTCAGTGAGTTTTTTAGCAGCCTCTAGACAATCGTTCAATTCTCCGGAAATGACTATTAGATGCCGGTCTTCTGGATTGAATGTTGATGGAATGCTCATTTTAATCAAAGACGATTAAGTCATATTCCAGCGATAGTGTGATGTGATTGGATAACGTCGGTCTTTACCAAAAGCGCGTTTTGTAATGCGAATGCCAGGGGCGGATTGACGACGTTTGTACTCATTGAGTAGTACCATATTTGCCACACGCTCAACCATTTCAGCGTCGTAACCCTGGGCAACAATATCTTCCACGCTTTGAAACTCTTCAATGAACATTCTCAACACAGCATCGAGAATATCATAAGGTGGTAATGAGTCCTCATCTACTTGATCGGGTGCTAGCTCAGCTGAGGGTGGGCGAGTAATGACTCTGTCTGGAATGATTTCTTTGTACTTTGGATTTTCTACTGTGCCATCACCAATTTCATTTCTAAAACGAGCAAGATCATAAACGGTGGTTTTAAACACATCTTTAAGTGGTGCATAGCCGCCAGCCATATCACCATAAAGCGTGGCATAACCCACAGCCATTTCACTCTTGTTGCCGGTTGCTAGAAGCATTTTCCCCAGTTTGTTCGACATCGCCATCAGCAATACACCGCGAGAGCGTGCCTGAATATTCTCTTCAGTGACATCGCGTTCTAATCCTTCGAATTCAGCTGATAATGCAGTCATGAAGCTTTCAAAGATATTCTCAATCGGTATTTCACGGTATTTCACACTTTGGGTTTTTGCTTGCTGCGCTGCATCGTATTTGCTGATATCAGCGGTATAACGGAAAGGCATCATAATCGCTTCAACGTTTTCTGCACCCAGAGCATCTACCGCAATTGCCATGGTGAGCGCTGAATCTATTCCACCAGAAAGTCCAAGTATAATCCCGGGGAAGCCGTTTTTATCAACGTAATCTTTAACACCTAGAACCAGTGCATCATAGATGTTCTTAAGATTGTTTTGTTCCAAAGGTGTTATGAAATTCTGGGGCGATTCATCTAGAAGTGTATGAGTGAACAAGCCTGATTCAAAATTAGGTGCTTGTAGTAGCAATTTGCCCTGCTGGCTAACAATCAAAGATCCACCATCAAAAATTAATTCATCCTGCCCGCCGACTAAATTCGAATAAACAATGTCAAGTGCATTCTTTTTTGAGCGCTTTTCTAGTAGTTCAATGCGTTCTTTGGTTTTATTGGTGCGAAATGGTGAGGCATTCAACACAAAAAGTACTTCAGCGCCTTCTGCTTTAGCCGTTTTTGCAGGGCCTTTGCGCCAGATATCTTCGCAAATAAGTAGGCCAACTTTGTGCCCGTTTATTTCTACAATACTACTATTAGGTCGATGACTATCAGTGGCTGAACCACCACGTCTGAAATAACGTTTCTCATCAAATACCCGATAGTTTGGTAAATGCCGCTTGGCATATTCATGGATGATCTTGCCGTCCTTTAATACGCAAGCCATATTATAAAGGCGTTTTGCACGAGTTACGGGAGCGCCAATCACAACCGCAATAGCAGGTGCGACCTGTGTCAAATCTTGTAGCATCGTTTCGACTTTGCGTAAGAAGTTCTGTCTAAAAAGAAGATCTTCAGGCGGATAGCCTGTTATCACTAACTCAGGAAATAAAACGACATCCGCATTCTGTTTTTGTGCTTCCAGAATAGCCTCTGAAATCATTTTGAAATTTTGCTTAAAACTACCAACGATAGGATTAATCTGAGCGATAGAAACAGTTAGAGACATTGCATAAAGCCTTCATTTAAGAAGGCTTTAATTTTATTAGTCTTTTAATAACATAGCTACTGAAAGTATTATCTGAAAACAGTCGTTATAAAAAAGTGCCTAAAAGTAGGGGGGTGACCTAAATTTATTAAATCTTTCGTCTTTCAATATAAGTATATCTAACTCATAAAACCTAAATCATTAGTGTCGAAATTACTTAGATTAGGGAAAATCTCATTCATATCGCTGTCTGACATTCCCATCCATTTGGCTAATGTTGATCCATATTGGTCGACGCCATATTTGGGGATGAAGCGTCCGGTATCTTGTGCATCATCGGGTCCATCAATGGTTAGATTAATCGGCTCGCCGTGAACTTGGCCGCCTTTAACTGCATCACCCATGATTATATTGTGACCTGCCCATGCGTGGTCTGTTCCATCACCGTTAATGCTCATGGTGCGACCAAATTCGCTGGCGGTGAAGGTTGTAACGCTGTCTGCAATTCCAAGTTCTACGGTTGTGTCATAGAAGCTTTTTAAGGCGTCGTTGAGTTTACCCAGTCTTTCAGCATGGTCGGCTAATTGATTACCATGCGTATCCCAACCGCCTAAAGCGACAAAGAATATTTGGCGTTTCTGCCCAAGATTCTCGCGAATAGAAATCATTTTTGCTGCCATCTTTAATTCAACAGCTAGTTCATTGTCATCGGGATATACTGTCGTAATCTCTTGCGCTTGAGCGATTTGCTCAATTAAAGAATTGATACGTTCTTCTGTGCTGTTATAGGTGCTTGTCATGTGTTGCTGTAACAGTGATGAGCTGCTACTGGCTTTGATTCTATTCCACGCTGCAATCCTACTTTCTTTGTGTGGACCATTAGGCCAGACATCGGGTGTGAAAGAACGAATTTGGGTGACGCCCTCATAAGGGTTTAATACAAAATCAAGAGGCTTAATACCTTTTTGCCATACGCTGTTTCCAGCAAGACTAAACATTGAAGGCTCCGTTGGATTGCTATTGGCGGATGCAAGCATGTCTATCATTCTTCCACCCCAGCCGGGAGGATGAATACTGTTTTTGGCGGTTGTACCGGTTTCCCAAAATTCTTGCTGATGGCTATGTGAAAACAAATCAGGTGGTAGTTGTACGGTATTGTTTTTGAATGATTGTCTTGTTGTTGGTTCGATTATCGCTCCGACATTAGTAGCGATGGCTAATTTGTCATCATTATAAAGTTGTTGTAAGTCGGGCAGAGAAGGGTGAAAAGCTTGCTCACCACCTTTCAATGCATGTAAAGAGTTACGCGAAATTGCCATTTCCGTTCTTGCCGCCTGATATTTTTGGTAAGCACTTTGTTCGTAAGGAATCATGGTATTAAAGGCATCGTTTCCGCCAAATAGGAAAACGCATACGAGTGTCTTATGATCTTCAAAATGACTGTAATTACTATCTGCAGCAATTGCTGCATTCATCATTTGGAGTTTCCCTTGAGTGGCCATTAATGATGAGGAGCCGACACCTACCGCCAGTTTTTTTAAGAAGCTGCGACGTGTTTGTAAGTTCTGTTTAGTCATAATGTTATCCTTTGTCCCTTCTTGTGCGAAGGTTGCCTCTTTAAATTATTTTTGGATTAAGTATTCCGGCGTACTTATGATCAATAAGATTGCCTCTCTGGCTTTTTGAAGTTGCCCCTCTCTCCCTTCCTGGTATATGTCAGGGGCATTTAAATGATCAGTGAGGATATCTCTTAGAGAGGAGCTCATATTGTTATCGAGTAACACTAAGCTAAGATAATCTAGGAGCTTTTCGGTATCTACGGCTAAATCTGTTACATCAGAAAGATTTAGTTTTGAATAGCCTTCCAGTTCAGGAGTAATAGGTTTGCTATCGCTAAATTCTTCTATTATCTGGTGGTATAGATTGCTGCCAGCAACCATCGTGTTTTCATTGATAATCTGAAACTCTGGGGCGCTTAGTCCATTTTCGCTAAGTATTCCGCTAGGTGAGTAGCTGGGCTTATAAAAATTAAAAACTGATCGGGCTTGCAAAGGACCTTGGCCAGTTATTTGCGCAAACCAATCGAGAGAACTATAGAAGTTGTAATTGCGGTAGTTACCCTCGCCGCAGCGCTTATCAGATTCCCAATAATGACCAACTTTTAGTGATGTCTGCATATCAAATACACGCCAGAGATGGCTCATGCGTAACATAGGTTCGCGAAGTTTACCGAAACTGTCAGGCTTGTTAGTAGCCAAAGCTTCATCATCCAATAAAATGGCACTAACCACTGCTTTCAAATCGCCCTTAATGCCTTCGCCATTATCATTAAATTTTTCTGCCACTCTTTCGACGTATTGTGGGCTTGGGTTACTGGTTACCAGGCGTTTAATTAATTGTTTACTAATAAATGGGGCAATATTTTGATGTTGAAAAATATTATCGAGCGCAAAGTCTAAATCTTGTCTCGCTGTTTGGTTGGCACTACTTTGTGCGCCATTTAGTAACGTTTTTGCTGAGATGTCATGGTATTTCTCAACAGCTACTAATGGCACTGTGTGGTCACCATGACCCAAATACTCATACCATTCCAGATTTGAGTAATTCCAGCCAGTAAAAACCTTTGCGAATTCTTCGATGGTTTTCTGATCATAGGTTGGGATTGTTGCGCCATTAGCATCTAATTTTTCGCTACCATCCAGGTTTAATTCGTGAACACCAATGGTAAACAGCTGTAAAAGCTCTCTTGCATAATTCTCATCAGGTCGAATGGTGCCTTCAGTGTTTGCTTTCTGATTGCGGGACATGCTTAAAAAATCACCCATAGCTGGGTGTAAGGTGACATCGGTGAGTAAATTGCGATAATTGCCAAAAGCGTGTTTTACCAGAACATCGTAATAACTGGTGACAGCATACTGAAAATTACTAAGCCCTAATCCTGGAGAGTCAGAAATAACCAATATTTCACTTAATGCAAGTGCGACTCGTTGACGTAATTGGTCTTCAGCGCCTGTAGCGGTTTCCCACCAAACTTGATGGCGTGCGTAAACTGCTTCCCATGTGTCGACTAATAGTTTTCCATCATCATCCTTATCAGCACACATTTGTTTAGCGAGTTGCTTAACGTAGGGGAAGTGGTAGGTTGGTGCTGTTAAAAATTGCTGGTTTAACCATGCGTCATAGGTTTCTTTAGCAAGTAATTGATTGATACTTTCTTTAGTAGGGCCGTAGGTTGAACGTGCGAGAAATTTTGATGCGTCACGTTGATTTTTAACTTGAATAGAACTCGTGGCGGTTGTTGTTGAGTCTGTAGATGGTGGCGTGGTTGTTATTATATCAGGAGTGTTTGACGTCGTTCCTGAGCCGCCTCCACCTCCGCAGGCAGATAGTACAACTGTAGTTACAAATAGGGTGACTATTTTGCAATTAATGGACATGATACTATCCTTTTTGTTTTATTTTCTAGCGGTGTTAAGACGTAGCTTCTTAGGTGCTTTTTTATATTTACTTAAGGCGATTACGTTAATCAAAGCACATCGTTAGATGGCTAATATGACAACTGACCGCTTAATTTATGCTTAACGTAATTTTTAAAATCTTTACCTTATGACAAATACTCTTAAAGAAGTTTCAAATAAATTGCATGCTAATCATCTTGTAATGGCAACTGCAGAGTCATGCACAGGTGGTTGGGTTGCCAAGCAAATAACTGATTTAGAGGGTAGTTCTGCTATTTTTGATCGTGGTTTTGTGACTTATAGCAATGAAGCAAAACAGGATATGTTGGGCGTTTCAGCGGAGACCATCAATGAATTCGGCGCCGTTAGTGAAGAGGTTGCATTAGAAATGGTTACTGGAGCTATCGAACATTCGAATGCAGATATTGCTGTATCAATAAGCGGTGTTGCAGGCCCTGCGGGTGGAACAGATTTAAAACCTGTCGGCACGGTTTGCTTTGGCTGGAAGAAAAAAGGAGGGGAAGCTCGTGCTGAAACAATACTTTTTAAAGGTGATAGGGACAGTGTGCGAAGTCAGGCTGTGGATTATGCTTTGAGTGGGATAATCAAGTTAATAGATAATTAAATACAATTGTTTGCTTTATGTTCGCTTTTGTGTTTAAAATAGAACAAACAACGAAATTGTATGATTGTTAAGTACACGTAAATAAGTACAAATGATCAACGAACAATATAACTAAGTATTTTTATAACTTAGATACAACAAAATAAATAGATACCGGGAAACGATTAAAATGGATGAGCAAAGAAAGCAAGCATTAGCAGCTGCATTGGGACAAATCGAAAGACAGTTTGGTAAAGGGACTGTCATGCGTATGGGGGATTCTGCAGCGGCACGAAATATTGAGGTAATATCATCAGGTTCTTTAACGCTTGATATTGCTTTGGGCATAGGTGGTTTACCTAAAGGCCGTGTTATAGAAATTTACGGTCCAGAATCATCTGGTAAGACAACAATGACATTACATGCTATCGCAGAATGTCAAAAGAATGGTGGTACAGCAGCATTTATTGATGCGGAGCACGCTCTTGATCCAGGTTATGCTGAAAAACTGGGTGTAAATATTGATGATATGTTGGTATCTCAGCCAGACACGGGTGAACAAGCGCTTGAAGTAACAGATATGTTAGTTCGTTCTGGTGGTGTAGATTTAGTGGTTATCGACTCAGTAGCAGCATTGACACCCAAAGCAGAAATTGAAGGCGATATGGGTGATTCACACATGGGTTTGCAGGCACGTTTAATGTCACAAGCTTTGCGTAAGTTGACTGCTAATATCAAACGTTCGAATACCATGGTTATCTTTATTAACCAGATTCGTATGAAGATTGGTGTGATGTTTGGAAGTCCAGAAACTACAACGGGTGGTAACGCACTTAAGTTTTACGCTTCTGTAAGATTAGATATCAGACGTATTGGCGCTGTTAAGAAAGGTGATGAAATCATCGGTAACAGTACTCGAGTCAAGGTTGTTAAAAATAAAATGGCACCTCCATTTAAACAGGCTGAATTTGAAATTAAATACGGTGAAGGTGTGTCACATGTTGGAGAGCTTTTAGATCTAGGTGTTCAAGAAGGTATCGTGAATAAAGCAGGTGCCTGGTATAGCTACAACAGTGAGAAAATCGGACAAGGTAAAGAAAATTCAGGAGTTTATTTGAAAGAACATCCTGAGATTGCTGAAGAAATAGAAAAACTACTTCGTGAAAAATTATTGCCATCTAAAGTTAGCCCTGTTGATGCCCAAGAAGGCAATGAAGCAAACGATCCGAAAGAAGCAAAAAAATCAACAAAAGCAAAAGAAGTAGATTAATAGAGTTGAACTAATAAACGTTAAAAACGTTTATTAGTTATCCAGTTCCCCTTGGTCAAAAAAGGGTGGGGTATCATCCCCCCATAATTTGTGTCAAACACACCCCCACCCTTTTGACCCCTTTTTTTAAAAGGAGAACTTTATTATTAAGAACAAAGTACGACAGATGTAAGTATAAGAAATTAAAGATACAAAAATATAAAATCAGTTAGTTGGGGTCTACAGTGAGTAAGTTAGCGTTTAGTAAAAAAGATAATTATACGCGTTGCATGAATTCAGCAATCTATTCACTCGCTATGCGTGAACATTCGAGATTAGAATTATTTAATAAATTAAAAGTTAAAGACTTTGCAGAAGGCGTTAACCTTGACGAACTTCTTGATGAGTTAGCTGAAAATAACTATTTAAATGAAGAGCGTTTTGCTGAATGCTTCGTTAGATCAAGAGTAAATCGCGGTCAAGGCCGACTTAAAATAACGAATGAACTGCAAAGAAAAGGTATTTGCCAATCTCAAATTCAACAAGCAATAGATAAAAATGAAATTGATTGGTATCAGGTCGCGACAGAACAAATTGAAAAAAAATATGGAGAGACAGCTCCAGCTGATTACAAGGAAAAAACAAAACGTATGCGTTTTCTGTCTAGTCGCGGTTTTGATACCTATATAATTAGAGATTTAGTTGGAGCATAAAAATAAAAAGTACGATTAATCTGAAATTTATGGCAAAAAGTGTCCACTTTTATCAAGCTATATAAGAAAAAACTAACTCTATCTTGAATCTACCTCAACATACATAGACAATAGCCACTTTATGCACTAGCAGAGTTAAGCATGTCGGTAGATTCAAACAAAAAAATGAGTACAGCTGAAATCAGAAGCAGTTTTCTGGATTTCTTCGCTGGAAAAGGTCATACGATTGTTCCATCAAGTTCTCTCATTCCCGGGAATGATAAGACATTATTATTTACCAATGCTGGTATGGTGCAATTTAAAGATATCTTTTTAGGTGATGAGAAAAGCAATTTTTCAAGAGCAACCACTTCACAAAGATGTGTACGCGCAGGTGGTAAACATAACGATTTAGAGAACGTAGGTTATACCGCGAGACATCATACTTTTTTCGAGATGATGGGTAATTTTAGTTTTGGTGATTACTTTAAAGAAGATGCGATTTTATTCGCATGGGAATATCTGACTGAAGTTCTGAAGCTACCTAAAGAGAAACTCTGGGTAACGGTATACGCCGATGATGATGAAGCAGCGAGTATCTGGATTGATAAACTAGGTTTTCCTGCAGATCGTTTGAGTCGAATTGGTGATAAGCCAGGCAAAAAGTACGAAAGTGATAATTTTTGGGCAATGGGGGATACCGGTCCCTGTGGTCCATGCAGTGAAATTTTCTATGATCATGGCGAACATATTTGGGGTGGTCCTCCAGGTACTCCTGAAGAGGATGGTGATCGATACATAGAAATCTGGAATCTGGTATTCATGCAATACAATCGCGCTAAAGATGGGGCGATGAGTAACCTACCTAAACCCTCAATAGATACTGGTATGGGTCTTGAAAGACTTGCTGCCATTCTTCAGGGGGGTCATAGCAACTATGATATTGATCTGTTCCAAAACCTTATTAAATTTATCGCTGATCTGTCTGGCACTAAAGATGAAGATAATGCTTCTCTAAAAGTTATTGCAGACCACATTCGATCCTGTGCATTTTTGATCGTAGATGGAGTGATTCCTTCGAATGAAGGCAGAGGATATGTTTTAAGACGTATTATCAGAAGAGCTGCACGTCATGGGCATAAACTAGGTTTAGAAAAAGAATTCTTTTATAAGATAGTCGCACCTCTTGTTAAAGAGATGGGAGAAGCCTATCCAGAACTAATAAAAGCACAACAAACAGTTGAAGAGATTTTGCTAAAAGAAGAGAAACGTTTTGCTGAAACTTTAGATCGTGGCATGAAGATACTCAATACTACTATTGATGAATTAGAAGGCGATACGCTTCCTGGTAAAGTGGTATTCAAGCTTTATGATACCTATGGATTCCCACTAGATTTAACGGCGGATATTGCTCGCGAACATAATCTTGCGATTGATGAAGCAGGGTTTGATGCTGAAATGAAAGTTCAGAAAGAAACAGCGTCTTCAGCAGGAAAGTTTGGCAGCGATTACACCAATAAACTGGATGTCTCTGGCGAAACGAATTTCAGTGGTTATGATAAAACCAACGACTCAAGTAAAGTCGAATCCATATTCTCTGAAGGACAGAAAGTTACTTCGTTAAAAGAAGGTGAGAAAGGTCAAATTATCCTTGGCAATACCCCATTTTATGCAGAATCAGGTGGTCCAGTAGGAGATACAGGAAAGTTGGTTTCTGGTAGTAATATATTTGAAGTCAAAGACACTCAAAAGCAAGGCGATGTCTTTATTCATTATGGCATTGTTTCTTCAGGTTCTTTTAAATCAGGTGATGAAGTTAATGCAGAAGTAGATGTAGAACGTCGTCAAGCTATCGTGCTGAACCACTCTGCTACTCATTTAATGCATAAAGCATTAAGGCAGGTTCTGGGTGAGCAGGTAGAACAAAAAGGTTCTTTAGTTACACCTGAAAGATTACGTTTCGATTTCTCCCATGGCGAGTCAATGACTAAAGCTGAAATTGCGGAAGTAGAACAAATCGTAAATCATGAAATACGTTTAAATGCAGAAGCCAATGCTGCTGTTATGAGTATGGATGATGCTATAGAAAAAGGCGCAATGGCTTTATTCGGTGAAAAATATGGCGATGAAGTGCGCGTCGTGAATATTGGTTACTCCACAGAGCTTTGTGGTGGTGTGCATGTAAAGCGCGCTGGAGATATCGGCTTATTTAAGATCGTTAGTGAAGGTGGAGTTGCTGCCGGTGTACGCCGAGTTGAAGCCGTAACTGGTGAAGGCGCAATTAGCTGGATTGAAGAACGTTCTGATCAATTAGAGAACATAGCGTCTCTAGTGAAATCCTCAGCGAGTAATGCTGGCGACAAGGTAACGCAAATTCTGGATAGATCACGCGCTTTGGAAAAAGAACTTGAGCAATTGAAAACCAAGCTGGCTACACAGGCAGGTTCTGATTTAGCTTCTCAAGCCGTAGAAGTCGCGGGTATTAAAGTACTGGCTGCAAATCTGGATGGAGCAGATCCAAAATCACTTCGAGATACTGTTGATCAACTCAAGAATAAATTAGGTAAAGCGGCAGTGATTGTTGCGACGGTCGATGGCGATAAAGTCAGTTTAGTTGCTGGTGTTACCAAAGGTGAGACGGATAAAATTAAAGCAGGTGACCTGTTGAAGCATGTTGCTAGTCAGATTGATGGCAAAGGTGGCGGAAGACCAGATATGGCGCAGGGTGGTGGTAATAATCCGAGTGCGTTGCCAAAAGCTTTAGAGTCAGTTGTGAGTTGGGTAGAAGGACAAATTTAATGGAAGAGAAAAAAAATAGGTTGGTTGTACAAAAGTACGGCGGAACCTCTGTAGGTACAGTAGAGCGTATACAAGAAGTAGCGAATCGTGTGATTCGATATCGTAATCGCGGTGATTCTGTGGTTGTTGTTTTATCGGCGATGTCTGGTGAAACTAATAAATTGGTAGGTTTAATCAATGAGATTAATCCTAACGGCTCGGCACGCGAGAAGGACGTAGTTTTATCGACAGGAGAGCAGGTAACTATTGGTTTATTGAGTCTCGCGCTGGAAGCAAAAGGCTGTGAAGCCCGTTCTTACACCGGCACACAAGCTCGAGTAATGACTGATAATGCCTATAGTAAAGCGCGTATTAGTGAAATAGATGGCTCTAAAATCAAAGAAGATTTAAACCTGGGAAAAGTAGTCGTTGTGGCTGGTTTTCAGGGAGTCGATGCAGAAGGAAATATAACAACCTTAGGTCGTGGTGGATCAGATACAACGGCTGTTGCATTAGCAGTAGCTCTAGATGCCGACGAATGCCAAATTTACACAGACGTGGATGGTGTATATACAACGGATCCGCGCATGGTTCCTGAGGCTACGCACATTCCCAAACTTGCTTTGGAAGAAATGCTGGAAATGGCAAGTCAGGGCTCTAAAGTGCTACAGATTAGAGCGGTTGAATTTGCTTATAAATACAATATGCCGATCAGAGTATTATCAAGCTTTGATGATGGTGATGATGGAAAGAGTACGCTGGTAACGCGTGAGGAAGATATAATGGAAGAAGTATTAGTACGCGGTGTAGCGTTTAACCGAGATGAAGCTCAGCTAACAATTACCGGTGTACCAGATCAGCCGGGTGTTGCGCATAAAATTCTTGGTCCAATTTCAGATGCGAATATTGAAGTTGACATGATCGTACAGAATATTGGCACTGATGGAGCAACCGATTTTACCTTTACTGTACATCGCAATGAATTAGATCAGGCGATGAAAATACTGGAAGAAACGGGAAAAATATTAGGTGCTAAAAAGTGGTCTAGCGACGATAAAATAGCCAAGATTTCAATTATTGGTGGAGGCATGAGATCGCATGCGGGTGTTGCTACGCAAATGTTTGAAGCGTTAGCTAAAGAGAATATCAATATCCAGTTGATATCGACTTCAGAGATTAAAGTGTCGGTAGTTATTGATGAGAAGTATTTAGAACTCGCTGTAAGAAGCCTTCATGAAGCGTTTAACCTTCACGAAGCTTAGTTCTCTCTAAACTTATATAAATAAACACACCCCCCTACTTTTAGGCACTTTTCTATAAAAAGTGCCTAAAAGTAGGGGGGTGTGTTTGGTTTTAAGATAATGAAACTGTTGAACTATTTCCTATTTATTCAATAATTCTCATGAATAAATTAACAATTCTTAAAAGTTAAGTCTGTGTTCAGGCGTAGCATGCCATTATTACACCGTATATCGGAAAAAGTGGTCAAAGATAATAATAAAAACTACAAGTTAATAAGTAATAGCAACAATATTGCACAAAAGATATATTTGCTATTTTATTAACCGAACAAGAATCACACAAAAAAGAAATCGAATACGAATATAGCCTCGGGAAAGTGGCTAAATAATTATAATAACGGAGAGTCATTAAATGTTAATTTTAACCAGACGCATCGGTGAAACACTGATGATCGGTGACGATGTAAGTATCACTGTGATTGGTGTAAAAGGTAATCAAGTACGCATAGGTATAGATGCACCGAAAGAAGTAGCAGTGCACCGTGAAGAGATTTTCAAGCGTATTAAAAGTGATGAACTTAGATTAGTAGAGCCAGAGAAAAACGCTGGTTAATACAATCTTGATTTGATCTAAAGATCTAAAGTCATTTTCTTTCAAAATTAATTGTGATTTTAAACGTGATAGTTACTTAATAACTTTCACGCCATCTGTTGCGCCTAAAATAAGTACATCAGCTGGGCGTCTTGCGAAAAGGCCAACCGTGACAACACCGGGAAGTCTATTAAACTCATCTTCCATTTTTACTGGCTCAAATATTTCCAGGCCGTGAATATCAATAATGATGTTTCCATTATCCGTTGTGAAACCTTCACGTAACTCTGGCTGACCACCCATTTTTACAATTTCACGTGCGATATAGCTTCTAGCCATCGGAATGACTTCTACCGGCAAAGGAAATTTACCCATAACATCAACTAACTTCGTGTCATCGGCAATACAGATAAACTTGTCACTCGCGCCCGCAACGATTTTTTCACGCGTTAATGCACCGCCGCCACCTTTGATTAGGTTCAGATGCTTGTCAGACTCATCTGCACCATCTACGTAAAGTGATAATTGCCCTGCGTTATTAAGATCCATCACGGGAATACCATGACTTTTGAGTCGTTCTTCGCTGGCTATAGAGCTTGCAACGGTTCCATCGATCTTGCCTTTAATTGTAGCGAGTAAATCAATAAAGTGATTCGCGGTTGATCCTGTTCCAATACCTACAACCATTCCTGATTCAACATATTCTAGTGCGGCTTCGGCTGCAGCTTTTTTCATTTCATCTTGTGTCATAAGTGATCCCGTTAACTCGTTACTTAAATTATTAATGGATAATACATAAAGAAGGATTTCCAAGAAACACTTATACCTCTTAATAACTTGCACCTTTTTACTTCTGCTCGTAAAGTTCGCACCATGAATAACAAATCAGAAACAAAAACGACAAGTCGCCTAATAGAAAAGATACTCACCGCAAGAGTCTATGACGTTGCGATCGAGACACCGTTGGATGAGGCTAAGTCATTATCAAAACGTACTGAGAATAATATTTTTCTAAAGCGTGAAGATCTGCAGCCGGTATTTTCATTTAAGTTACGCGGCGCATTTAACCGTATGTTCCACTTAACTGATGAAGAAAAGCAGCGCGGGGTTGTTGCAGCTTCAGCGGGAAATCACGCACAAGGTGTGGCAATCTCGGGTGCGAAACTTGGTATTAAATCCACCATTGTAATGCCAAAAATTACGCCAGATATCAAAATTAAAGGCGTAGAGTCGTATGGTGGAATAGCGGTTTTGCATGGTAATACCTTCGATGATGCGTATGCCCATGCCATGGAGCTTTGCGAAAAAGAAGGTATGACATTTATCCATCCTTTTGATGATCTGGATGTGATTGCTGGTCAGGGAACAATAGGTATGGAGTTGTTACGACAGCATCCTGATCCTATCGATGCAATTTTCGTGTGTGTTGGCGGTGGTGGTTTAATTTCTGGTATAGCGAGTTACATCAAATATCTTAGTCCTACAACAAAGGTTATTGGCGTAGAACACGAAGAAGCCCCGAGTATGACTCGTGCCTTAGAAAAGGGAGAGCGGGTTCTATTAGATAGCATCGGTACTTTTGCAGATGGTGCAGCTGTTCGTCAAGCGGGTGAAAAAACCTTTGAAATCGCTCGTGAGCTGGTTGATGAAATGATTCTTGTTAGCACCGATGAAACATGTGCTGCAATCAAGGATGTATTTGAAGACACACGAACTTTGTTAGAGCCTGCAGGTGCACTCGGTGTTGCGGGTCTTAAAAAATATGTTGCCCAACACGAATTGAAGGATAAACAACTGATTGCAATTAGTAGTGGTGCGAATATCAATTTTGATCGTTTGCGTCATGTTGCTGAAAGAGCAGAACTAGGTGAGAAACGAGAAGCAATACTTGCTGTAACGATCCCTGAGCGTCCCAACAGCTTTAGAGATTTCTGTAGTGCTCTGGGTGACAGAAGTATTACCGAGTTCAACTATCGCTATTCTGATAGGACTGAAGCGCACGTATTTACCGGAGTGAAAATCTCTGAAGGTGATAAAGAGAAAAACCTCATCATGAATACTTTGGAGCAGCAAGGCTACACAGTACTCGATCTAAGTGATAATGAAGTCGCTAAAGTGCATTTGCGTTTTATGGTTGGTGGACATGCCCAAGGTATCAAAGATGAAGTCTTGTATCGCTTTAGCTTCCCAGAGCGTCCGGGTGCTTTATTGCACTTTTTAACCAGTATGGGTGGAATCTGGAATATCAGTTTATTCCACTATCGTAATCACGGTTCTGACTTTGGTCGTGTACTAACTGGTATTCAGGTGCCCGAAGATGAACGAGAAAAGTTCTGCAAGTTCCTGGAAGATTTAGGTTATGAGCATTGGGAAGAGACAAATAACCCCGCATATCAAAGCTTTTTGCGTTAATTTTCATACGTTTTCAATTAAATATGTAAATAATGCTGAAATAGATCAGATTAAGCTTGATGCAGTCATGATGTTTCGCTAAAATCACCCGCCTTTCGACTCTCTAGTACTTTAGTTTGTTATTTTAAAGTATTGATTCAGAGAGTCTTTGTAATTATAAGAATTTGGAGATTTATCATGGCTAAAGTTTGCCAGGTAACAGGAAAACGTCCGGTTTCAGGAAATAACGTTTCTCATGCGCACAATAAAACAAAGCGTCGTTTTTTACCGAACTTGCACACGCACCGTTTTTGGGTTGAAAATGAAAACCGTTTCGTTAAATTGCGTTTAACGGCAAAAGGAATGCGTATCATCGATAAGAATGGTATTGATTCTGTATTAGCTGACATTCGTGCTCGCGGCGAAAAAGTATAAGCCAGACCGCATATAGTCTTAAACTGTATAGAGTCTTAAAGGAGAATAATCATGCGTGATAAAATCAAATTAGTTTCAACTGCTGGTACTGGATATTTTTATACCACTACTAAGAACAAACGTACTATGACTGAGAAATTAGTTATGAAGAAGTACGATCCTAAGGTTCGTAAGCACGTTGAATTCAAAGAAGCTAAGATCAAGTAAATCGATCTATAAAGCTTTATTGAAAGAATGCAAAAAGCCCGGTTCGCCGGGCTTTTTTGTGTCTGTGGATTATTGCTTTAATAAGAATTGCTTGGACTTTCTTTAGTAATAAAACAAGTAACGAAGTATCGAAGTAAATAACCACCGAAGCATGCAGCCAAGAACTAAACAACCATAATTTGAAAAGTCACCCCCCACCTTGTATGTTCACTCTTAAGATCAATTGAGAGTTTTTTCATAAGATAATTCTATCAATAGTTCTTTATTATAAGAGAAGTAATCGGGAAGGCCGTCCCCACCTAAAGCCATTGAATGATGAGCTTGTAAAAAGACAGGTCTCCCGCCCTCTTCATCCATTCCGTAGAGTATCCGAGGCCTTTGAGTAAAACCCTTGAGCCTGAATCACAAGG
>NZ_CANLZW010000018.1 GCF_947495625.1 uncultured Cocleimonas sp.
ACCTGAGTAGGTTCTTGAGGCTAGAGCCTTGAACCTCTTCCACGTCCTAAGGACGTGGTTCTTATGTGTAATAGAAACAACAATATTAAAAGCAGTGAAAATTTCACATCTATAAATCCTGCCGCCCAATAAGCAGATTGATTCGTTATTTTGACCGAGCCACTATTTGTTTTAACCCAACCATCATGTTTAATTCTGTCCTTAAAGCGAATCAGCTCAAGATCCAGATTTTTAATCATATCGTCAAAAGCCATATCGAAACCTTGTCGTGATTTTTGAGTCACCACACTATCAACACCGATAGCAGTGGATCGTTTAGCTAATTTACTCACCCCTGGCGCACGCATCAATAACTTACGACTACGGACATCAAATACGGCAGTATCGACAAAGGTTTGTATCGTATTTTCATTGCCCGGAATAACGTACATGCCGACAATCGTCCAATAGAGTAAGGAAGCATTGTTTTGTTCTGATCGGGTCAGTTGGTCGTATGAAACCAAGGCAATGATGTCAACATCGTGAATATTGGCCACTTGCTGGAGGGTGTCGAAACCCTGCCCCTTCCGAACTCCATGGTGTTTAAGATAGGTACTAGGAATGATAGATATATTTTCTATAAAAGGGTGTTTACCAAAGGACTGTTTAACTTTATTTAGAAGTTGATATTTTGTGCTTTCGTCTAACGAGCGACTTCGCCAATGTTGCGACGGTAAAAATGCTATTCCCACTTTGATGGGAAGCTCTAGTAACGCGGGGCCAGACTTTTCAACTTTGTTAGAATCTTTTCCTGAATATAAAAAACTCGCTAAACTACTTGAAACGGTATGTTGTCCAGATTTCTGACTTACCAAACCTGAACATCCTGACAGGGCAACAACAGCCAAAAAGAGTAAACAAATTGTATAAAGCGCTCTTTGATATCTATTTGGATATCTATGATGTGGATTTATCAGTTCTGATACATTGTGCTCTTTTGCAGTTCCAGTATTAGGTGCAGTGTCAGTTGCAGATTTATTAATAGCAATTTGCCAAATTTTGATCATTTCAACATCCTTTCTAAGCATATAAACTGATTACTAGAGAGTCTGCGCAAGAGCGTCAAACAAGGTCTAGAATCAATATGCGAAAAGAATAATCGTACTGATCAGCTTTTGACTATTGAAACAAGAATAGTGTTAAAAACACATATTCAGGGTATCGATATTTAATACTTTTATTTTTAAGCAGTAAAATTACACTCCGTTATTTTTGGTTTGATGTCGAGATGTTTTTTTCAGAAAGAATCAATATCATGATTTTTTTATTTCACCACTTTTTTCTGAAAAGCCAGGATTTAAAAATGACAAAGCACCTGTCGTTTTGCAGGTGCTTTGTGAAACTAGACTATTGTGTAGCCGTCGTTCCGTCTGCATTCTTCTCAACTTCTTCACAGATTGGCAATTTCAGATTTGCCTTATCCTCGTCTGACATCTTATCCACTTCCGCTGATGTAATGCAATCGATGGTCACAGCATCCCCGTCAACTATTTCAGTTTTGGTTTCTGCAAATCCTGGCAAACTAAAACCTATTGCCAATAAAATTGAAGTTGCTACTGCTGTTTTTTTGATAGTCATATTTGACTCCTTAAAAAGTTTTAAATATTATTTAATAATTATGAAACAACAACTTATTAAAATAAGGCACAAGTCGATTCCCTCGCTGCCACCTCATAATATTGATGTTGTCGCTTCGGAAAATAGGACTTAGTGAATTTCAAATAGTTTCATTTAGTTTTCATAAAAACTAAATTTCAATTTCAATTTTTTTGTAAAAACCACACTTAAGTTGATGGTTTTAATAGCGAATTTTTGTTCAAAAATTAAGCAAATAAAATGAAAATTAAATTAAATATTTTTCATTTTTCTGACTTAAAAATAATTTAATTAATGAACAAAAATAAATATTCATTAGAAAATTGCCCTGTTCCTGAGTTAATTTATAATGAGTAATTAGCACTAAGTCACCCCCCCTACTTTGAGCCCGTTTTTTTTGAAATTTTCAAGAAAGAAACATCACTAGAAGAATTAAACCATTAAAAAAACTTCTTTTTAGCGGTTCAATTTAAGGCTTATTTTTTAATACTTTTAGTTTAAGGAATGTTTGATGAATACCCTGCCACCTATTTACTCGTCTAAATTCCCTCCTACATTAACTACAGAAACGGCCTGGAAAGGTCCTTCCATCAAAAATACACGAGAAAAATGGGTTTATACGTTTAAGCAGGAAGATATTGATGAGATTAACGAGGCCGTTGCAAAATTTATTGCATCTGATTTAAAGCTAGAAGCAATATCTAAAGATAACTTTCAACTACCTTTGCTAGGGAATAAGCTCAACAAAATCAAGTCAGAGCTTACCGATGGCTTAGGCTTCAAGCTATTCAGAGGTCTAGATATCTCTACCTATAATAGAGAAGAAGTTGCCACGCTCTTTATGGGAATCGGCTCCCATCTTGGCAATCCTCGCTCACAAAATGCCGCAGGTCATCTATTGGGCCATGTGCGTGATATCGGCGCAGATGAAAACGACCCAAACAGCAGAATTTACCAAACGAATTCGCGCCAAACGTTTCACACAGATAGTGCTGATGTCGTTGGCCTCATCTGTTTAAAGACGGCAAAGTCCGGCGGTGAGTCGCTCTTAGTGAGTGCAGAGTCGATCTATAATGAAATGTTAAAACGTCGACCAGATTTAGTTAAATTACTGTTCTCTCCCGTCGCTACAGATAAAAGAGGTGAAGTCGAACCAGGACAAAAACCTTTTTTCACCATACCTGTGTTTAGCTGGTTCAAGGAAAAATTAACGGTTATCTATCAAAGGCAGTATATCAATTCCGGACAACGCTTTGACGGCGTACCAGAGTTACCAGAAAATTATGTCGATGCGCTTAATATGTTCGATGAATTAGCGAATGATGAAAGCCTCAACCTATCGATGAAACTGGAAGTGGGCGACATGCAATTTGTACACAATCACAACATGCTGCACGACAGACGTGGTTTTATGGATTGGCCAGAGCGAGAAAACAGACGTCACCTATTACGCTTATGGTTAAGTGTGCCTGACGACAGAGAACTGCCGCCAATCTTTAAGGAACGCTACGGCGAGATAGATGTTGGAAATCGAGGTGGTGTCATTGTAGAAGGCACGAAACTTCATGCTCCAATTGATTAGAACCAAAAATATAACAAGTTAATTAAGGTCTATGTCTTATCTTTTATAGACATCAAACACAGTAAAGCGCCAATCACGCACGGCCAAAACCGAGGTATAACCAAGACGTTCACTCAGTGAAAGTGTGACGTCTTCTTTTGCCATTTCATCAAATTCTCTGGCAAGTCGTTCCAGTTTTCTTTGAAAAATTGCATTTGATTCTTGCGACAACATACCATTCAAAACGACTAGCTTTTCTTCCGGCTTTGAGAACTTAGAATTGAAAAACTCCGATTCGATACTCTCCCTAAAAAATCGTTGAATATGACCGTTATTTCGCCATTTAAAGTTTGAAGATATTTTTATCTTAATTTTATTATTCGGCAGTAGTTCGATAATATTCAAACGATCAAGCTTGGCTAAATGCTGAATGCATTGTGCTTCTGTGAAGTTATAAGCCTGTAGAATTTCTTCCAGAGTCCAGTTGTTGATTACCATAATCGTAATCAGTAACAGCTCTCTATCACTGACTAATTGCTGCTCTTGCTCGTCACTCAGTTCACTGATTTGCCTTGCTGTAGAATCATTTACCTTCTGCATCAGTTCGGTGATTTCCATATCCAGCATCTGACAAATTGCATCCAAACGATTCAAACTCACTGTCTGCTGAGCAAACATGCGCTTTACGCTTGCTTCGGACAACTCCAGATATTTCGCGACATCAGCATAGGTTTTTCCATGAGATTTAAGAGTTTTCTTTAAAGTGCTGATTATCAGGGTTGTTTGTGCCATATTCTATACGCCATTTAATGGCATCCGATGAATGATAAAACGTTTAAACTTAATACATTGTGCCTCAAATAGATCAGGAAATGAAACATGACTGATAACCTGCAACAACAGTTTAAAAATAACGATACCAAATTTGATTTTGATAAAGAGATCAACAGAAAGAACAGTTACAGCAAGAAATGGGATAAGTATCAAGGTAAAGATATCATCCCCTTTTGGATAGCAGACTCAGACTTTGAAACCGCCCCTGCCATTTTGGAAGCATTACACCAAAGAGTAGATCAAGGTGTATTTGGTTATACCGAACAAGGCTCTACTGGTGTCCGTGAAGCCATTATTTCGCACCTGTCTTATCATTATGACTGGCCAATTAAAAGCGAATGGATTGTGCCACTTTCGAGCCTTGTTAATGGATTAACGTTCTCTTCTCTCCTCGCAGGAAACGAAGGTGATGAAATCATTGTGCCTGAAATTATCTATCCCCCCTTCAATTTCGTCGTTGCTAATACCAAGAGAAAACGAATCAGAATCCCGATGCGCCTAGAAGCCGAACGTTGGTCTCTGGATTTAGATGCTCTGGAAGCAGCTATAACATCAAACACCAAAATGGTTTTATTTTGTAACCCACATAATCCCGGGGGTACTGTTTATACCGAACAAGAACTACTAAATTTACAGAGGATTTGTAAGAAACATGATTTATTGATCTGTTCGGATGAAATTCACTGCGATTTAATTTTGGATGAGGATAAAAAGCATCATCCATTCGGTAATCTTAATAAAGATGCGGCAAATCGCAGTATTACCTTAATGGCGGCAAGTAAAACCTATAACGTAGCAGGTTTAAGTTTTGGGTTTGCCATTATTCCCAATGAAGAAATACGTAAAAAGTTTGCAAAAGACGTTTTAGAAAAAGCGCCTGAAGTCAATTTACTCGGTCAAGTTGCGACAGAGGCGGCATTTAAACATGGCGAAAGCTGGAGACTACAGCAGATCGATTATTTAAGAGATAACCACGATTATCTGTTACGAGAAATCAACGCTATACCAGGTTTGAAGATGTTCCCTTTAGAAGCGACCTATCTCGCATGGATCGATGTCTCCGTACTAGCACTCGACAATGCAGAATCCTTTTTTGAAAACGCAGGCATCGGCATATCAGCAGGTGTCTATTTTGGTGATAAAAACTTTATTAGACTCAACTTTGCCTGTCGTCGATCGTTACTCGAAGAAGCGATTAAACGTATTAAAAAGGCTGTTTCTGAATTATAAAATCTAACATACTTCTAACTCATATATGAACTAAGTAGCAACTGATACACTACTAAAACACATTAAATCTGTTAAGGAATTACCACATGTTGATATCAAACCTTGAATTTATGACGGGTAGAAAAGTCACCAAACACCTAGGACTTGTTCAAGGTAGCTCTGTTCGTGCCAAGCACGCCGGTCGTGACATCATGTCGGGAATTAAAAATATGTTCGGTGGTGAACTCACTGCCTATACCGAACTATTACAGGAGTCACGTGAAGAAGCCACCGAGCGCATGATTGAGCAAGCCCGTTCGGTGGGCGCTAACGCGGTACTCAACGTGAGATTTTCCACCTCCAGCATCACGGCGGGGGCAGCTGAAATTTATGTGTATGGTACTGCTGTTATTCTTGATGGTGATGACTAATTGTTTCCAAATACCTACATATAGTTAATCATTAGTCACCCCCCTACTTTTAGCGAGTATTTTGTTTTGTTGTTTGAAACCTTAAACTAGATTATTTTTTTTAGCATCAGACACTTTTTAAACGCGTTTTACGGTAAATATTATGGATCAAATACTCATCGTCGCCGTCCTTGTTACATTGGGTTATTTCTTTGGCCGTCGCGCAGAAAAAAAACATTTCATCAGCTTGATCGAAAGAGAAAAAGTGATGAATCAATTGCCAGCGATGGCAAGCCGAATGCCTCCTCAGGATAATCGGTACGAACAAAAACTGGTTTCCGGAAATGTCGTCATCGCTAACGATTACTTCAAAACTTTTGTCGCTGGTTTGCGCAATTTATTCGGCGGGAAAATCAGTACCTACGAAACGCTACTAGATAGAGGAAGACGCGAAGCCGTATTGCGCATGAAAGATCAGGCACAGCAATTTGGTGCAGAATTAGTCTTTAATGTGAAATACGAGACTTCCAGTATTTCAGGACAAGACAGTAGAAAAATGCCCATTATCGAAGTACATGCCTATGGCACAGCTTTGAAAAAGCTTTAATAAAATTAAGCCAATACTATCGGTATCTACCCAAATTTATGCAATACGAAAATCCGCAAATACCCGAAGACATTAATACCAGCAAAGAGAACCCTTTAAAGGAATTTTCTACACTGTTAATAGGATCGATTGCGCTTGTTATACTCGTTTCGCTAGTACTTAGTGTTGGCGGCAGTTGGTTAGCCGGCTTGATCCCGTACAACGCAGAGAAGAAAGTAGCGGGTTTGTACGATGTTTCCGCTCATGATGACAATAAAGAACATCAACAGATCACCGAATACTTACAACAACTCGCGGATAAGATTAGTAAGACGCAAAACCTTCCTGAAGAAATAAAAATCAAAATACACTATATGCATTCGGATACGATGAATGCCTTTGCCACCCTTGGTGGAAATGTATTTATGTTTAAAGGCTTACTGGAAAAACTTCCAAACGAAAATACCTTAGTCACCTTGCTGGGACATGAAATTGCTCACGTAAAATATCGACACCCCATAAAATCCTTAGGCAGCGGTATTGCGGTGTCGATTGCTATGACAACACTAGGTAGAAGCGCTGACAGCCAAATACTCGGCGATACCGGGCTGCTCTCTACCCTGCACTTTAGTCGTGAAATGGAAAAACAGTCGGATCTTGAAGCAATGAATACCCTGCAAGCACTTTATGGGCATCTAAATGGTGGTGCAGAGCTGTTTCGAATTTTTCATAATGAGCGCGCTGCAATGGATTCAAAAGCACCCGCTGAATTTTTTAGTACCCATCCCCTAGATGAAAAACGCATTCAGAGTTTTAGCAATACAGCTAAAGAAAAAGGTTGGGCAGAAACGGGGACATTGACCCCTCTTCCTGATTTTTATCGCAACGCTTTTAATTAACCTATTTTTTTTAAAAAGAATGCCTGGAAAATACTTGTAAACATTAAGCAAACCGCAACTAATCGAGAATTAAACTGTAAATAAATTATCGTTTCAGTAAAATGGCCTTTTGCATTCATGTTCATAACTTTGCCTAGAACACAATATGGCGCGATCGATGCTTGATTAATCCCTATAAACCACCATGATTCCACGATGAAATTTATAAAATATATAACCGCCGTACTGTTTTACTTCATTTTTGATAGCTTTTTTATGGCTTTTATCGGACTTCTTGTGGGCGGCTTTATTAGTTTCAAACTCTCTGGTGGTCTCATTGGACAACTCAGTGGCTTTGGTAATGTTGGCGGTATAACTGGCATAAAAACGAATAAACAAGCAGCTTTCTTTAAAACAGTTTTCACCTTAATGGGAAAATTGGCAAAAGCTGATGGGCGTGTTTCTGAAGAAGAAATCGCTCACGTTGAAACCTTCATGAAACAACTCAATATGAGTACCGAGAATCGTAAACGTGCGATTAATCATTTTCAGGAAGGTGCAAAAGCAGACTACGATATCGAACCACTGATTCAGGAATTCAACCGGGTAAATGCAACATCACCCAACCTAAAGCAAATGGTGATGGTATATCTGATTCGTGTGGCGATTGCTGATGGTAAATTAGAACAAGCAGAAACTGATTTATTACGTTCTATCGCACAGCAGTTTGGCTACTCACCACAAGCATTCGAACAGCTTATGGCAATGCTACACGGCCAGGATCAATTCTCAGGGGGGCATTACCAACAAGGCGGTCACAGTTCTGGGGTTGGCGGTTACACATCCGTTAATGCTATTGATGCAGCCTATCAAGCGTTAGGAGTGACTAAAGAAAATACCGATGCTGAGATCAAAAAAGCCTACCGTCGTCTGGTTCGTGAATATCATCCGGACAAACTTATGGGACAAGGCCTTCCCGAAGAAATGATTAAAGAAGCCACCGAACGCTCTCAGGAAATTCAAACCGCATACGATACAATAAAGAAAACCCGAGGAATGAAGTAGAAAAACAGCCCAGCTATGCATAAATTCTATTTACATTTTTAAACTACAAAAACGTAAAATCATCCATAAGTAGGGGGGTGACTTACAATTCAAAATCCTCTCTACTTTATTCACAATTTATCCACAGCTTATAACCAATCTATTCATAAGATTTGGTACTAACTATTAAACGCTATCCAAGATAAACTAAACCCATGTCAGCAATACTCACCCACGATTCATCTGTAGAACATTTAAAGGTTCCCCCTCATTCTATCGAAGCAGAGCAATCTGTACTCGGTGGCCTATTATTGGAAAATATGGCGTGGGATAAAGTAGCGGACGTCATTACCGAACACGACTTTTATCGACATGATCACCGCCTCATTTTCCGTTCTATTGCAGAGCTAGCTGAGACAGATAAACCACGCGACGTGATTACATTATCAGAGTGGCTTAAAGACAGAGATGAGTTAGACAATGCAGGTGGGCTTGCCTACTTAGGTACACTTGCTAAAGACACGCCGAGTGCAGCAAACATAAAAGCCTACGCTGATATAGTTCGTGAAAAATCTGTATTACGCCAACTCATTAGCATTGGCTCTGAAATTTCGGAAGACGCCTTCAATGCGGGAGAAAGACCCAGTAAAGAGCTGCTCGATGAAGCAGAGAAAAAAGTATTCGAAATAGCAGAACAAGGTAATCGTAAACAAGATTTCCACACGATTAAGAACCTTCTTAAATCAACGCTAGCAAAAATCGATGAATTAAGTAAATCGACGGAATCCATCACTGGAGCCTCAACTGGTTACACCGATCTTGACGCCATGACTTCTGGCTTGCAGAAAGGTGATTTGATTATCGTTGCTGGTCGTCCTTCGATGGGCAAAACAACATTCTCTATGAACGTAGCGGAGTTTATTGCGGTAAACGATAAAAAGCCGGTAGCCATATTCAGTATGGAGATGCCCGCAGAACAACTGGTATTAAGAATGTTTGCGTCATTAGGTCGTGTACCCTTGAATGATATTCGTACTGGTAAAATTCGTGAAGAAGATTGGCCTCGAATAGGTATGGCAGTAAAAACGTTTGGAGAAACCAAACTATTTATCGATGATACTGCGGCAATGTCTCCCACGGAAATGCGTGCAAAAGCACGTCGACTACATCGTGAACACGGCTGTATGGGGTGTATTGTTATAGACTATATTCAGTTGATGCAAACAAATAACAAATCAGATAACCGTGCCGCAGAAATTTCTGAGATTTCTCGATCACTTAAAGCATTAGCTAAAGAACTAGAATGTCCTGTGATTGCTCTTTCTCAGTTAAACCGTAGTTTGGAACAACGCCCAAATAAACGTCCTATCATGTCAGATTTACGTGAATCTGGAGCGATCGAGCAGGATGCCGACGTTATCATGTTCATCTATCGTGATGAAGTTTACGATGAAAACTCACCAGACAAAGGCATGGCTGAAGTAATCATCGGCAAACAACGTCAAGGTGCAATTGGTAAAATTCGTTTGACCTTTACCGGTAAATACACCCGCTTCGATAACTTCATGCCTGATATTTACGCTCCGGATAGTTAACCCTCTCTTCTTATTACATTGCTCTATAATTTAATTGAAAGTAGCTTATGAAACGTTCCGCACGCATTACCATTCATCCAGAAGCTTTACAGCATAATTTAAAACGCGCCAGAGAATGCGCACCGAACTCTAAAGTCTTTTCTGTGATTAAAGCCAATGCCTATGGTCATAACTCAGTAGCAACAGCTGGAACTCTATACCCGAATACTGATGCTTTTGCGGTTTCTTGTGTACCAGAGGCTGTTGTTCTGCGTGAAGGTAGCATTGATTTACCCATCAAGATTCTCCAAGGCCATCAAAATAATGATGATTTGAATATCGCTGCGGATTTGAATTTACGATTGATGGTGCACGAAGAACGTCAATTGACACTATTAGATCAATATTCCAATAAAGGTAAGAAAAATCATCGTTTTGACATTACCCTAAAAGTTGATTCTGGTATGCATAGACTAGGTTTTCAACCTGATCGCATCCATGATCTTTACACCAAACTAAAAAATCATCCTCATGTAAATCCTGACAACCTCATGCTTGCCACTCATTTCTCGAGCGCTGATGAACCAGATAAAGAAACAACTTTGGACCAGGTAAAGACTTTTAATAAAGCTTGTGAAGGAATAAATGCACCAAAAAGCCTGTGTAATTCTGCGGGCGTTCTAGTCTGGAAAGATGCACATGCTGACTGGGTTCGTCCTGGTATCATGCTTTACGGCAGCTCTCCTTTTTCTGATAAAGACAAAGACAGTGACTCTTTTGATTTACAGGCAGCCATGACTTTCGAAGCACCTGTCATCTCAGTTCATACCTTGAAAAAAGGCGATTGCATTGGCTATTCTGCCACTTGGCAGTGCCCTAAAGATATGCAAGTTGCTGTCATTGCCTGTGGTTATGCCGATGGGTACCCAAGACATGCAGCAAGTGGCACACCTGTATGGATCAACGGAAAAACGACCGAGTTACTGGGTCGTGTGGCTATGGATATGATTGTCGTGAATGCTGACGATCATAAAGAGAACCCAATAAAAGTTGGTGACTGGGCTGAACTATGGGGTAAAAATCTAAGCGTCGATAGCATTGCAGAAAAAGCCGAAACCATCCCATACGAAATTCTTTGTAATGCGGGCAACTTAAGACAAGCTTGATAATCGATTAAATATTCTTTCTCAATATACTTTTTTTAATCTCAGGTGATCAATTACTTGATATAAATCATACCCCACTACTTCTATTGGAACTTATAGTGATGTTATGCATCCAATAACCGAAGAACTTAACTAAAAAATATATAAGGGGTAAAACATGTATAACAAATCATCAATTAAATCAGTAATCACTACTTCTGTGTTTATTGCTATCTTTTCATCAGTGTTCGTTTTAAGTGGTTGTTCCAATACCAGTAAAGAGTCTCAAGGCGCTATTGCAGGTTCAGTACTAGGTGGCGTTGTTGGTCACCAGTTTGGCAAGGGCAGTGGAAAAACGGCAATGACTGTCATTGGCGCTGTAGTTGGTGGCATGGTTGGTGGCAATATAGGTCGCGGATTAGATCAGGAAGATCAGCGTAGAATCAGCCAATCTCTCGAGACTACTCCTGATAATCAAAGAGTAGCGTGGGATAACCCTAACACCAAAACCAATTACGAATTTACACCCATCAATAAATACGAAGGCAATGTAAATGGTCAGCAGACTCAATGTCGTGACTATGTAATGGATGCGTGGATAGATGGGCGCAAGCAACAGGTTCATGGTCGAGCCTGTAAAAACAGTAATGGTCAATGGATTAATGCACAGTAATTTCATTGCTATTAATCTTTTAAAAAAGGAGCTTATTTAGCTCCTTTTTTTATGTCTATAAAAACCAATTATTCAGTTATGTATGAATTTTCATTAAGCTATCAAGATAACTAAAGTTTACGAATGTAATCAGTTCCGCCAAGTTGCTTCATTTGTTTCAAAATCCACTTTTGACGTTTGACCAATGCAGGACTAGGATCATTCACATTGGATATCGCAGGTTTAGGCAAAACTGCAGCGAGCATTGCAGATTCTTCCATCGATAAATCCTGCACCTTTTTATCAAACAATAAATGACTCGCTTCCTTCACTCCAAAAATAGCATCACCAAATTGAGCGATGTTCAAATAAACTTCGAGAATACGTTTCTTAGGCCAGGCGATTTCCAGTGATACACCCAAACCAGCCTCAATTAGCTTTCTAATATAGCTGCGCTGATTCCATAAAAATAAATTTTTCGCTGTTTGCTGTGTGATAGTACTAGCGCCGCGCGGTGCAGATTTCCCTCTACTATTCTGGGCTAGCGCTTTTTTCAACTCAATCGTATCAATCCCCCAATGATTGGGGAAACGTTGATCTTCTGCAGCGACAACAGCCAATGCAAGGTGCGGAGGTATTTTCTCCCAATCCACCCATTGATAGGCGGCTTTTTCGTAGATTTCAGGAGCGTTAGCGGCGAGTGAATTCTGTTTATAAATAAAAGAGGATGTCGGTAACGGCACCCAGCGAAAAACCAACAGTACCGCAAATAAGAGCAGGACCGAAAGCAATGTAGCTTGTGCAAAGAGCCTCAAGACTCGAGAGAAGATACCTCGTTTCTTTAGTTTCTTTTTACTTTCCGATTCGTTGCTATGATACTCTTTCAATTTTGAAAATAGTCCTTATATTTCATACTCTAACAATGTAGATAATAGCTTTTAAATTAAATAAATGCAGATAAACATTCACTCAGAAATATCGCAAATACCTGGCGATTCATGGAATAAATTGGTTAAAGACAATAACCCATTTGTACGTCATGAATTTCTCTCTGCATTAGAAACTCACGGCTGTGCAAGTCAGGAGTTCGGTTGGCATCCCTGTCACATAGCCATCTATGAAGAAGATCAACTAGTTGCTGCAATGCCGCTTTATACAAAAACTAACACTTATGGAGAGTTTGTTTTCGACCACGCTTGGTCAGATGCCTATCATAGAAATAACATTCCCTATTTTCCTAAATTAGTTTCATCAATTCCATATACGCCCGCTAGTGGTCAACGACTTTTATGCGAATCAGGAAGATCTGACGAGCTTTACCCATTATTGATAGAGACCATTAAGCAATTTGCTGGTGAACAAAACTACAGTAGTTTTCATTGTTTATTTGCAAATAGTGATGAACAGGACTGGCTGGAAGATTACGGGCTGCTCGCACGTCATGATTGTCAGTTTCATTGGCACAATCAAGACTACTCTACTTTTGATGACTTTTTGGCAAAGCTGACACCCAAGAAACGTAAAAATATCCGACAAGAACGCCGAAGAGTAGAACAACAGGCTGTTAACCTACGCATATTAAATGGTCACACTGCGACAGATGAAGACTGGAAAAACTTCTCTAAATTTTACGAGCAAACCTTCGCTGAAAAATATGGAACCGCTACCCTAAACGAAGGCTTCTTTAAAGAAGTTGCACATGCCCTGCCAGATCAAGTCATTCTAGTACTAGCTGATGATCTATCTAAACAGCCTGAAGGTAGCGATACCGGACAGGAAGAATGCATTGCAGGCTCTCTAATGTTCGCAAGCGATACTATTCTCTATGGTAGACATTGGGGCTGTATTGAACAAATAGACAAACTCCATTTTGAAGCCTGTTACTATCAAGGTATCGAATATTGTATTGAACATAAATTACAGACATTTGAGCCCGGAGCACAAGGCGAACATAAAATTGCGCGAGGCTTTATACCTACGCTGACCCGATCTAGCCATTGGCTAAATAATTCACCTTTTCAAGAATCTATTGAAAACTATGTTAAACATGAGCAAGCAGGCGTGAAGGCTTATATGGATTCACTCAAATCTCCTTATCAAGAAGAAAAGTAACTTAACTGAACTACTATGATGAATATCCAGAAGCCATTTTCAGAATCCTGCGTGCAAAATCAGCAAGCCATACTCGATGTCTTATTACCCTTATTAAAAGACAAAAAACACGTTCTTGAGATAGGAAGTGGTACAGGGCAACACGCTGTTTTCTTTGCTAAACATATGCCGCATTTGATCTGGCAAACCAGTGATCAAAGTATGTATCACAATGGTATAAAACTCTGGTTAGATGATGCTGATTTAGAAAATACTCGATCACCGTTAGCAATTAATGTCTCTACAGATCAATGGCCTAAAGAAACTTTCGATACTATTTTCTCAGCAAATGCGGTACATATTATGTCGTGGGATAATGTAGTTGATTACTTCAAAAATGCTTGCCCTCTTCTGGAAGCTGAAGGCTATTTTATCTTATATGGCCCATTTAATTATAACGGTGAATATACCAGCGAAAGTAATGCAAACTTTGATCTATGGCTGAAGAACAATGACCCTAAAAGTTGCATCAAGGACTTTGAGAAACTCAATGACCTCGCAGAGCAAGGTGATATGAAGTTTGTAGATGATATCGCCATGCCAGCAAATAATCGTATTTTGATTTGGCAAAAAGCGGGCAAATAATCCAATGATTAAATATTAATACTATGAAAGATCACCCCCCTACTTTTAGCACAAAATTAGTTCGTGACCTTACATGGGTGATTGCTAGCCCACCAATACAATCGGGACATATCGGTAATACCTACTGGTGGGACGACGATAAATGCCAAAACGAATACAAGGACTGCCTCGCAACCTTAATTGAACTAGACAAAGATCCATCACCCTTAGAACAGCATTTACATCAAGTAAAGAGCAAACGCTTAGGGCATAGATTCGAAGCCTTAGTTTCGTATTGGCTAAGCATCAGCCCCAACTACGAACTGATTCAACAAAACATCCAGATTATTGAAGAAGGAGTCACCTATGGTGAGATTGACTTCATAATTAAGGAAGTATCGACAGGCAAAAATATCCACCTAGAAGTCTGTGTTAAATTTTACTTAGGAACAAAACCTTATGAAGATCCGTATCGCTGGTTTGGTACAAACACAACCGATCAACTAGGCAAAAAACTAGACCATTTATTAAGTCATCAATCTCAATTGAGTAAAAAACACGAACAATATTTCTCTCACAAAGTTGACGAACAAATAGACGAAAGACATTGTTTTATTAAAGGCAGATTGTTCTACCCTGAAGGAAGTAGCGATACTGCTGAAGGAATTACGGAGAATCATCTCAGAGGCTTATGGAGTTATTCTAATATCACCGACATAACCGAAGGGAAATATTTAGCGTTGAATAAAACGCTTTGGTTATCCGAACTCAATCATAAAGATATCATTGATCTGCAGAACAATCCTGTGAAAATTTTTGAAGATAGAGCGCAATGCTATGTTGAAATTAATCGAGATGAGCAAAATAACTACCAAGAAATTAATCGAGTATTCTTTCTACCCGATGAATTTACATTTCCTTCAGACAATAAAAACCCCCTATAAGTAGGGGGGTGTGTTTTTCTATATTTATCTAGAGATTACAAAAGCTTAGTTAAATAAACTATTATTTATCTAAGGCTGACTTTCTAAGATTTAAGCACTCTTAAAATATCTTCTAACTCTGTGATTATCTGACGTGATAATTGATTAGCCTTTGCACTATCATCATCTGCTTCAACACCTGATAGCTTTTGACGCGCGCCATTGATTGTATAACCCTGCTCGTGCAGAAGACTACGAATCTGACGAATTAAAAGCACATCATCACGTTGATAGTAACGACGATTTCCACGACGCTTCATCGGTTTTAGGTTAGGAAATTCTTGTTCCCAGTAGCGTAAGACATGAGCCTTAACGCCACAAAGATTACTGACTTCCCCTATTGTGAAATACCGTTTACTCGGTATTGCAGGTAGTTCTTTATTATTGGATGCTTCCAGCATACTTTTCTACTCTTTGCTTTAGTTTTTGACCAGGACGGAAAGTTACAACACGACGAGCGCTGACTGGAATTGCTTCACCTGATTTCGGGTTTCTTCCAGGACGTTGTGCTTTATCGCGCAACATGAAGTTTCCAAAACCAGATAATTTAATATTTTGCCCTTCTTCCAAAGCAGTTCTAATTTCTTCAAAAAACATTTCTACGAGTTCTTTAGCTTCTCGTTTGTTTAGCCCTAATTCATCAAACAGATGTTCAACCATGCCTGCTTTCGTCAATGTCATAAGTGCTGCTCTCCTTGTGTAAATAACAACGGCCACATATAGTAAATAGAAAAAAATAAAGTCTGCTATTTTCCTATATATTTTTACCTTAATACTGCCCCTGTATGATTATTTAGCGCTTCCATGATCTTCTCAACATGGGCACTGATTTCTTGTTCTTCTAGGGTGCGCGAAAAATCCTGAAAAATCAAGCCTAAAGCGAGACTTTTTTGCCCAGAATCTACATTCTCCCCAGAATAAACATCAAATACAAAGCTATCAACAATCTGCTGAATATTCAAACTATTCAGTACCTTAGCAATTGTAGAGTACTCAACGTCTTTATTCACCAACAATGCAAGATCTCTACGGACTGAAGGATAAGGTGAAAGCTTGGTATATTCTGGTAGTTTCTTGTGCGAGATATTATCCATATCCAGTTCAAAAACAAACACTTGCTGATCTAAATCCAGTTTCTTCTCAACCGCAGGATGCAATGCTCCGCAAACGCCAACAACCTGATTATCAGAAATAATATTGGTTGATTGTCCAGGGTGCAATGCCGAATGATCAGACTTTACAAACTCGAATGTTTGACCTGTTGCTTCTTCCAATAACGCTTCCACATCACCTTTAAGATCAAAGAAATCGACACTTCTAGATTCTGCATTCCACTGCTCTGAATAAACATTACCAGTGATGGCGCCAGCTAATTTCTTTCTTTGAGTCAAACCTTCAGATGTCTTTAAGAAACTTAGACCTGTTTCAAAGAAACGTACACGTGGCTGTTGACGCTTTACGTTCTTATCAAGCGCCGGAATTAGTCCTGACCACAAGGTACTGCGCATAATCGACAACTCTTCAGAAATCGGATTTGATAACGCTATTTGCTCTTGATCAGGGCTTAAAAGTGATTCAACTTCAGGTGGCACAAAACTATATGTGATTGCTTCCTGATAGCCTCTATTAACAAGAATATTACGTAATGTATTCTCATCGACCAGCGTTTCTTCTTTTCTTGCGATACGTGGTTCCATTGGGCGTAAACGAGCGGGAATATTATCGTAACCATAGATACGGGCAACTTCTTCGACAAAGTCTTCAGGCGTAGCCAAATCGAAACGGAAAACTGGCGGAGTGATATTCCAACCATTTTCAGTAGTTTCAACATTACAGCCTAGACGCGTAAGGATATCTTCAACACGCGTATCGTCTATCTCGATACCGAGGTGACGCTTGATACGTCTGCGCTCGAAATGTACAGCATCACGCTGTTGCAGATCATCTCTGGTACTGACATCATTGAATGGCCCTACTTCGCCACCACAGATCTCTGTAATAAGCTCAGATGCACGTTCAATCGCTTTAACTTGTAAATCTGGAGATACTCCTCTTTCAAAACGATGTGAAGAGTCCGTATGAAGTCCGTACTTACGAGATTTCCCCATAATTTTCTCAGGAACAAAGTAAGCACTTTCTAAATATATGTTCTGGGTATCATCGGTAACCGAACTATCTTCACCACCCATAATTCCAGCTAGAGCGAGCGCTTTTTCTTCATCCGCGATAACCATCGTATCAGCGCTTAATAAAATTTCTTTGCCATCTAGCAGTGTTAGCTTTTCACCTTCGACCGCATTTCGCACATCAATACCGCCGCTAAGCTTATCGAAATCAAAACCATGCATAGGCTGACCTAGCTCGAGCATCACGTAATTAGTGATATCAACTACAGGACC
Source organism: uncultured Cocleimonas sp. (assembly GCF_947495625.1). Taxonomy (GTDB): domain Bacteria; phylum Pseudomonadota; class Gammaproteobacteria; order Thiotrichales; family Thiotrichaceae; genus Cocleimonas. The sequence goes on from NZ_CANLZW010000018.1 coordinate 17,626, forward strand.
TAAACTGCGAATTCCAGAACGCTGTAATTTTTCAACAATCCAATCAGGAGTCTTAGCTTTGACGTCTAAGTTATTAATAATTCTACCAACATATCGTTGACATAAATCATCAGCTGTAATTTTTACCGGGAAAGATTGTTCGTGATCGAGTGAAGCTGCTTTAACTGAAACCTCAGTTACAGGCGCTTGCATGATTACACCTAACTCACGAGCTACACCTGCTACACACAATAAATCAGCACGGTTTGGCGTTGCATCTAAATCAAGTACAACATCATCTAAATCTAGTACTTCTCTTAAGTTTTTACCTAGTTCAGCACTATCAGGAATTGGAAGTAGACCTTCTCCAGCCTCACCCATACCAAGCGTTTCAGAACCACAGAACATACCTTGTGATAAAACACCGCGTAATTTTCCCTTTTTTATCTTAAGTGGCTTTTCGTTTGCATCAGCACTAGGAAGAATCGCTCCTATCATTGCAACAGGGACTTTTTGCTCAAGCACAACAGTTGCATTAGTAACAATCTGTAATAACTCATCGCTACCAATATTAACCTGACAGACGCGTAAACGATCTGCATCAGGATGTTGTTCGATACTCTTGATTTGACCCACTCTCACATCAGTGAAAGCAGAAGCAACGGGATCAATACCATCCAATTCTGTGCCTGCCATAATGAGTTGATGCGCAACTTCGTCTGTTGTTGCATCGAGTTCAACCCATTCTCTTAACCAGTTTTCACTTACTTTCATAGCTTTCTACTTACCTTAATATCAACTTCACGCAAACTGCTTTAGGAAACGTACATCGTTATCAAACAACTTACGTAAATCATCAATGCCATATCTCAGCATGGCTAAACGATCAATACCGAAGCCAAATGCAAAACCTGTATATACCTCTGGATCTATCCCAACATGACGGAATACTTCTGGGTTCACCATGCCGCAACCCATCACCTCAATCCAACCTGTATTACCACAAACACGACAACCTTTTCCTTGGCACAACACACATTGAATATCTGTTTCTGCTGAAGGTTCTGTAAATGGGAAGTAATGAGGTCTAAAGCGAGTTGGTAAGTCTTCTACTTCAAAAAATGCTTTAAAGAATGCTTCTAAAATGCCTTTAAGATCAGAGAAAGTAACGTCTTTATCTACCATCAAACCTTCAACCTGATGGAACATGGGGCTGTGAGTTACATCTGAATCACAGCGATATACACGACCTGGCGCGATAATACGCAAAGGTGGCTCTTGGTTTTCCATAGTACGAATTTGTACAGGCGAAGTATGCGTTCTTAATAAAGTTCCATCACCAAAATAGAAAGTATCGTGAGATGCTCGAGATGGATGATGATCTGGAATATTTAACGCAGTGAAATTGTGATAGTCATCTTCAATTTCAGGACCCACTTCAACACCAAAACCTAACTGCATGAATATTTCTTCGATGCGCTTGGCGGTGCGAGTTACAGGATGCAAACTCCCCTCACCCATTTTGCGGCCAGGCAAAGAGATATCCAGACTCTCATTTTGTAATCGCTGATTTAATGCTTCAACTTCAAGAGACTCTTTCTTAGTATTAATTAATTCAGATAAAGCCTGTTTAGCTTTATTGATCTCTTGTCCCGCTTCACGTCGTTGTTCAGCAGGTAATTGACCCAACTGCTTTAGTTGACCAGTGATTAACCCTTTCTTACCAAGATAATGCACACGTACATCATCAAGTTCTGTGAGGTTAGTTGCCGCATCAAGCTGCTGTTGAGCTTGTTGCATGAGTTCTGTCAGTTTGTCCACTGAAGTCTCCGTAATCCGTTATTGAGTATTTGTTTAGTAATCTACGTTTTCATTAGTAAAAACGAGCAACAAAAATTTTGCACAAAAAAAGCGAGGGAAGGCAGAAACCTTTCCTCGCTTTGATTTACATCTTTTATTCGTCTGTTATAAGAAAAAGCTTATTGCTTATAAATAACAATCAGACGGAACAGTAAACTAAGCTAGGGCAGCTTTTGCCTTCTCAGCCAACTGTCCAAAAGCATCGATATCATGTACAGCTAAATCAGCTAACATTTTACGATCGACTTCGATCTCTGCTTTCTTAAGACCGTTCATGAATACGCTGTAAGACATATCAAACATACGAGCTGCCGCATTGATACGAACAATCCATAAACTACGGAATTGACGTTTCTTTTGACGACGGTCACGGTATGCATATTGACCTGCTTTAGTAACTGCTTGATTCGCTACACGATAAACTCGGCTTCGTGCACCGTAATAACCTTTAGCTTTCTTTAATACTTTCTTGTGTTTTGCGCGTGCCGTAACACCACGTTTTACTCTTGCCATTTTCTATATCCTCATTTCTCTATTTAAAGCGTTACTGATCTCAAACGTACGGAAGCATTCTGCGAACCATTGGTGTATCGACTTTCTCGACGACATCACCAGCTCGTAAATGACGCTTACGTTTGCTGCTTTTTTTAGTAAGGATGTGGCGCAGATGTGACTGCTTACACTTGAACGTGCCATTAGCACGCTTGCGGAAACGCTTTGCAGCGCCGCTGTTGGTTTTCATCTTAGGCATCTTAACTCTCCATTATTGGTCATAGTTCTATTTAAATTTTTAACAATCTAAACATTCGAAACGAAACTATGATGAGTGAAAACATTCCTATAAGAGTGCCTCTCCTTAAGGAATGATATAAATTCTTGGTCTTTATTTAAGTTGCAGTTATAAAACTACAATCCTAAAAGTTTAAGCCTGACCTTTTTCTTTCTTAATTGGACCAATCACCATAATCATCTGACGACCTTCCATTTTTGGAAACTGTTCAACAGATCCATATTCTTCCAGATCTTTCTCTACACGTTTAAGCATTTCCATACCTAATTCGCGATGGGCCATTTCACGACCTCTAAAGCGGATAGTTACTTTCGTCTTATCCCCTTCCTGAAGAAACTCAATCAACTTTTTCAACTTGATATTGTAATCGCCAATATCAGTTCCAGGTCTCATTTTAATTTCTTTAACCTGAGTCTTCTTCTGCTTCTTCTTGTTTGCGCCTTTTTGCTTGCTCTGTGAGAACTTGAACTTACCGTAGTCCATAATGCGACATACAGGTGGTTCAGCCGTTGGTACAATTTCAACCAAATCTAATGAATCTACTGCAGCTCTTTCCATCGCATCAGTAGTTTTAACGACACCTACGTTTTCGCCGTCCTTATCAATAAGTCTAACTTGTGGTACGTTAATCTCATCATTGACCCGATTCTTCTTTGGTTTAGCGATATTCTTTATCCTCTATAACTTATAAATATACATAAATAGAATAATACTATTCAGGTATTCCGCAACTAGCATTTTCTTTTGTTATTCGTTCTATTAACTCATCAATAGGTAAACTACCAAGGTCTTCACCAGATAGTGTACGCACTGCAACTGAGTTAGTTTCTACTTCTCGATCACCAACCACCAAAAGGTAGGGAGTGCGTTGAAGCGTGTGCTCGCGAATTTTAAAGCCTATCTTCTCATTTCTCAAGTCTGAAACAGCTCTAATTCCGCTTTTTTTCAAGGTATTTTCAACTTTTCTCACAAAATCAGACTGTTTATCCGTAATATTCAAAATAACGGCTTGAACAGGTGATAACCAAAGTGGAAACTTACCTTCATGATGCTCAATCAATATTCCAATAAATCTCTCGAAAGAACCCAATATTGCACGATGCAGCATAACGGGTGGTTTACGCGACCCATCTTCTGACACATATTCTGCATCAAGACGCACAGGCATAGAAAAATCCACCTGAATTGTTCCTAATTGCCACACACGGCCAATACTGTCTTTCAAAGAAAATTCAATTTTAGGACCATAAAAAGCACCTTCTCCTGGTAACTCTTCCCAATCAAGGTTCTGCGCATCCAAGGCATCACCTAATGCTTTCTCTGCCTTATCCCAGTCTTCGTCGCTTCCTACTCTATTCTCAGGTCGCGTTGATAAGCGATAGATAACATCATCAAAACCGAAGTCACGATAAACATCGTGAAGGAACTCAATAAAATCTGCTACTTCTGGTTGGATCTGCTCTTCAGTACAGAAAATATGACCATCGTCTTGAACAAAACCACGCACACGCATCAAACCATGCAATGCTCCAGACATCTCATTTCTATGACATGCACCGAACTCTGCAATCCTTAAAGGAAGGTCACGATAACTCTTAAGGCCTTGATTAAATATTTGAACATGACACGGACAATTCATCGGCTTTAGTGCGAACTGACGACCATCAGATTCTAATGAGAACATGTCTTCACTGTACTTAGCAGCGTGACCAGAACGTTCCCATAAAGAAAAGTCTACCAACTCAGGTGTATTCACCTCTTTGTAACCGCGTAAGCGTTGTTGCTCACGCATATACTGAGAAATCACCTGATAAATTGTCCAGCCTTTATCGTGCCAGAAAATTTGCCCTGGTGCTTCGTCTTGAATATGGAATAAATCTAGCTTGCGCCCTATTTTTCTATGATCGCGTTTCTCTGCTTCCTCTACACGGTGCAAATAAGCCTTAAGTGCTTTTTTGTTTTCCCATGCTGTTCCATAAATGCGTTGTAACATCTCATTATTAGAATCACCACGCCAATAAGCACCAGCAAGTTTAGTTAACTTAACCGCTGGAATTTTACCGGTACTTGGAACATGTGGCCCACGACAAAGGTCGATAAAATCACCTTGCTTATAAAGAGATAGATCTTCATCACTAGGGATGCTTTCAATGATTTCAGCTTTATACGTTTCACCCATATCACGGAAAAACTTAACCGCATCATCTCGAGACATGACACTACGTTCTACAGGTAAATCTTGCTTGATCAAATCCTGCATACGTTTTTCGATAGCATCTACATCTTCTGGCGTGAAAGCACGCTCATATGAAAAGTCATAGAAAAAACCATCTTCAATCACAGGACCAATAGTAACCTGTGCTTCAGGGAATAATTGCTTAACAGCCTGAGCCATTAAATGCGCCGAAGAGTGACGTATAACATCCACACCCTCTGGGCTGTTAGTTGTGATTATACTCAGCGATACATCTTCATCGATGATATGACTAGCATCGTATTGTTTTCCATCTATAGCACCTGCAAGTGTAGCTTTGGCTAAACCCGGACCGATATCTGCTGCCACATCTAAAATGGATACTGCGTTGTCGAATGAACGCTGACTGCCGTCTGGCAAAGTGATTGTTGGCATGTTATTCCCCAGTGGTGACCCTTACGAGAGGCCACGTGTTTATTATTTACAAAAAAACACAAAATTAAATTAAGTATTTGGTAGGCACGCTCGGACTAACATCCAACACTGTAACCTATTAATAAGATTGGGTTAATTTAAATTGTCGATTCGTCCTATACCAGCAAAAATACCAGCATCTAGTATCGACACCCAACTATAAAAATGTGGATAGTACTCATTATGTCTGAGTTTTACAATATTACATCACCATAAAATAATTTTTCGATTCATTTCATGATGCAATATTATGAATTTCAAGTATTCGCTACTAAATCTAGGTATGAATATGATACATCCAAATCAGCGACTTCAAATTACCTAAATCCATTTATCATTGGTTGATATGAATAGTAATTTTCAATACTTTCAAGGTAGATAGAGTGGTAGGCTTGCTTCAAAGTAAACCACACAACAATACTATAATCATAGACAACAGAGTAATTTGTAAAAAATCATAAATTTTGAGTTTTATGATTATCGTAAAACATTAAACCTCATCAACCGCTATCAGGTAGCCTCTTCTTACTAAGGAAAACAATATGATTAATTTTTAAAGATATCTATTTTGGTTTCCAAACACTTCCTCAAAGAGAGATCATTCACACCCACACCATACCAGCTATCAGGTTTTTGGAAAAAATCGAGACCTCTACCAATTTTAACTATCCATCCATTATCAATACGAATTTCACGATCATGCATGTTTTCGTTGACGTTTAAATCTAGCATTACATCTAGCTCTAATAAACTTTGCTTTACATCCTGGAGCCGTTCAGCCATCTCTTTAACGTCAGTCTTCTCATCATAGCTTGTGATTAATTGGATTTTTTTAATTGAAGGCTGCTTTAAAATCGCCTCACAGAAACGTATAAAATTTTGTATCTGATGATTTGCACGAATATATGGGTCTTCGATAATTACCGACTTTGCTCCCTCAAGATACGGCACTATGATAGATTCATAACTGTAACCTGTGGAGTCATAAGTAATTGTGTAGTGTTGCTCTTTGAGCCCTGGCAAGATTACTTCAGCAATTGCGGGGGCTTCCATGTCAATACTATCTGTCAAATGAGAAGCTTCTTTAGCATCTTTTTCAGGTTCTTTTATTACTTCTGGCTTATGACTCTCACCCTCATCATACGACTCTGTGACATAGCCAGGTTTAATAGGATTAAGTGTTGCTTCAACCCCAATTGTCTCTGGACAATCTACTACGATCTCCTTATCTTCAACATTAAAGAATGAAAGCTCAATGTTTATGAATTCATCATCAGGCTTACGTTTGTTCATTTGCTCTTTAACGCGGCGGCGACCTTCAATGGCATAAACCACATACTCTTCAAATTCTTCATCAGAGCACTCTCCATGGGGGTGAAGCATTTTTAGATAAGATGCTACTGTCTTTTTAATACCCTTCTCGTCTCTACCCTCAACACACTTTCCTAGCTTTATACGCTTACTAACTTCTTCGTATCGATTTGTATGCTTAAGCTGATAGTGAAACGCCTCTGCCAAGTAGTCGGTGATAAAACCATAGTTGTCCGTTAAAAACTCAGAGCTATTTTTAGGCATTTCCCAACCAGGCATATACATGCAGAATCTGTCCATAACCGCCAGATCAAACTCTTTAGGTAAAGGTTGAAATAGATCGTACTCTGTAGAATTAACAACCTGCTTAACACCTAAATCCAAATTACCGATAAAGGTCATGCTAGCATCAGCTATGACTTCTGCACCGCGAGAGAAACGGCCATTAGCCATGAAGTCTTTCATGATCTGGATTGTATCCGGATCTTTTACACGCATATTGCCGACTTCGTCGAAGGCAATAGTATCCCAATAACCTACCAAACCGACTTTCTTGCGAGCATTGTTGTAGAACAATGTAGCACTGCTAGTCTGACCGCCAGAAATTAGAGTAGAGTAAGGCGAGAATTCGCTATAAAAATAAGACTTCCCCGTACCTCTTGGACCAAGTTCGATAAAGTTATAATTAGCCTCTACTAGAGGTGCTAGACGCGCCAGAAAATGGAATTTAACGCGCTTACTCAATTTGGTTGGCTCCAGACCAACAGAACGCATAATAATGTCTAACCAATCATCTCTTTTGTATGCTTTCCTCTTTTCACAGTAAGCATCATAGTCAAAACGGCTAAGCTGAATTGGTCGTAAGTCTTCGATATAAAAGGCATAATCGTCTTCTTCAATTTCATTGTGGCAAAGAGTCACCTCAGCCCAAATACCTCCTTCGAGCAAGCGATCATTATTTTTGTAGAACTTCTCGCCAATTGCAATACGCTGTGAGTTGAAATTTTCCAGGCTTGCCCAGTGGCGCTTCTCCTTCTCTACATAGCGAACATGAACTTTATCAATAAACTTATGACGGCCTTTTGTTGCAACTTTAGATTGAGCAGCATTCGCCTCATCTGGGCGAACATAATTATCATTAAGTGTTTCAAGAACAGCGCTTAAACCTTCCTGAATTTCATCTTCATCATCACTGGCACAAAAACGTGCTAACAGAAATTCCAAAACAAACGTCGGTACATTGGTACCTTTTTTGATACGATGCAAAAGGTCTTTTCTTACAGCCTTTCCTTCGAAGTGCTCGAGTAACTTCTCATCTAGTAAGTCCATAAGTTACATATCCATATATTTTGTTTTAAGTTTAACTTGAGCGAATTCAGCCAAGGTGTTCGGATTAAGTGCTTTAATAGTAAAAACACCTTCAAAGTCATCATCCATAATGATAGTAACTTTTTGGCTATCACCTGTCTGCAAACTCACTGTTCGCGTTGCCGCATTCACAGCACCTCCAATCTTCGCTTCGCCAATAACTTCACCTGAATCATTATGTGCTTCTAACAAAATTTCAGTCTGCGCGAACATGTCATCACTAGTAACAAACAACTCAATAACTGGGCGACGTGAGGTAATGACTTTTGTGCCATTTTTGTAGTTCAAAGAAACTTTTGACTGCTGAACCACTTTAGTACGTCCTTTCAATTTCACTTCCATTACGGGCACCACACATTCCTGTAAGGATGCTCCACCGTGGAAGTACAATTTTCCTTTGCTGTATGCCGCCATAGTACTAGGGCCAGCGAGATGACTGTAATCACCTTTAATGCCCGCTTGAGGCGCAGGCATAATAAAATGGTGATGATCGGCGTTACCACTACCGAGCGCAATGCGCTCATGCGTTAGGTACCAATCACCTGCAGGTTTTGGACACACATCACCATCGGTGGCTTGACGATTCATAAAGAAACCATGATCTGTAGCAATTACTATTTGATTAAATCCCTGATTTTGTAACATACTTATAGCTACACGTATGTTTTTTAGCTCTCTCAGAATAACGCTAGGCGCTGTTTTAGGCGTATTTTCAAATTGTGTATCAATCTCAACACTACGTAACACAGCGAGTTCTACTGACTTATCAAATTTGTGGTTATTATCTATAAAATCATCAGCGCGCATTTCTGCAAAGCGGCTACCAAAACGCTTTTCAAAAATTTTCATGCGCTGCGGCACTGTACTTACAGGTATGTCGCCTAGCATAGGAATCATTCCAGAGTCACCTTTTATAATAGACAAGTCTTTACCAGCTCCTGGTAAAAGGCTGGCCATGCCGATTAAGGTTATACTCGGTAGACAAGCATAAGCTGGCTTTAAGGTGATTTCAAATTCATCTTTAAGCTGTTTTTCAAGCTCAAGGCCTAACTCAAAACGTAAGGCATCCACCATCAAATAAGCCACTCTCTGGCCACTAGTCTGTAATTTAGGTGCGACAATCTCATCAAAAACATCAGCATTGTATAATCGTCCCTGGGGTGGCCAACCAGTTTCAGCCAACTGCTTTGTAAAGAGGATTTGTACTTTTTCTGCTAACTTGCGATATTCACGACGCGCCTTATCTATTACAGGAGTTAGCAGACCTAGAGCATCCCAATAGTCCGTCACCGCCTGCTCAAATTCACGTTGTAAGCGATCAGCCTCACGTAAGCTAGTGAGATAATAATCCAACAGCGTGGCCTGGCTAGCACTATGCTCTGGCAACTCACGTAATAGGTCATTACAGGACTCAATCAATCTTTTAGCCGCAGCGACTAAATCCCATTGGGTTTCATTTTCACCACGATTACTCCAAATAGAGACCTTGCGTTGTGAAAGGATTTCGTTAAGCGCTTCAAGCTCGTTATCTTTAATTGCTTTGATCGCCACCTGTAAGAAAGTTCGCTCTTCAAAGGGAAAAGTATCTCTGATCCCTAAGTCATCGACTGACCGACAAACCTGCTCAAGATTTAAATCATTAGGATGCTCTATCTGCTCAGCGTATTTAATATAGTCTTCCTGCTTACGCAGATCCTGACGTAGACCATCACAAAGACTTTCGATAATTGGTTTGGCTGTTGAATTGGCTCTAGGCACTCCGGCTAAGCACGCAGGCAGTTCACCTGGCAGGTCAAATACGAATTCACTAAACAAAACATAACGCCACAATTCTTCGCTAACGCTTTTCCACTTTTTCCCCCGAGTAGTGAGGGTTAAACCCAGCACTTGCTCAAATAGTTGCTTCGCTTCAGCTACCCAGGCCTCATTACTATCCAACTCTTTCTTTTGCGCCGCATCAGGCACCATTAAAGCACTGACTATTTCAGGAGAAGATTCAACATTAAGTAGCGCCCTGAGTGTTGGCCACTGCAAACCACCACCTATGCCATTAATTACTGCAAAACTTGGATTTGGATCTTGATCAAATGCATTGCGTACTTCTGTTTGGTGATCTGGTTTGGCTTTTAAACAAAGGCTCAAATACCTATCACCATCACCATCAGGAAAAACTTCACCACAAGCACTGTAAATACTAAATGGATCTTTTTGTTGATCTTCATCTGTCACCGGTTTGGCCACAGGGACATAAATCAGCAGTTTTTGGCCACCCTCACCAAAACTAATTAAAGTTTCTAAGGCTAACTCACGACTTTCAATACTGGACTCTGAGGTATCAACCACAAAAACCACCTCCGAAGCCATCGATAAACAGATATCGCGATAGCGATGTGCATAGTCATAGACAACTAATACACGTTTATTAAGTCGCTTTTCGAATACTTGTGTCGATATATATTGTTCAATACTCATGTTTACGACTTACCTTATTACTTTCTTATCTTCAATGTAAACTTCAAGTTCAACTTGGGTCATTTCTTTAGCCTGCCAAACCCACTTTGTACCATTACCTCTAGCTGCTGGCGCCTCAACATACTCCCAAAGCTCAGTTTCCAAACCATGTGCAATCGCAATACTTCTATCTTCTTGGCATTTCTTCAGCACACGTTCTGGCCAATAGTTGAAAGCTAGTTTTGACCAATCATAGTCACCGGCTTCTAAACCTGCCCATTTGTCATCTAGCTCCTGACACCAACTACTGTGATTGAATAAATTACGTAATGGCGCAGCAGTAATAACAACACCATCATCTATATCGCAGTTAAACCCTGTCGACAAAACTTCCTGAATACTATCTCTGAAATCCTTAATTTCATCTAGCAAAGACGATAGCTTGGCTTCGTCTGCTAAATTTGATCCTTTGACTTGAGAAAGCTGCTCTTCAATAGTATTCACTGCTGGATCGACCACATCATTCAATACAGTGAATAAGGTTGCTCTATTAAGTTTTTGATAGAATAGCCACACAGTAAAATTACCTGCTGTAGAAGTAAGTGGTAAATAGACAGGAGCAATGCGACTAGAACCACTGTATTGAGAAAGATGATAGTCAAAAAATGCTGTTGGTTTTGTGTAATATTGGCTAAGACTTTCAGAATTAAGCTCTGCCAATAGCTCATCTAATAAACCAGTGTTGTCAGAATATAGTTCAGTCAAAATATCTGGAAGTACATTATCTGCTGAGACGATAAAGTACTGACCGATCGGGACAATACCCTTCATTAGCAACTTTTTAAGTTGACCATCTTTTAATGGCAAGCACTTTAAATCCTGATTAATCTGTGGAACAGGTAAAGGGTCAAAAGGATCACGTTTACCCATTCCAACAGACGTCTGCCAAAAGCGACCAACAAGTCGACCAAATATATTTGAAAGTAAATCTTTAGCTATAAAAGAACGAGCATTATCTTGTTCAACGGGTAATCCAGTTATGGTAGACCAGTTATTCTGAAGTCCTCCATCAGGGAGGTCACTTTCAACCAAATTGTAATAATCCAATACTTTTTGATCAATACAATCCTGGAAATTTTTAATTTTGCATTCTGTTTCTTCGTGAAGAGTAATATAAGCCGATACAGACTCAGATAACGAATGAGAACCAAGAGCAGAATACCAACAACCAGAATATAAACGTGAAACTTCGTTATGCTGACTTCCATATGAAAGGAGATGATAAAGTTTTAAAAAGATTCCAACTAATTTATTTTCTTCAGCGTCCATCTCACTTAAAGGAACAGGCAAAACATTGGCAACGCCAACTTGGAACTCTGGAGTATGAGCCTTACCAAGTTTTAATTTAAAAATGCTATCGAAAACACTACTATTACCAAGAACCAAGTATTTTTCTATCGGCTCATTGAACGAAAAAGCAGACATACTACGCACACTAAATACCGTGCCTTTTGGCAAGACAGATGGAGTATATCGCAAGGCCCTTAGCGGCCATGAAAATCCACTTCTGTAATAGTAATCGGAATTTCGAATAACACTCCTTTCAAAAGCCCTCATCTCGAGTCCGTCATATGCCCAATTACAGACCATTTGAATATCTAAGTAATACGGAGTGGTCTTACCTCCTTTAGCGAAGGTTTGCCATTTATGTTCTAACTCACAATATGCTCCTCCGACTTCAAAGTTATGCGATTGTACAGGCGAGATATTTTCTAGGCTAACTTCCCACCACATTCGAGCAAAGCGAAAGTCATCTCCACTAGCAAGTCCTTGCCGAGCTGACCTACAATCAGATTTAAACTGTGGGTATTTATTAAATACACTACGCAAATTATCAGAAACCCAATATGAAAATGGAGAGCCTGGAATTGCATCAAAACTCGATGGATTAGTAATCAAAACAGATGATAAATCTTTGCCAGTAATTGCCTCATACAATTTATGACCTTTATCTTTTTCATCAACTAATCTAAAACATAACATTTTTGGATACTGATGATATTCGTTGATTTCTGTAAGGCCTGCTCTAATTACACTGTCACACTTCCGAGCTTTAAAATTGCTTTCATTATCTATTGTAATGAAACCAGCTTCTTCTAGACTAGCCAATTCAGAAAGTGCCTGCTCTCTAGAAAGCTTTTCAAGTCTACATTTCTGGAACCTAGGTAAAGAGAAATCACCACTTTTTGATAACTCTACTCCAATTAGCTGTTCAAGAATTTCTCTGCGGTTAGCTAAATCCTCTACACCGCTAGTTGAACGCAAAACATATGCAGCGGTTTCGACCATAGCATCCAGTACGCCACCACCAAAATCTGCAATAAACAAAGGTCTAAATTTACGGAGCAAAACCCGAGAACGCCAGCTTTCATAACTTTTCAGAAAGAATCCGGTCCTACTAGATATAGATCCAAGAAAACCGAGCGGGATAAGTAATTCTTGTGCTCGACTAACAAATGCTTGATAAACATCTGTTGGGCAATCCGGATAATTTACTTCCATATATGATTCTGAATCGACCGAAGGTTTACCAAATGGGGGATTCATCACGATTACGTCAAACTTTAACTTCATTAAGTCAATAAAGGCTAATGAGTGTTCTATATCATCAGCAAACAACTTATTTTTAAAAGCTGTTGTTGAACTACTGCTATTAACAAATCCAGATAAAGCTTTCATTAACTGCTTTTCAGCTCCAGCAAAAAATGAACTATTAAGCCCTTGTACTGAAAAACTAAGATTTAACATCTTATCAATATGCTCTCGACCAAACAAATCATCCTGAATTTCAGATTCCTGATAGCGCTTAAACTCTTTCTCAACTTGCTCTAAGGCTTGGCGAATATCCTTTTCGAGCTTTAGCAGTATGCCCATTTCTCCAGCCAATGACATTTTCTCAGCGATAATATTAAGCAGTTCTGCAAGGAGATTACTTTGGCCGATAGGTAGCTTTGACTTGTAGGCTGACAATTGCTCTTGCTCAATAATCAAAGGTTCAGCACAAATTAAATTAGAGCGCATTATTGTTGGTCGCTCAACAGGTTTTACGCCAACTTCCTCCCAATAACGTTGCCCACGAAGCCATACAGCCAAACCCGCAATTTGAATAGCACGGGGATCTATATCGATACCATATAAATTATGAGAAATAATTAAAGCAGGGATGCTCTTTTGATACTCTTCAAAATTTGGGTAAGTTTGTAGTAATGGCTCAAATTTCTCACGAAGAGGCCAGCCATTCTCTGGTTCTTTTTCCCAGGCCTCCTCATAAATAGCGATCAACAGATCAAAAACATACAAAAGGAAGTGTCCTGATCCACAAGCTGGATCAATTACCCTTAAGCACCTAGGATCCTTTGCCTCGCGATAAGGTACATATGGAATATCACTAGCAGCCTGCTCCTCTGTTAGTTTATCGTCCTTCTGTAAAAAAACAGCTTTTTCATCTATTACCAGATAATCACAAATTTCTGATATTGATGTTTGGCCTTGCTGCATTTCATACCAAGTTTTACCAACAGTATTATCAGTGAGAAATTCAACCACATAGCGTGGAGTAAAGAATTGATTGCGAACAGCCATTTCTCGGCTATTTCTTGGAGCTCTAGATTCACCTCTGGCCTGATCAATTTCAGAACGAACATTCCAGTATTGATAAATCCAGCCAATCGTTTCATCTTCACCCCATAGTATTTCAAGTTCGGCATGATTAATTAAATCAAGTAATTGGAGCAGTACAGTTTCACGTGGAAATAATCGCCCTTGGCTAGAATAACGATTAAATAAAACAGCTAAATCCAAACTTAGCTCATCGAACACGCTAAACAGATAGTGCTGATACGATTGACCAATTTCACCTAAACTGCTCCCAGAAATGCGTTGATATAGCTGAAAGCCTTTAGATTGAAAACCTTGGCTGACTGACTCTATAACGAATTGTCTGGCTTCTGCCATACGTAGTGCCGCCAAGCGGTTTAATACAGTAAATGCTTGCTCTCGAACGATACGATCTAAGGCCTCTATAATGACCGATTTATCCTGATGGGGATCAGACTTATGGTTCGATACAAGATAATGATCTAAAGTATCTCTCAATAGCGATGCCGTTTGTTGCTCGCTAGGACTCAGTGCTGGCAAATCACTAAGCTCCGCAACACTACCCATAACCGGGTCTAAACCATAAATGTTTTGTAATTGCTGGATAAACTCATCGCTGAGCAGTTTACGCGCATCACTCACAAACTTTTGCAGAAGATTACAGGTTGCTTTATCAAATGCCATTATTACTATTCCTAGTCATTCTATTCGCTGTCAGATAATTCAATTCTTATATCTAGCTCGTCGTAGTTTTTAAGCTCTTGTTTAAGGTCTTTGAGCTCTGTAATAACACTATCAATACTTGAAGCTTTTTTTATGTTTTTTGGTACAGTCAGTTTTCTATGAAGTACTTTAGGATTATATTTCCCAGCTGCTTTCTCCTGCACTTGGCGATCATGCTTTTCCTGCTCACGCTGCAAGCGGCGTTTACCAGCAGTATCTTTTACCGATTGCTGTAGTGCACGCAACGATGTAGTAATTTCATAATCACGATTCAATAACGTTTGAATACCGCTTAAGTTTTGTTCGACTTCGCAACTGAATTGTTCTAACTGTCCTAACAAGTTATTACGTTCATCGACAGCCAACTCATCCCAACCAGGGCTTCTTGGTAATTCTTCTTGGGCATTTTTAAGGCCCTGCTCAACATCCTGATTCATCTTGCTGGCTGCATCGGACACGCGAATTCTGATATTACCCAACATGGTTGAGAGATCTGCTCGATACTTATGAAAATCTTCCAGCTTTAAGCGTTGCTGTAACTGCTCAATGTCATCGGCCAATTCTGCTTTCAACTCACCAGGAACACCTGAATTTGGAAGGTTATTGATACCCTTACATTTTGCATCCAACTCCAATAAAGTGGCTTCCAAGCCATAATCCAGACTGACTTTCACCTCAGCTGCCCATTTTAAATTACTATGTAGAGGAGACTCTTCTGCTCCCATGCGTTGGGTCGCATCTGAACAATCATTGAACAGCACATCTCTTAGTGATTGTTGCAACTCCTCCACTCTAGCTTGGCCCGGGACATTGAGGCGATTGAGTTTTTCACCAAGTGCCCCAAACTGTTGTTGAAAAACCGGGAAGTTTTTCTGCGCAGCCTTGCTAATTTCTTCTTCCAAAGGGATGATTATATTGCCATCGGCAATAACCTCACCCAAACGCTTTGCGGCCAAAGCACACATTTCATTGGATGGTCTATCGTCACGTAACGATATGCCAACATTTGCAAAAGATTTGTTCGTTTTAAAAACATCGATCGCTTGTTGCCCGACGCTTGTTAGTTCACGCCCTGCTACTTTGAGTTTAATTTCACCTGCACTAAGCAGAGCAGCTAACATATAGCGAGTGGTATCAATGGACCAGCCGAATTTAGGACGATTAAAATCTTCACTTATTTTTTTACCGTCTATAGTACCGTTACGTTCTATATAGTCACGTATACTGATTAGGCCTTTATGATTTTCGTCGATAGTAAAACTTCCACTGCTGTCCTTTATGACTAAACCTAAAGGATCTGTCTCACTGGTTGCACCACTCAAACCTGCTTTTAAAAACTTCTCCGCTAAAATAGTTTGGCCACGATAAGGGGCTTCACTATATCGCTCGTATACACGTTCTGCTACTCCTTTGAGATGCTTTTTATTCGATTCTAATAAATCTTGAGCAAAGGTATCCACTGCCGTATTGGTTCCTCTGAAGACAAAAGAACCTGCTTGCATGGATCGCTTGAGAATACGTTGTAACTCTGGCTCTAGCTTAGTCTGAGCACGATCTACTTCTGCATTACAGTACTCTTTTACTTCTTTGTCTGCATCGTTACGGTGACGACGATTAATCTCTTCACAACGATAGATGTTAGCTAGTAGGTGATCAACCTCTGGTGGCTTACGTCCCAATAGATAAATTGTATTTTGGTTAGCTTTTTCTCGAGAGTCTATAACCAGTGCGGCCAGATTATTGTCATATTCACTAGGATCAACAAACTCAAGCAATGTTTGAATAGGGTTTCTCTCTCCAGCCAAACCGCTAGGTAGACCATTTGGGCTTTGAAGTTTAAGACCGGTCTCTACCCCCAAAGAACCTTCAACTTGGACTTTGGGTAGTGGCGATAAGCAATCCCTAAGAGCACCACTAAGAATTCTACGTAGATCGATGGTTTTTAAGCCGATTTCATTACGTGCTTGCTGAATTTCAGTTAGCTTTTCACTAATAAAACTCAGGTAGCCATCCTGCTCACTGAAAGGAATAGTGGCTTCATTAATTAACTCATCTACAGCTGAATTGAAAGAAGCCTCATCTTGAGTTTGAGTAATGCTAGATTGCATTAGAGCCATAGTGTTTTGGCGTGTTACTGGGAGATTTGTCAATATCTCTAATACGGCAACTGTTTTAGCGATGTTTATATGTAACTCGCTATCAAAGAAATTAGAACTTTGTACTTTTCCTACTGCTTGATGCTTGGTTGGAAAAGCACGCTTTATGTCTTTTTCTAGGGCGTCATAGAGTGTGACAGTATTTGCAAGCATACCGACATTTTCATTAGCTATTGGCTTGCCGTTAGCTCCTTCCACTAAAACATCTTGGATAACTTTTATAGCGGAACGAAGCCCGATACCACCTGTTGATTTTGCCAGCTGACCAAGTAAAGTAAGTAGCACTTCAAAATGAGCTGGGAGGAATGGATAAAGGTTTACAAAACTCTCTTTGTCGAAGTCTGCGTCGTAAACACGGGCATCCTCCAATTTGGTGGCATGACGCAACGCCTGCCCATTTTTATCAAAAAGCTGACCCAGCTGATCCGCACCCTCAGGGGATTTACCTAACAGCCTGCGATAACAGATTTCTTTAATATCGCTAGATTCCAAATTTATTTGGATAGGAAAGCGGTCTTTTAATTTGAACAATTGCGGCGAGTTAAGGGCAGCCTTTTCATTATCTTCTGTAAGCGTTTGCTGTGCCGTACCAATCATCCATACTTTGCCATCACCGATATTTTTTAGGTTCTTCGCCAAGCCATCCAAGTTAAGAATTAGGTTATCGCGAGAGCCAACATACTGACCTACTTCATCGACGATAAAAATGATGTTCTCTTTACCAGAATGCTGACGAGCAATGTCAATCATTTCAGCAACACGGTCATTTTCAAAACGAATAATATCACTGGCTTCAGTAGAAAATGCGGAGTCGGTTTTAAAGAGCTGCGGATACATCTCATGAGCTATGACTGGAATTAATCCATCA
Organism: uncultured Cocleimonas sp.; assembly: GCF_947495625.1. Taxonomy (GTDB): domain Bacteria; phylum Pseudomonadota; class Gammaproteobacteria; order Thiotrichales; family Thiotrichaceae; genus Cocleimonas. The sequence continues at coordinate 35,457 of NZ_CANLZW010000018.1, forward strand.
ACAATAAACGGATCATTTTGTAGACTCTTCCATTCTTCTCCTTCTGCATGTGTTTTGAATAGTCCCAGAAACTCGTCATACCGACCGTCTTTTTGTAATTTGCGCTCAAAGGCGGCAACTTTGAGGTTTCGAGAATATCCAGCCCATTGCAAGACTTTGTAATACATCACCGTGGCTACATCTTCCATGGTCGCACCAGCGACTTGCTCGGATGCTAAATCTAGCATGATGACTGCTGCTGGAAAGCGCTTTGAAACTGTAGTCAGTAGAGATTTAGTTTGCGCTTTAGTTAGACGATCTTTTAAGTGATCAATAAAGGGGCGACCTTCCACCATAACAGAATCATCAAAGGCTAAGCCAAGGTACTTAGTGAAGGAACTTTTACCTGAACCATAAAAACCAGATACCCATACTCCAACTTCATTTTCACCACCCTGCTCCATAGCCAACTGCATTTTTGAAAGTAGATCGGCGAAGTGCTCTTCGATACTATCAGTAGCCACATATTCAGAGATTTCTGATTTGAGGCGTGTCTCAGCATCAGTTCCGTAACTAATAACCTTCTCGATAGCGCGATCAATACCTTTGGTGGGGTCAAATAGTTGTTTAATTTGCATAGTTCTTCCTTTTATTCCTTCTACTGGATTAATCACCAACATGCATGGAGCGGTAGTTACCATCTTCAGGGTAAAAACCCAAAAACCTTAATCGGGTTTGCCCTGTGCGTAAGCCTGGATATAAAAACACAGTTGGCACACTAAAATGCCCTTGAAGCTGACTCTCTACTGAGCCAATTCGCATATAAGGGTGCAGTGCTTCTAAGTCTGTTACAAGTAACAGAGCCTTCTCATCACCCTCAAGCTCGTTAAGCTTTTGCTTTAATCTCACTTGCAAGCCTTTTTCTTTATCATTAAGCGTATTAGCAAGAGAGTTATTAGCTTTTATCCACTCCTGAGGGGCAGCAGCATCTTGCTTAAGCCAAAGATTGCGGCGAAATGCTGGCACTGATTTAAGAATATCATTCACATGCTCAGCAATAGAAAAAGTGTGAACAATAAAGCCCTGCTTTTGTAGCATTTGAACCCATGCTTTTGTTTGTCGCTTAACCTCGATGATTTGCTTAGGCGAAAACACTAAGTAATAAACTGGTTCAAAGCTAGCGTGTTGGAACTCCCGTCCTTGCTGGATCTTGGTAACCAACTCATCAAAGTCCTGTTTCAATGATGACATCTACGACCTCCTCCATTGTTTTATAAGACCAACTGATAGAAACAACATCAGCGGCAGTTTGAATAATCCAAAATTTATGAACACTAAGTCGCTTTATCTCATCTCGAACATCTTCTGCCTGTAAGCCAAAAAGTAGCCAATCTGGATGATTGATTAGGTTATTGTCAGCTATGCCTTGAAGATGAAGATCATAGGCCAGAATGACTGTGGCACAAGGATTAACCCTGATGGGTGTTATTTGTCGTGCAGTCCGATTTAAAGGCTGCAACAGTTGATAGTCGACACATATGCTCAACAAATAAGATGCTTGTCTTTTGATGGTTGATTCAGACCATAATTTCTTAGTTTTGCCATCATGAGTTGATCTATGAACAAATTTTGTTGAGTCTTCATTTGTGATCTCAGTATAACCTGAGGCATAGCGCTCCCAATATAGTGTAGAAACAAAATCTTGTAATATAGGATTTGCTCGAGAGCTGTATATAAAGAACAATTGATTTAAAGATTTTGTTGAAATTCGGTGGCTAAGTAAAGATAGCCATTTCGCAGGCTGAGGACTTGGTTTGAGATAACGCGGTGCAAAACATTCTGCTACGATATTACGAAGGCGACGAGCTGTAATATTAGGAAATTCACCCGAATCTAAAGCGGTATTTACTAAACTTTGGATATCCATTCCTTCAACCCAAAGATCCAGTAAAGACTGCGTTTCACCAACTAACCCAAGACCTGCACCAAGTTGTGTTGTGTAGAACTTCTCTTCGATCACCCTCTACTCCGATAGTAAGGGTAAACCTGTTGACCAGAACTAAAACCTTGAAGGTATGCTGCGGCCATGCATGTGACCATATTTTGGTCGAATGAATCAGATTTAATGAATAATGGACCAACACCGTTCGTAGTATCGCCATTAGCTAACTCGTGCAAGACCGCTGAAGCCGCTTCTTCCGAAGTTAAGGTTTCCAGTATCGAGGCATCTTTAATTAAACTTTGTGATATTTCATACTCTACATTTTCTGGAAGCCTAAATAGGTGCTGGACGTTACCGATACCGATGTATTCATCATGGATTACACGAGCAGCTGAACTTGCACCATTAATTCTTGATAGTGCAGCTGTTTTCGGAAAAACAGGACTTAGAAAAGCCTCTCCTGAACTAGATAAAAAGCTGCTTGGCCACCAATTCACTTGCTCCTTTTCCCCCATGTAAGCTACACATACTCTCAATCTAACGATCTTATTCTTTATTTCTTCTTTCATACATTTCTCAAAGTTATAACCATGTCGATTTTGATAAATATACCAATTCTAAATTTAGTAAATTATTTTTTTATAACTACACCCACTTTATATCTAGATATATTTCTATATACCTAGACTCTTCACAAGTAATTGATATATAAACATATTTTCATTTTTCTGCTTTTCCGTGCTACATTATTACATATTAATTGTTTCATTATTAGCTCATCTGCATTCGCGCTCTGGCAGGCTCTAATAATAGCCTGAACAGAGCGCGAACACTAACTTAGGAGATATTTTGCGCCCCAACTTTGACGCCACAAAAGAACTTGAAGCTTTGCGCAAACGAAAAGCGCTTAGTCGCAAGCGTCGATTCAGAAAGAATCGATTAGAGCGTTATCGTGCGGAATTAATTTCCTTACGTCAATCGGGCGCAAGTTATCGAGAATTGTCTGACTGGATTCGAACCAATAAACGCTGGAGAGTTGATCACACCGTTATTCGTCGATGGATGATCAAGTTACCAGAAATGGAGCATCAAAATGGCTAGTTTTGCAAAAGCATCAACACAAGCCAATCGTGCTATTCGTCGTTCATTGGCTTTAGGTAAAGCAAGTCATAACTCGAAAGAGTCTGGGAAAATACATAGTGTAGCCACTGCAAAAGCGTATGAAGACTCTTTAAAATTAACAGCTCAATGGGATAAGGAAAATGGCGGAAAAGGATTAACACTTTTAGATACTTCAAGAGCAGTAGCTTATTTGATAGAACGTGCTGAATATGTAACTCAAAAAACCTTAGATAAAGATCGCCAAGCATTACAGATTCTTCCTAATGTGGATAAGCCAGAACGCATTAAGTCGCATGTTATAAATACGGGACTTTCAACTCAAAGCCGAGCATATAGGCTTGAACAAGTTGATCATATTGTTAGCCATCAAAAAGAGCATAACGCTATCGCTACTGAAATATCCAGAGAGGCAGGACTTAGAGCACATGAACTGTATACGATTAGACCATTAGCAGAACAAGCTATCAGTACACATCGTAAATTTAGTGATGAACGTTTTGAAGGTCGCTTATCCTTTGTTTCTTATTCGGTTGTTGGTAAGGGTGGATTGATTCGAGAAGTAAGACTTTCACCAGAGTTATCACAACGATTAGAAAATAAACGATTTGAAGAACCTAAAGATGCAATTGATAGAGGGATACACTATCAACAACATTATGATATTGGTGCTGGTAAGTCCTGGTCACAAAGTTTTTCAAGTGCATCAAAACGAGAATTTGGTTGGTCGAATGGAGCTCATGGACTAAGACACAGCTACGCACAAGATCGAATGAAAGAAATTCAGGGTTTAGGACACACCTATCAATCAGCTCTTGAAATTGTTTCCCAGGAAATGGGACATTTTAGAGCTGATATTACCGAGGTTTATTTACGGTAATGTTCACTAATAAAAAAGACCAAGAGATTCTCGAGCTAAAAGATCAAATTGAAATATTAGAGTCTAAATTTAACCATGAAGAAAAGCTTCGGCTTGAGACTGGTAAAAAAGCAGATCGTGAATATACGGATTTTTTAATCTACAAAAAAGAATCTCAGCAACGAGAAGATGAATTCAATGCTGAGATTGCTCGTTTAAGAAAGATTATTGCTGCAGAAAAGAAGAAAAGAATTAACTCAGCCTGTGCAAATAGGCGTAGGTTAAATGGCAGATAAAAACTGAATAAAAAGACTGGTTCACTATATGAACTCAATATTTTTTACCGTTTAAATTGTTAAAAAAAACGTGACTCTGGCATGTGATTCAGAGCTTATACCTGAAAACCTATCAGGATTTTATAAATAAACATGGAGGCATTTTTATGCAATATACAGAACCCGTAATCTGGCTTTAAGGCGCAAGCGGGAAAAGTGAAAAATGGTGTGATTCGACAGAATATTCTGTTGATTGAGTCCGACCAGGCGAACACTTAAATTCGTCAAATGTGAGGCCATCGGGACGATTATCTTTTAAGGTATGACGCTCTCGATCAACTAATTAATCAGTTGGTGTAACTAACGAGAAAATTTTAAGTATCAAAAACAAAGCAGGAATGGTTTTGCAACCCTGCTCCGTTTTTTTATTCATTTACTTTAGAGCTAAAATTAGAGCCTGATTTGAATGAATTAAACTGTTTGACCGTAGGTTAATTTTAAAATTGTGTTTTATTTCAATTACTAAAGATTTTTTACAGAATAAAAAAGTCATCAGATCTTGAGCTGGAACTACTCGAACTGCTAGAACTTGAACTGTCGGAATCATTAGAGTTGTCTTTCTCACTAAGTACGGCAGTCAATACAATAGCTTCAGCTGTGAAGTCGTCTTTTTTATTGTTAGTACCGTTATCACTTTCAGATTCCCCCCACGTAGCCCATACCACTAAAAAACCTAGAGTTAAAAGGGGTAAAGTCATAGGAATTGCTTTGTATTCTTGTAGGACATTGAAGTGCTCTAAAAAACTCATGAGTATCAGAGCTGGAATTGCGCAAATCCCAAGGAGTATCAAGCCAATTAAACACTCAGTAGTGAATGATTGTTTTTGCTCATCTTCCCTCTTAGTTAAGTAATAAGCAGCTATACAAGTAATCACAGTAATGGCAATGATCAATATCATTTGTGTACCTCCGCATGTGGCTAATAGAGACATTTTAACACACAACCAATCAGCTAACTTAGATTAGGTTTTACATAAAAAACATGACCGGGTTACTTCAATATTACTGCGTGAAGAGCTGGATAACTTTTTCATATTTACCACTGAGTAAACACTTTCATAGGAAACTGTTTACTTTTCTGCTTGGATTTCTCCTGTTAGTCGATAACCAGGCACGATAAACAACGCTTTAATTCTGTCAGATCATCGGCTACAGTAAACAGATGTCGAGACAACTGTTTACTTCCAACGGGAAGCGCAAGTATTTAACTCAAGAAGAACAAGAACGCTTTTTACAATCAGCAAGCGATCTTGACCGCGCCGAGGTGCGGACTTTTTGCATGACGCTAGCCTATACAGGGTGCAGAATATCCGAAGCGTTAGAACTCACCATCGACCGCGTGGACTTATCCGCTAAAACAATCAGCATTCGCACTTTAAAACAGCGCGATAAAATCATTTATCGGGACGTGCCCGTTCCAGACCATTTTATTGATGCCTTAAAGCTGGTGCATCATATCCAGAAGATGCAAAAACTGAAAGGCGGTGGTAAAGACACCCTGCTTTGAAGTTTTCGTCGTGTCATGGCATGGAAACATATTTCTAGGGTAATGCTATCTGCAGGTATTACAGGCGCACATGCTACGCCTAAAGGTTTACGGCATGGCTTTGGTGTTCGTATGGCACAAAAAACTCGCAATCCTCGCCTCGTGCAAAAACTACTAGGGCATAAGAGCCTAGAGACTACCGCTATTTATATGGACTTAGTAGGCGAAGAGGAACGCGCAGAGGTATTAGCCGCGTGGTAGCGGTGAGTTTTGAAACAAACCTACCAAGAGTTAGACGGAATCTGTAATAACAGGCAAAATACAGACTGCGTCTAATAAACTGTTAGGTAAATAAGTAATGGCAATGGACAATGACTGGCATTCAATAGATGTAGAAGCTGAGGTAACTCTTTTACCAAGCAGTCAGTCAGGTCGTGAAAAAGGTATTACATCTGGTTACAGACCTAATCATAATTTCGGTTCTACTGAAAATCCTGTTTTTGGTATGGGACAAATCACAGTTCCAAAAGATGAATGGATAGAACCAGGAAAATCAAAGAATGTAGTAATTCAATTTTTATTACATGAAGAACTAAAAATTAAATTAGCTTCCGGTGTAGTTTGGCGTATTCAAGAAGGCTCTCGTCATGTTGGAAATGGTAAAATTATTAAGGTAATCTAAGTTGTATGTACTTAATATTAAATAAAATACCTAACAAGTCGCTTAAGCGGAAAAAAGACTCGCTCGCGCTCACATTTTTCCGCTTAGCAAGGCGATATGTGTCTGCGACGCGAAATAGAAAAAGTACCCAAAAGTACGGGGGGGTGAATTCACAGGGTGTCATTTCAAAATTAAATAACATAGCCAGTAAGGAATTTACCGTTTATCTTATTATTAATACGGTTATATCAACTTCAATATAATAATGAAAAATAATTGATTAGGATACGGAAGTTTAACTCCCAAATTGACTTTAAAGAGAGGTACTATGAAAAAATCAGACCAACAGTCACTTGATTCTATAATTAATCAATTAAGATTATTTCAACAAGATCATGCAGTCCGCTTTAAAGAATCTGATTTTGGATTTAATGTATATTTAGAAAAAAATATAATTAAAGCCAGAATGAATCGTCAAAGAATGGACGAAAGACTATTAAAATCGTTGACTCCCTATATTAATAATAACTCTCCTTTCAAAGCTTCATTAGAAGAAGATAAAAGTATTACAATATACGTGCCTGCTTTATTTGAAATTAAACCTAGGCCTTATAATTATTCTAAAATTATGTTTCATACCGATTCAGAAGTCATAAAACTTTCCATAGAGAGAGGGTATGAAGACCAGTTGGTCATACCTAACTAGAAAAATTACACGCTTGTAATGATCTAGGCGTTATTGTCTCTGCGAGACAAAAAATATTTTGTGGTATTTGAGTATTGCCAGTGCGTTTAGTCGGTTGCAGTTAGCGTTGGTTTAGCTTTTGTAGCTTTGTTTTTTTGCACATCTGTGATGTTCTATTATTATCCACCTTAAGTTAATATCACATAACAATTTGCCACATCGGAAAAACTACTCGCTCTCGCCCGCATTTTTTCGCTGAGCAAGGAGTTAGGACTTAAAGGATTAAATTTAGTTTATGCCCTAAAAGGGTTCCTTTTTGGTGCAGTTGGCTATTACTTCTCCCGCTTTAACTTTCTACATTACGATTATTTTTGTTTGTTACAGTATCCATAGAAAGCGCCTATTTATATTGACCTAACTACCAAACATTCTACAGAATAGTCATTATGTAGAATGTTATATGCACCAAAACTACTAAATTTGTTGCAAATAAACCTAAAAAAAGAGCCTAAATCTTTCGATAAAGGCTCTTTAGTATGTTCAACCAATGAGGTTTTGAATCGCTATTGGCTATTGTATTTATAAAAAATAATTTTATTATGCTCTATCTACAATCTGTTGAGCCACTTCCTCAAATCATTCGTAATAATAAGTTTCACAACTTGGTATATTCACCCCATAAGCTCCTGAATAGTTTTTACTGCACCTTGAATCCCATTTTTCTTTTATGTATTTTTGAGCATCACTTGAATTTGTCATAGGAGTATTTTCTTGAAATCTAGGGCTTTTTCTAGCTCCAAAAGAACCTTCACAATAGAACTTACAACCATATTTTTGAGAAGATGAACTATAGCTTGATGAACTAGAGGCTTTTGCTGCTTTTTCCCTAGCAACTCTTCTAGCCGCAGGGCCTAACTGAGGAGCAATATGAGCAGCACCGCTTAATAGTTTGGCTCTAATATCAGAGGATGCTGTGATTTTATAATTTTTAGAAATTCTTTCACAACTCCAAAATCCACAACTACCTTTTACTGTTCTTTCAATGTTCACTGAACCTTCGCCAACTAGCGAACCATCTGCAAATTTTCCGTAGATTCTACCTTCATATCTTTTTCCTTTATAACTAAAAGTTAAATATATATTACCTGTCTTTCCAGCGGTATCCATAGTAGGAAAATTATATGTAGAAGCCCAATCCGCAGCTCCATCAACATCCCATGATGAACTAGACTTTGGATCTGGAGAAAGTATTGAGCGAATATTATATCTGTTAACAAAATTAAGCATTTGAGACTTTCTGGTTATAACTTCATTTTTCTCTAGTTCCTTCTTTTTTTGATACTTAATTTCACGATCTATTCTAGACTTTGCATTAACTTTTCTCATCCATGATGTTGACCCATCTTGTTTACCATTTGAAAACCACGTACGTTTTCCTGCACCCTTCGCATAACCATTTACACATTTACCAGTCCACTTAACTCTTTTAGTAACACCTTCTTCAGGATATTTCACATAGTGAATACAATTATTTTGATCTCTTGCTATATATTTTGAAATTCCTGCCGTTGCAGGCTTACTAAAAGTGTTTTGTTTCTGCCTTGATGAAGTAGCAATGTTGTTATTTCTTGTTACTGCTTTACCTAATGCACCATTGCCATGACGATGATTTATACCCTGCTTAGGAAGAAGATGGCTGTGGGAGCGACCATTGTGTGAATGCTGAGTATTATTACTAATTTTTTGAGGTGCAGGTTTATTGCTTGATTTATGAGATATATTAAATTTTTGTTTTGGGTTTGTTTTACCAACCAGTTTTTCTAATGCTTTAATCCTTTTATTAACCCACTTAATGTAACACGCTGTACTATTGCAGTTTTTATCCCTCCACACCTCTTCTTCATAGTCTGTAGTATGAAGTTTACTCAGATTTATATTAGGTAATCGTTTCGCCTTGTTCCATAAAAACCTATATTCATCATAAACTTTCTCTAATTCATTATCAGTACATATTGCGATTGCATACTTCGATTTAAGTTTTTTTAAATCTTTCGGACACCAACTAGCCGCGTTTACTTGAGATACCCAAATGAATGTTAGGAAAATGGGTAAAATATAAAAAAGACACCTACTTTTAAGCATATATTCTCTATTTAGTAATTAAAAATAAACAGTCTAGCCAAGAAGTAATTGCTACGCAATTTAAGACACTAAATTATTTAGCAGATTTGTATTATTAAACATTTTACATAATGACCCTTTTGTAGAATGTTTGCTATGATGCCGTATGGTAATTTATTTAAAACAATATTTATAAGATTTGATTCAGTATAAGCTAAAAAGAAAGCCCTACCAGTTCGATAGGGCTTATTGTTTGGTTAGGTAGTTAATATAAATGAAACAATATTGACTATTTTGTTTCATAAGTGATTTACATTTACCAGCCAAAAACTTTCTTAATGCGCTTATTTATGCTTTTTGCCCCTCTTTTAACACTACGATGAGCTCTTTTAGAAGCACGATCAATAGCCTTAAAGCCATTCTTTTTACCACGAACATAATCAATAGCATTCTGTCCGCCTTTCTTAACTTCAGGGTCTTCAACAGCAATAGCAACAACAGTTGCCCCAATAATAATTCCATTTGTTACGGGATCTGGAATTCCTTTAAACTTAATCAAAGTGTTAGCAAGACCAGGTTCAGCTCTAGCTATACTTGTATTCATAAGACCAAGTGTAATCAATAATACTAATAAATATTTCATCTTTACGTCCTCTAAGGTTAGTTCAATATAAATAACCTCATGCATGAGTGGTTATCACTATACACAGAGTAATGACCATTTTTCAAATCTTGTCAGATTTATTTTTATTCTTTATAAATAAGTAATTTAAAATATTATTAATTTTTGATGTTGCTGTCATAAAAGGAAGCCTAGGAATGATCGGTGGTTATTTAGCAGTAGCTACTAAAGAAGGTAAAAAAGCTGGTCAAAATGTTATTGACTATGCCCGAAATAAAGAAAGTCCAAAAAAGGCTGTTGGAGGTGTTCCTAAGAAAGCTAGTATGTATAAAGTTCACGTAATCATGATTTAGAATGATCATTTTGAAACGATTAAAAAATTTAATCTCAGTTCAACTAATAGTATTTTGGGAAAGTACTAATAAGCTGCTCCGTTGTTTTATTAAATCCTCCATCATCTGATTTAAAAATTTTATTAAACAAAACAAGGCTTACACTTGAAATAGGTAATTCAAAGTTTCTCTTGTAAGCCGGTATATCCCATTCATTAGCAATAAATCTGTCAAATTTTCTCTCAATATTACCTATTACAGTATTAGAGGCCTGTCTTTTGGATACTTTTTTTCGAAGATAATAAGATGCAGAATCTTTAGCGCTTGACCAAATAAAACTATACACCTGGGCTACGCTTAAAGTATTGAGTAACTGCTTTAAAACATGAGCTGTTTTTTTCCCCACACGATAATCGAAACCATGCTGAGACTGCATGAGTTTTAAAAAAGCAGTGCACTCTTCAAACCGAAGAGTATCTATCAATTCTTTGGCTTCACCATACCAATGATCTTCCCATTCAAAATCAATAAGTTTATTTTCGTGATAAGTGACAAATTGACTTAAAGACCCAAATTTTGTTTTATCGTAAAGCACCGTGTATTTTGATTCTGCTGGTGAATAGTTGAGTTCTCCCGTAAGGTTACTTATCGACATAGTTTCAATCGAAGTTTCTTTACTTATGTTAATGATTCCTTTCTTGAACAAATTATTAATTAACTGAACATCATTATCTTTATCTGGAGTCAAAGAAGTTTCTAAATTCGAATAGTAAGTATCGATTATCTCAAAATCTTCTCGTACTTGATGCTTTATAAGGCCCAATAAATAAATAAGGTCCTTAAAAGATATTTCTGACTCACCAAAAGATAAATGAATTGATTGATTTAACTGAGCATTAAAAATTTTTCTAATATGCTCAAATCTCTCAACTTCCTCTCGCTCTTTGCTTTCTCTTTGTAGCTGCATCATTCTTCTTTCTTCAAGTAATAGCTTTTCCTTTTCTTTAGCGATACAAACATTACAACTGGAAGCTTTACTTTTAGAGCTTTGAATATAGGCAGACCTGTTTTTATATATTTCAGGTTTATTGCAACTAGAGCATAAATAACCGGAGCTAGTTGCTTGAGTCATTTCACTAATCATCTTTGACAAGATGTATTCATTTCCTTCGTAATTTGGAGATTGTTTTAGCAACTCTCTAATATTATATTTGAATCTGTTTGTTTCCTCCGATAGTTCCCAATACATTTTACATAACTGAATCTCATCAGATGACAAATCCCCCAAGACTTCTACATGAATAATCTTTTCCATATGAATACCTCAAAAGTTTTTAGTTTTTATAAAATATAGGAATTAACTGTATCTACAAAAAAGTTAAATCAGCACCCTATTCTGAAGTTTTTATAAAAAGAGTAGCGACCAATGTTCACCATGTTCACCAAAGTTAAATTTATTATTTATATCAATGTCTAATGGGGTGAACATTGGGTTACCCTATGTTCACCCGGTGCATTCAAAGTTCACCCTAAAAGGTGAACATGATGAACATATGGTGAACATTAAAAGAGTCAATGTTCACCCCCTAACTTATTGTATTTAAAGTTATTATAGGTGAAAGGTGAACATGGTGAACATTGGCCGCATCTTTTTAAGTAAGAACAAAAAAATAACACTAAGAAACTCCTCAATGTAATGGAAATTTCCCCGATGTAATTAATTTCTAGTTATAGTTTTCCTGACTTGTACCCTAAAACCATCATTGCGCCTATTCTTCTCCTCAAACATTTCAATCTTATGTACTCTTAATGCGGGTGCAATCCTATTAAGAAGATTCATCAATCCCTGTGCTGATTTAGGCCATGAAGCCTTATCAAAGTATCTTGGTCGATATTTAGTAAGTCGCTCCAGTAAATGTCCCTTTGTTCCATAGAAATCACCCTCATTTGATATGAGGTTGATTAGAGCCTGAGCAACAACAGATGATTCGATTACACGCAATACTACTCTGTCACGATTTCTTTTAAATATTTCAGTGAATGATTTCTCAATGCCCTGTACATTAAGCATAGCTTGTCCTAAATAAGCAAAATCAGCCATTCGTGGAGGTTTATCAAGTCTTTTTATATTAGGCAACTCAGCGAGTACTAGGCTTAGCAGCTCATACAAAGAGCCCATTATCATTGGCTGGTTTTTTTCCCAGTTTTTATTTAACTCTGACTCAGTGATATAACCTACGACTCTTGGGAGTTGAACTGCAATAGTCCTATCACCTAGGTCAGGACGTGTTGCAAGCGGCGTAATGCCGTTTATCACAACTGGACGCATAGCTTCCAAAACTTTTTCCTCACTATCACTATATAGTTTCCTGGAAGCATCACCTCCACCCGTTGATAGCGCACAAAGTGCATCTTGTGTGTTAGCAGTCAGATGAGAAAGATTGTTATAACTTATTAGATGATTGTGTTGTGTTGTGAAATAAATTCGTTCCACATCACGAGGCGCACTCCTAAGATCTACCTTATTAGGATCAATTATTTCTTTTAGACGCTTTTGGAAAGTACTCTTTGCAGAACCCTGTTCACCAGTGATTTCAAGCACAGGGTATGGCCTATTAATTCGCATACATTCTAAAATCCATGCTAAACACAAGAATTGCGAATCTTCTGATTCAATATTCAGATGCTTCCATATCAAAGAGATATTACCTCCTTTGACCGGAATAGGTATTTCTCTAGTTGTATTTGACCGAACAAACTTAACAGGAACATTGCTACTTTCTATTACTTTGTAACCTTTACGAGAGACTTCAACTGCTTTCCATTTTGGACATCCCAAGTCTACATACACCTTACTTTCATGAAGAGCATAACGAGCATAAACCTCTATCTCATCACCTCTGTATAAACCTAAACCATATAAGGTATCTGCTGCATCTTTAATTGAAGCGTCGCCAGGAGTTGTTTCATAATGAGTATAAAACTGGTATGAAGCCCAATTTTTGAAACCTTGGGAACCAAGCTTCCAGTTCTCAAAGTGAGTTTCTGATGAGTCGTTTGAATTGACTTCGAAGCTTATAAATACTTCATCATCCATATTATGAAATAGAGATGCATTAATACTTATCAATTCAACAAGCTTATCTGCTTTTGATTTTTTAACTTCTTGATCGTTATTCTCTTTCTGTATTTTAGGCGCATCATCATTAATTAATTGTTTTTCAACATCATTAATTTTCATCGGATCCGCCTCCGATTGATTTCTTTTCTGATTCTATGGCTAAAATATATAGGTCATTAAAATCACATTTCCCACCATGAGGCATATTAGGCGTAGACACCCTTCCATTGACTGCTAATGCTGCCTTTGTCGCTTCTTCAACTCCAATATTTGGTACATCTTTATTCTCTTTAACATCATTATCTGCACAGATTACAATTTTAATATCAGGCCAACACTTTCTTACGGAAAGAGAAACGGCTGTCAGGTTACCTGCATTCATGGCACAAAATACTGGGGAAAATCCTGAGAGAATGTAAACTGTCCATCCTGTAGAAACACCCTCACAAATATAAACAACATCAAATGGCTGCTTGATATTCCCAAACATGAAATAAGAGCCTTTTAATTGACTACCTTTAGCAAAGAATTTTTTACCATGTTTGTTTATGTACTGAATTGATACAAGCTGCTTTTGATTGTAAAGAGGTACCAGTAAATTACCTTTTTGTTCCCTTAATGACTTAGCAGCATCCATACAATGTTTTTTCAACAAATAAGGATGATTCGGGGATGCTGGCAAACTACTTTCCCAAACACTATTAGCTATTCGTCTCGCTTTTACGTATCTCTTCTCTTTTTCAGCCTGTTGATATTTAGACATATCATCACGAATTTTCTTTAATGCTGAACGTTCTTTTATTAAAAGGGGTTTATTATTCCTTTTAAAATGCCAACTCTCATTAAGTCCGGTTTTCCAATTCCCGTAAGCACCTGCAAAAACAACTGCATTCGAATAGAAAACGTACCAACCACTTTTTGCATTACCTTTATCAGAGTCCAATTTAAATCGCTGGATACCTGCATCTACTTTAATATCATTCAAATAACCTAATTCATTATCTTCAAGAACTAACTGAAATGCAGAGATAGCATCATATAAATTTGTTGTGTTAGAATTAACATGACTTGATTCAATAGTCTTTTTATAAGCCCGCTCAGTGTTACCAGCACTGAAAGCGGGTTTTTTAATGTATGTCATTCTTCCCCCTCACATTATTTGTGCTTTGGTTATGAGCAATGCATAAAATAGGCTTAGCTATATTGTGCGATTTTTTGAGGGATTTAGTACTTACGTGAGCTAATTTATATAGATTATTCATGATGCAACCTCCCGAACTTCAGATTGGTTCAGCAATTTAAGGTATTTGCACAACTCTTGATCTGCATGAATATCTGATTCAAGCCAATAAGGACGACTACGAATATAAATAGCCTTCTTTTTCATTTTTTTATTTTTCTGAAAGTGCATCCAAACCCAAGCAGAAGAGCGATTGAATATTACTTCTATTTGCTTGGAGGAAAGTAAGCGATCATTTAAGGATACTTTTCTATTAGCTATGTTTGATAACCAATTAGCTACCGACTCAGATTTAAAGTAGAGAGAGGCACCTATTTTTTCAGGAGTTGGGAATCCATTTTCTTTGATTTCACGATTTAAAGTTGAACTGCTAATGTTACCAAGCGTGATTAATAGCTCGGCGTTTGAAATACTTTCTTGCATCATATTCACCTATCAGGTTGTTTAAAGATAGGAGAATGGTCTACTTGAAATAATAATATTTCACTGTATTACTTTCAAAAATAAACAAATACAGTGGAAAAATATCGTTTTATAGAGAATTCTAAATTAATAATTTTTTATTTAACAAAGTGAGATACTTAGTATTTGATAATTCTTTTGCCGACGTTATCCAACCATCAACATAGTTTTTAGGATATGTACTCGTCTGATTAGCAATCCATACATCCCATGTCTCAGGGTCTACTACTTTCATAATTTCTTTATAATCATCGTCAAGATTCATCCCTGCTGAAATAGCATCTAAAACCCTTATATATTTAATATAGTTTTTTTCAGCAGTTAATTTACCTTCATGATTCTTCCCATGTTTTTCACGCAACATGTCAAGAGACTTTTTAGCAATGCTTATTTGACTTGATATATCTTCTTTAGCATTAAATCTCATTACAAAATGTTCGGGACTGATAGGAGCTAGACTCTTTTGCTTGCTTAGAACAGAATCATAGTATTTTTGGTCTATGAACTCAGTCTTTGCCGAAAAAAAACCAATTTCTGAGATCTCGAACCTAGGATCTAGGTCAGAATGATGACCTATAAATGAAAGTCCATATTTTTCATGAATTGCTTCATAAAGTGAAACAGTCGTATCATCCTTTTGTTCAATCGATCGAGCGTAGTAGTCAAAAATTTGGTTGTTTATAAATTCAATTTCTCCAGAGCTTGAACCACTTTCGTTAAACCTTTCTGTTATCTTTTTTTGAAATTCTAAAGTAATGTGTTTTGGATTAATTCTGTTGAACTCTGGAAAATGCCCTTTTAATTTACATCTATCATAATCATATTGATAATTTTTATTCCTTCTAAGAAATTCCCATGCCCATTCCTTTGTAGAACGGCTTTTCAAATAAAATGTCTCATCCTTCCAATCATGAATTGGATAAGGATAATAATCTTTTGTCCTATGGTGCAAAAAAGGTAAAATTTTGTATTTTTTAAATTTTTTCTCTTCGAGAATTGGTTTTTCAAAAAAATTATTTAGAAAAAACGTGAAGACATGACGTAACCTCTCCCCTATCGTAAATAAACAATTTACAATCAAAATAACAGCTTTAATTATTATTATTTTCATTAACCATCAACTTTTTTAATGCGAAACACTTTTTACTATTAATGAATCTTCACAATCATTCTTCAAATCATCTAAATAGTTAGCCCACTTTTGAAGCATAACTGTTCTTTCTTGCAAGTAATCTGCATGATTATAAGCACGCCTAACATGGTTTTTTTCTTTATGAGCAAGCTGAGCTTCTATTACTTCGCTTCTGTAACCTAATGTATTTAAAAATGTAGATGCAACGCCTCTAAAACCATGAGTAGTAATAGTATCGTTATCAAAACCCATTGATCTAAGAGCTACTCTTATTGCATTGTTGCTCATTGGTCTTGAACGACCCCTAGCAGAAGGGAAAACATATTTACTTTTACCAGTGTATTGATAGGCTTCTTTTAAAATTGTCACCGCCTGAGAACTTAAAGGAACTTGATGTTCATCCTCTGGCTTATTTGCGTTTTTTATATGAGTAGGTAGTTTTCTGCGTTTTGCGGGTATCGTCCACATAGACGAATCAAGATCAAACTCAATCCACTCTGCATTGTTTAATTCGCTAGGTCTGACCATAACCATTGGCACAAGTTTTAGAGCCTGCCTAACTACAATAGAACCATGATACCCGTCAATAGCTCTTAACAATTCGCCAAGCTTTACAGGGTCGGTAATTGCTGAAAAATGCTTTTTAATTCGTTTTGGTAGTATCAACTGCAAATTAATATCTTTAGCTGGATTTCTTGAAGCTTTACCATGCACTAAAGCATAATCAAATACTTGCTGAATAAACCCCTTTACACGACTTGCAGCATCTACAGCACCTCTATCTGAGACTTTCATAATGATTGGTATTATGTCGGGAGCTTCGATTGATTTTGCTTCCTTATTACCAAGCCAAGGGAAAACATCGCGTTCTAAATAGCTCTTAGTTCTTCGATAATGTTCTGCTGACCACTCAGGCTTTTGATGCTTTAGCCAAACTTCAGCTATTTTCTGAAAAGTGTTCTCCGTCAGTGCTTTCTTATTAATTTGTTTTTGTTGGGAAGGATCTATTCCAGAAGATACCAGCTTTTTAGCTTCATCTCTGCTGGTACGTGCTTCAGATATGCTGGTATCAGGAAATTTACCAATAGTGAAAGTTTTCTGCTTACCATGAATGCGATAGTTATACCGCCACACCTTAGCGCCAGTAGTTAAAACTTCACAAAATAATCCCCCACCATCGCGCAAACGATAAAGCTTGTCTTTTGGCTTTGCCTTGGTAACTGTTGATATGTTGAGGTTGCTAGTTGTGTACTTAGCCATAAGTGCTGGTATGAACTTTATGTATTATTTGTAATACCAGCAAATATACCAGCTTTAAAATTTAATACCAGCAAACTTAAATGAATACCTAGATGCTTAAATACTAGCTAAACCATTGTTATTATTGATTCTTAGGATATTTTTAAACATCTAGATATTAGTGCTTGGTAGGCACGCTCGGACTCGAACCGAGGACCCTCGCCATGTCATGACGATGCTCTAACCAACTGAGCTACGCGCCTGCAAAGTTTTTAGTAACTATCCCCAAGAAAATTTGCACTTCTTAGAAGGATTTAAGTTTGCTACTAAAAAAGCAAGGTGGGGATTTTATCGTTATTAAAAATGATTCACAAGCTTTCTAAATCAAACGGTGGTATTTATTTACTATGAAAAATAGCTTATAAAAAAGTGCCTATAAGTAGGGGGGTGTGTTTTTCTATTTACAACACTATCTGCTACAGTTGCGAAATTATTTGAGTTGCCGAGAAACACAATGGAAAACTTTGAACAGTATCTTGCCCCTTTACTGGCTTACTTTGATGGTGAACCCTGGCCTCAAGGTATTGCCATTATGTGTGCGACTTTTCTTTTTGCATCAATTATTTCCTGGTTTATCTTCCGCATATTAAAATTCTTAACCAGTAAAACAAAATCTTTTCTCGATGATCGTTTACTCGCCATAGCCAGACCCCCTATTTACTATTCACTATTGATGACTGGCTTTTCTGCTGGCGTTAATCGAATGCCTCTGACTGATAAACTCACCGATTATTTAATCTTCGGATTTAAAACTCTAGGTGTCATTATCTGGATGATTGCTTTGGTGAGAGTATCCAAAATTATTCTGCAACAATTGGCTTGGGGTGCTGGCAATAATAACGTAAGGCTCATCCAACCTCAGACACTTCCGTTATTTGATAACGTATCAAAACTATTAATTGTCGCAGTTGCTGTTTATATCATTTTCCAAATATGGGGAGTCGATATGACAGCTTGGTTAGCTTCTGCGGGTATCGTCGGTATCGCTGTAGGTTTTGCAGCCAAAGATACACTTGCCAACCTTTTTTCTGGCGTATTTATCCTCGCAGATACACCTTATAAAATTGGTGATTATATTGTTTTAGATGGCAACCAACGAGGTAAAGTTACGCATATTGGATTGCGCAGCACTCGCTTGATAACTCGTGGAGATGTGGAGGTAACTGTACCAAATTCAATTATGGGCAATAGTAAAGTCACCAATCAAAGTGGCGGACCACATCCAAAATTCAGGATAGAAGTAAAAGTTGGCGTGGCTTATGGCACTGATATCGACCAGGTAGATGATATCTTGATGCGAATTGCAGAGAATGAGCCTTTGGTTACCAAGTCACCCGAACCTCGAGTACGCTTTCGTACATTTGGCGCATCCAGTCTCGACTTTGAGCTTCTTTGCTGGATAGAAAACCCAGAATTAAGGGGCCGAACCTTACACAAGTTGAATAGTGCCGTTTACAAAAGATTCAATGAAGAAAATATTGAAATACCTTATGCGAAACAGGATTTATATATTAAGGAACTACCCCACCAATAAAAAATTACTTTTGCATAATAAATTTAGTCAAACAAAAATGAATTCTTTTACTTTATTTAATGGGAGTGATCAAAAACTTAGACATAAATAAATTAATATAGTTTGAAGATAAAACTATTAATAAGCATGTTTCAATCAAACAACTAAAGATACTCTTATATAAACAGAAGCGAGATAAGAGAACGCTTTCTCAATAATATTCAATCATACAAAGAAAGGGAATTCCTCCCTTATATTACTCAATAATTCCAGGAGGCTCCGTTGACTTTAGAGAAGGTTGAGAACTATTACTGTTTTTATTTTTTGAATTCGATACGTCAATGTTAGTTCCTGACTCAGGTTTTGAAATTGTAGCTTTTTCTTGTTCACCAACATAATGGGACAACTTACTGCCCTTTGGTTTCTTATTTAGTTCTCCTTCTTTTGAACTTACACCGACAAAAACTCCATTTGCATTCACATCGTTATTTATATTTACAGTTTTAATATCCTGAGGAATATATGGGTCTTTAGGTGCTTTAACTGCTTTCATCTTTGTTTCAACATTCTCTTTAGGGCAAGGTTTATCATTATAGAAAGTTGCCCCTTGTTCATTTACACATTTAAATATTGCAGCATCAGCCGTTTTAGTAAAAAGTATAGCTTGCGCACTTAATACTAAAACAGTAGCTAACATTTTGTATTTATATTTCATATTCAGAGCCTCTCCTTATATTAGACTTAAAACTTTCTATTCTGCTTGAGGATCACTCCAATAAACAGACTCTAAACGACATGCATCATACCCTGATGATTGAGACAGCTTCTTACCTGCACGAATATCAACTGGGTGAGTACATGATTTATCGCCAGTAGGCTCACCATCATCACTCGTTTCTTCAGTTATTACTGGCGGGTTATAGACAATCTGAACTTTGTTAAGAATCTCTGTACCCTGTAATTCGCCAATATCGTCAGCTGTAACTACACCATCACCATTCAAATCAAGAATTGCTCCACCTGTTAGTAAATCTATCGCATATAACCTAGATTGAGTTGCAGGTGCTGCACATTGATCTATTAAACTGTTATTAGTTATTACTTCAGGTACTAATGTAGTGAAAATAACTCCACCATCAACGGTTAAAGCACCACCCAACACTTTTTCTCCAGCATCAGCAAAGTTAACAACCCAACCTCTTTTATTGGCATCTTTAATAGAATCTACCTGTGATGAACCTGTAAGACTAACATTTAACGTTGCCAAGTCACTTGTTACTATCGCCGAAGTCGCTTTAGGGTTTACATCCGTGTAAGCAGTGTAAGGAGATTCATCGATTAATACGAAGAAATTATCTGAGATAGCCTTATCTAATGGACCAGCTCTAAAACCACTACCTATAGAAATTGCAAAGACCGTTTTACCGTTCAATATCATCTTTGCGGCATCTGGCTCATTATAGAATTTACGTGAATTACTACCTGACCCGCCTAAGGATGCTAGTTTAGTTAAAACAGAAGAATTATCAGATGAACTCAATGTTTCACTTAGATCCAATCGCCATACGTTACCACCTGTATCTGCAAAATACATACGATCTATTAAACCATTATAATTCGTATCAAGAACTCGAACACCACCAGGAATACTACTTTGAATCTGCGACCTCATTGAATCAGGCATAGACCAAATTAAATCACCATTATCAGCATTATAAATTTGTATGTCATTTCCTACATCTGCTGTCACTTCCATTGTTGAATTATAACCTCCATCATCCTCCTCAATTTCACATGTTTTGAAGACACCAACAAGAGGATCACCAAATACACTATTTCTACAAGCAATATCGCCGGTTACGTTTTCTCTTGATACCCAAGTATCATTTGCTCCGTACCAAACAGTAACTGACTTACCTGTAGGTATATTACATATAGAATTTTCGTTGGCACAAAAAGTACGCTCACCACTATCTCTATCTTCATCCTCGTCATAACCACCACTAACAATAACTACTTCCTGGCAGTTCAGACTGCCGTCAATACAAGTAGAACCAGTCACTCCAACTTTATCAAGGTACGGTACAGACCAAGATTGCCCCATTGATTTATTTCCAACTATGCTAGAGTCATATGACCTTTTCCACAAAAGCACTGGATTATCTATATCAGTAACATCTAGCGCATAGTAGGATGAACCACCTCTTCGAAGCCCGAAATATACTATTATCTGATCACCACTATTAACAGAACCGTCATCTCCACCTTTAAACCAGTAAGTTAAAGATCCATCAACACCATATTTATGATCATCTTGATTACCTGTGTTTAGGAACTGCGGCTCTGAAAGTGTTTTTAATAATTCAGCGGGAATAAATGCGAATTTCTCTTCTCCAGTCTCAGTGTCAAAAGCGTGAAGATATCCTTCATTAGTTCCAGCAAATATATATTGCTGCTTGCCGCTTCCAGAAGATGAGCCTTTCTCATACGTTACGACCAAGGGCTCTGAATGTAGCATGTCGCCCATATGGAGACGCGGAGTACCAGGCGAAGAAGATGAGGCATTATAAAGCCCTTGATCCCAACCACGCATAAAGTTAACGATTTGAGTACGATACGCAAGGTTTGATGAAGAAGACAAACCCAGATCAGCATTTGAAATATTGGGGTTTACTGACATGTCTAACTTATTATCATTACCAACACTTAGAGCAATATTTGTATCACCGGTCAGATTCGAGTAAATTTTTCTTGCAGCAGGATCCGTTAATTTATTTGCCAGACCACCTTTTTCAACGGCTTTTCCATCTGGATCTGAATTTGGACTATCTGACCAGTAATCCAGGGCACTTGCAGTGAACCCCCCTAACTCATCTGTTGCATTTTGATTGTTTTTACCACGAATTAAACGCCTTCCATCGACATCTACAATTTTAAACTTCTTCAAGTTACCAGACCAGCGTGATGTGTTCTTACGATCAAACACAGGAATATAAATATCTTTTTCGTGCTCTAGGCCGTTCTTAACATTTACACTGTACCCTGGCGAGGCTAACGTACCTTTAGGTTCTACTACTTCTTCAAGAATTTTCTTAAAAGCCGCAGCTAGCTCAGTAGGACTTGAGGCTAAGAAATAACCATCATCATTGGTACCGGAGTTCTCATCATCATATGTGGCAAGACTCTTTAAATAAGACTCTGTATTGGTACCTGCACCTGTTCCGAAACCAATTGTAAACGTTTCAATAATCTGATTCCCATACTTTCCTTCTGGAAAACTGCCTGTTGGGTCTGGTACATTATCATTAGTCGCAATATATTGAGTTAATTCTGGGCCACATTTACCTGCGGCAAATGTACTGGGAGTATCTGTACAATCCGAAATATTTAAGGCTAGATTACCAAAACCCGAATTGCCCTGCATGATTTGCGCAAATGGGCCTCGACTTTCTGACCAAGCAGCTCCTTGAGTATTCGCGCTACCATCATAATAATAAGTAGGCTGACCATCAGACATCATCACAATATAATTAGCCTGACAGCTACTATTTATAGGTGAGGTGTATTTAGGGGCCTGTGAATAATCTCTTGTAGATGTAGAAACATTATTAGTAATAATAGACCCTGAATAAGTCGTTGGATGCGCCCCCACTCCTGTAGCCCCGGTTGGCGAATCATAACCGTACCTCATTTCCTCACCACGAAAATATAGAGCCGCTTCGTACAAGGCTCCTACTAGAGGTGTACCACCACTGGCAGTCCAATTATTAACTACCCGTGAAGCGTAGTTTCTGACTTGTTCATCTGCGGTGGGGTATACACCTAAACCATAAACATCACCAGTGGTTGGAATAACATCCCGAGCTTTAGAATTTATGTCCCTTAATGGAAATGATACCCCCGAAACTCCATGTGTTCTATTCCCCTCATTTGAAGTAGTCCATTCTGAGCCATTCATACCAGGGCCAAAACGCATAAGACCTATATTTACATTATCAGGAGCATCTAATAAAACTTGCTGAACAGCTTGCTGCAAAATAGACAGTTTTGACTGAGTACCTCCAGGTAAATTAGAATTCATACTACCAGAATTATCTAACACAAAGAGCAAGTTAGGCTTTGATACATTAACTGAATAAAACACCTCTGTATCATCAGCATATACGCCAACCCCTGATGCCACTATAGATAAGGCAAGAAAGGTTTTAAGTGTTGTTTTTAAGTTATTCGTTAGATTTTTCATAGTTCCGATCCTTTGAGGATGAATTATTTTTATCATTATTTATAAAGGTAAATATTAATTTAAACTGCTGTTTCTAGAAGTATTTGGAAATTCCTTTCCAGCTCCGCGAAAATGTGCGTCTCGAATACTTGAATTAGGCAACTTGCCATTTACATTGAAATCAAATAAAAAACACGGTGAAGTATCCGAGCCCAAACTCACCGCCAAACCATTAAAACCTCCACAGTAGTACTCCTTATTTCGGCTTGTGATTTTTTGTTCTTTGGTGGGCTCACTAGGGAGTTCATGAGTCCAGGGAGCACCGTGTTCATTGACAATGTATGCTTCATAGAAATTTACCGGGGTTGTTAATTTCTTTAAGTCATTTGCTGTTGTTTGAAAAACTCTCATACTCTGTTCGTTGTTTCCTGAAATCAAGACATCCATCATGGAAATTTTGGATGCAGACACACTCACTATTGTCATCAACGCAAGAAAAACTAACGAGGTAAATAAAGTAGCTCCTCTTTGTCTTCGCGATAAAGTGTATTTACGATTAAAACTCATAATAATGCTCCAGAATTTCTATTCTCAAGGTTGATTGTGGTTGTATAAACGCGGAATAAACGCCTTAAATCAGCATCCGCAACGGTGACCTTAGTTTTAAGTAAGAAATATTCTTTTTTGGTGCTTGGAGAATCCAAAACATTTTGACGTGAGGAACGTAATAACAAGCCAACTTGCACACTGGTTACTAAAGCCCATTGATCATCAGCTTCCACCTGATTGGCCGTTCTATAAACCTTGTTACCTGTATCGGCCATCACTCCATAGAGGTACTGAATGGCTTCTACATTTTCTACAATTGGTTGAGATCCTCCTCTGCTTCCCTCACAATAAAAAACCCTGTTATTTGGACTTGAGATGTTTTTAATTAAATAAAATGAGTTATAAATCAAGGCATCTCTCTTATTATCTCTAATGCCTTTTACTGGATCAGTACTACACGCTACTGTGCGTGCATCTCTAGTAGATCCACCACCTGTGCAATCGGTATAAATTAATGCATTTGGGTTTATGTCTGCTACATCTGGACAGCTATTAAGGCCCGCTTTACACGGATTATCAGCCAGATACATGACAGACAAAAAATCCCTTGTTGCTGAATCTCTAGTTCTTCGATTAGGTGCAGGTGGATTAACATCCCTCAGACTTCCATTACTGCACGTCGGATTTGTTAAATTACCATCTGACGTCGTAAAGAAAGGTTTATTATCTTTTAACTGAACATTTTCAATAGATGTATAACCAGCATGAGTGATAGCCTGCCTTAATATACCAAAAGCCACTGCTGCATTAGCATCCATTTCGCTGACCGCATCACGCTTTACATCTGCATTTTTGGTACTCGTAAAGTTAGTTACCACTCCTGCTAACAAAAACAAACCAACCACCATAGAAATCATGAGCTCGATCAATGACAGGCCTGATTGTTGATAAATATTTGATTTTTTTTGTTTTTTATACATTTTTTTGTTGCCATTCATAACTGTTTATTTTTAGTATCAGGGAATAATGATCGATTCAACCGAGTATTCAAGGTCATCGCCTGATTGATCTTGGTGGACAGCATTGCCACTCCAACTAATACTTACAGTGTGTTCTGCATTGCCAACGTTACAACCATCTGGACAGGTAATGCTTAATACACCGCCAGGAATTAAATTTTGAACACCGCCTTCTCTTTTTCCAGATTTATAAATACCACACATAATTTCTTGTACATCTAATCGTGCTATTTTCTCTGGGGAGCAAAAAGTATTCGTTCTGCACTGTGTTTCATTTTTTGTACAGTTGACATCGTTATCATAGAAGCCACCATCGGCCCCTGTTGGATTAGCGCGCATTTTATCTCCGAGCCCCATAATCAACATGCTCGCAACATTTCTTGAGTGTGCATTGTTAGTGCCTTTCATAGATGCGATCTGTAATCCACTCAGTCCAAGCATGCCAACACCAATGACAATAAGGCTGACTAACACCTCAATCATTGAAAATCCTTGCTGTTTTTTATTTACTGTATGCATTTAATATTACTTTCTATTATTTTTAATATATTGAGTAACAAATTTTTTTGGGTTGCCTTTCAGGCATTACATTCATACTACTGATATATAATGAGTATTTACTCCAAACAAACTAACCAATTATTTTTATTTATACCCTCAAGATTACCAATATTCGGGTAAACATCAACACTTATCAGAAACTATCAGATAAGTGGTCTTAAAAAGAGAGCTAAGAAACAAGAATGGTATGCATCCCATTATAATTGTTCTTTGAAAAAATGGCCTTAAAGTGGGGGGGTGTCTTTCCACAATAAAAAAAGGCGCAGATTTAACTCTGCGCCTTCAAACAACGATTTAAAATCGATTATAAAGTTAAAACTAAGACATCTTTAGCATCAACTTATTCAGCTTACTAACAAACCCTGCTGGATCTTCAAGCTGTGCGCCTTCTGCTAAAAGCGCCTGATCGAATAAAATCGCAGCCCAATCAGCAAATTGCTCATCATCGGTTTCTGCTTCCATGCGCTCAATCAGTGGATGAGTTGGATTAATTTCCAACACAGGCTTATTAGAAGGCATATCATGACCCGCCTGCTTCATAAGCGTTTGCATGTATAACGCCATGTCTTGTTCGTTTAATACGATACATGATGGAGAAGAAGTTAGGCGATGAGAGACTCTTACATCTTCAACTTGCTCTCCAAGCACTTCTTTTAGATGCTTGATAATACCGTCAGCTTTCTTATCCGTTTCTTCCTGCTCTTTTTTGTCTTCTTCAGTATCGAACTTACTTAAATCAAGCTCGCCTTTAGCAACTGATTGAAGTTTCTTGCCATCAAACTCTTGTAAACCATTGACTAACCATTCATCAACGCGGTCACTTAGTAATAAAACTTCGATCTCTTTTTTACGGAATACTTCGAGATGAGGGCTGTTTTTAGCAGAGGCGAAGGTTTCTGCTGTAATGTAGTAGATTTCTTCCTGCTCTTCTTTCATGCGAGAAACATAGTCTTCTAAGGTGACTGTTTGTTCTTCTGAATCCGTATTCGTTGATGAGAAACGTAATAACTTGGCAATTTGTTCCTTGTTTGCCATGTCTTCACCCGGACCTTCTTTTAAAGCACGTCCGAATTCATTCCAGAATTTTTGATAATCTTCCTTATCGTTCTTCGCCATTTTCTCTAGCAAGCCGAGAACCTTCTTCACAGACGCTTTCCGCATAGACTCTACAACATGATTGCTTTGCAAGATCTCTCGAGAAACATTCAACGGTAAATCATTAGAATCGATAACACCACGAACAAATCGTAGGTAATGAGGCATTAAGTTTTTAGTGTCATCCATAACGAAGACACGTTGAACATAAAGCTTGATACCGTTCTTTTGCTCTGGCTCCCAAAGATCGAAGGGTGCTTTAGAAGGAATATAAAGTAGTGATTTATACTCTAACTTTCCTTCTACGTTGTTATGGCTCCACGCTAAAGGGTTTTCCCAGTCATGAGCGATATGCTTATAGAATTCCTGGTAATCTTCATCTTTAAGATTGCTTTTAGATTCTGTCCAAAGTGCATTTGCTTTATTTACGACTTCCCATTCTTCAGTAAGCTTGCCTTCTTCATCACGCTTAAGCATTTTTACAGGTAAAGGAATGTGATCTGAATACGTTGAAATTATTGAACGTAAGCGATAATCGTTGGCAAACTCTTTTTCTTCTTCTTTAAGGTGTAAAACGATTTCCGTTCCGTGAGTGTCTTTAGTTGTATCTTCTAATGTAAAGCCATTCTCACCGTTTGATTCCCATACGACTGCTTTATCAGATTTATCCCCTGCTTTTCTAGTGGTTAAGGTTACTTTATCCGCAACAATAAATGAGGAGTAGAAACCTACACCAAACTGTCCAATCAGATTTGAATCTTTTGCCGCATCACCAGAGAGTTTTGACAAAAACTCTTTTGTTCCAGATTTTGCGATGGTACCGATGTTGTTAATAACATCTTCGCGTGTCATACCGATACCGTTATCACGGATAGTGACAGTATTCGCTTCTTCATCAAAATTTACTTCAATGCGTAATTCCGGATCACCTTCGTATAACGAATCATCCGAAATTGCTTCAAAACGTAATTTATCGCATGCATCTGAAGCATTAGATATCAGTTCACGTACAAAGATTTCTTTATTTGAATAGAGAGAATGAATCATTAAATGAAGTAATTGATTTACTTCTGTCTGGAATTCCATGTTCTCTTTTTTTGCTTTAGTTTCAGCCATTGTTAATTTCCTAATTTATCCTGTGGTAGTTCTAATAAATGATGACAAAAAATGTATGGTCATTTGATAACTTTTCAAGCGAAATGTTGTATTATTTGCTCTTTAAAAAATGACTTAAACAGGATTGTTTATGAGTAGCTCTGGTGGAATGTCTCAGTTATTAAAAGGCATCATGATTGGCATCGTTCTAATACTAGCCATAGTAGGAACAATGAGTTTATTAGATAAAAACAAATCCACTGATAATACCTCCAATGTTGATAATTCAACATCAGGGAACTCTTCGAATATAGCAGCGCCATCTATCAGCATTAATCCGCAAAACTCAACAGATACAGAAAATTCAAATAACAATACCAATAATAATTTAGAGCAATCTGACCAACTCACTTCTGATCCAACAAATACAAATCTTGAAGAGTCTGCAAATTCCACGAACGATGCAGACAAACCTGTTTTAGAAGGAGAGAAAGAACCAGAAGAGCCCGCAGAAGTACAATACGGAATGTTAACGGTAAGTTCTGTCAATCCGGAAAATAGAGAAAAGCTTAACGCTGCATTTGTTATTTTAGACAAAGAAAATGCTGAAGTTGCTAAAACAAGTAATGTAAACACAGCTACCTATAAGCTACCTATTGGTGAATACAAAATCACAGCGACTTTAACACCCGCACCTAATCAGTCTGGAAGACCGATTCCAACGGTAGAAAAAACTCAACAACTAACGATTACCGCCGATTCAAAGATCGCTCAAGTTTTCGAACTAGAACCACCACTTACCATAGGAATATTACAAGTTTCTGCTATTTCAACAAACGCTGGAAATAAGGCAGTAAGATCAAACTTTATCGTTCAAAAGGATAACGGTGAAACCGTAGCCTCCAGAAATAATGTTACCAACAGCCTGTTTAAACTTGATGCTGGCAGTTATAAAGTAACCGTAAGAAGTGGAAGTATCAGTGATTTCCGCACAGTCATTGTAGAAGCAGGAGAATCAACCAAGGAAACATTTAAGCTGCAAGAAGCTGCAGCACAAGGACGCGTATTAATAAGAGTTTTTGATACTCGCTCAAGTACACCAGTGAATGCAGATATTGTTATTTCTGATGCACAAGGAAACTTAGTTCAGGAATTAAAATCTGTAACCAAGACTGAAATATCACTAGCTCAGGGTAATTATAAAATTCGGGTGGTTGGCCCTACCGGGCAATCTAATAAAAATATTAGAGTCATTGCAGGAAAAGGTCTGAGTGAAATTTTCCGTTTTGATGCACCTCAAGTCGTCGTTAATACTCCTGACACTTCAAACAATACTGCTTCTATTGAGCCTGTTACAGTAGATCCTTCAAACGAGAATGGTACCCAGATCACTGATAATGTCACTATCAAAGCGGTAGAGCCTCAGCAAGATTCTAATCAGGAGAATATTCAAACTACCGTCGAAACTCAGGCTGAACAAACTCCAATTCAGAATTCTAATATCACCATATTGGCAAGAAACGCCTCAGATAATAGACCCATTAAATCTAATATTTATATTCAAACCCCCGCTGGCAAACATCTGGATAAAAAAGTCTATGTAGATTCTGGAACTTTTCAGCTAGCACCAGGCGTATATAAAGTTACAGTTAGATCAAATAACAGAAGAAACAACGTTAAAACGATTCGTGTTTCTGCCAATCAAAATTTAAGCGAAACCTTTTTGATGGATACTGTGGCGTCATCTACTCCAGAAAAAACAGCCGTACTTGCGCCTCAGAAACCAGCTAAACCTATAAACAACGGCGTTATTCCTAGTGGCTTTTTAAATGTATTAATGCAACCTGGAAATAACCAAAATGGATCAAATCAGAATTTAAATACTCATTTTATAGTAGCGACAAAAGCCGGTAAAAAAATAGTAGAGCTAACAAGTGTTAAATCAGGCAATTTTAAATTAGATACGGGTGAGTATGTTGTCACAGCGATTTATCAAAATAATCGTCGTAGACAAAATGTAGTTATCAGAGAAAACCAAAATACACGTTTAATTTTTAGAACTAGTGACTTTGGTGTTCGTAAAGGACTTTTAAGAAGCAGAATTATTGATGAAGCCGGACGACCTCTAAAAGGCAATCTCATTGTTAAAGACATGAGAGGTCGAATAGTTGCCAGAGCAAATGGAGTTTCTACCGGAGAGTTTGAATTGGCACCAAGAAGACACACTGTCAGTGTTAGTTACAGAGGCCTGAGTGGCAGTGAAGTTGTAAGAGTTGCGTCTGGAGAAACAACCGTTCAAACATTTACAATTGCGGCTAACAACCCTACTCCCACCAACAGAAACTCACAAAAAAATGACACTAAAGAACTAAAAAGAATCATAAGAGACAAGATAAAAGAAGAAATACAAAAACAATTTTGATAAAAAAGTTAATAATAAAAGTGCAACTCGTCAGATTTATTGAACATAATTACTTTATTGATTTAAACTCTCTTGTATAAAAGGAAATAAATATTTTATTAACCCAAAATAATTATAATTAGAATATAAGTTCGTTACTCTTAACCTAAGCCATAAAAAGCTTTTGCAATATATTTTATACGACTGCAAGCAGTTGAAATACCAAATAATTATAAAAATAATGAAGCTTAAAAGCTCTTAAAACTTATAAATGAGAATTACTCAAATATCTAATGAAATGAAAGAAGCGGGACTGCCAATATTTTGGCAGCTGTACGCTTTTGGGCTTTTTGTTACTGCTATATTTGTGGCTTTCTTTACTAACGACTTAGAAATCAGGCATACGTTTAATATTATTTTAGCCGTTTTAACTGCCATTCCTCTTATTTCCGCAATTTTCATTGAGAAAAAACCTATATACCCATGGGGTATTCTCATTGTCGCAATTTTAATTCTAGTTTCTGAAGACGTAATATCCTCATTGCTATATCTGGGTTTGGATTCATCTTTAATAGGTAATGAATGGATTAAAGATATTGGAATAGCCATTTTAGGTATTTTTAGCTTTAGTTTACTCATACGCATAGAAACTAATTATCGTATCAATGGCTTTACCATTGATTATATTCTATGTTTATTTTCTGCCATTTGGTTTTTGTTTTTTCTCTCGCCTAATCTACTTAAATATGGACTTGAAGAATTAAACTTTCATCAGCAGCTCCAATTTTCTCATTTACTTTTAGTAGCAATATTTATGGGTTTACTCCTTGTAAATCTAAAGCTTCTAATTACTTTTAAAATCAAGGATCTTATCGCTGCAGTTTTGATATTAACTCTATCGACTTACTTGCTAGTCAATGCGTTTAACAGCATTCAATTCTTTGGTGACAGTGAATTAATAAACAATATTGAATGGTTTGGTTACAAACTGGCAGGTTTACTCGCTTTCCTACATATTTACACTGAAGATTATAAATATAAATTTGATCAAAAAAAGTCAAAGATCCTAGGATTAAAGTTTTTATGGTCCGCTTCAATTCTTGCCTTACTCGTGACTCCTGTAGGGGTGATATATAGATGGAGGTTCAACTTCTCACCTATCGAACCATCATTAGTAGCTGTAATAGGTACTATCTTGAGTTTAATTGTTATTTTGAGAATCTCTGTTTTACTACGTAATTACGAAAAACAACGCAAAAAATTAAAATCCATTGCATTCACCGATTCTATGACTAATCTGCCTAATTACTTAGGTATCCGTCATTTAATAGATGATAAGGAAAACATGTTAGTTTTCACTCTGAACATTGAGGATTTCAAATCTATCAATGACATGTATGAGAGAAAATTTGGCGATAATGTACTTATCAGTCTGGCCGAAAGATTAAAAAACCTGAATGATGTTTTATTTGTTGCTCGCATCGGTAGTGATAGCTTTTTAGCTGTATATCAGACCCCTTATGAGCAAATATATAATACTTACGAAAGGCTTCAACAAGAGTTAGGTGTATGGGATACGGTTTCTGGTCGTAAAGTAGCTGTACCTTTAACCTTTGGTGCAAGTCATAGCAAAAAACCGATTGAACCTGAAAAATTAGTTAGACAATCTGAACTTGCCTTGAAAAAAGCGAGGGAGTTACACAAAGATTTTACTCTTTATGAGGAGAGAGAAAATAAACTTACTGTTGACTACAACATGCCAAGACTTGAACTCAGAGAAATATTACAACGTTCAATAGATGAAAATTATCTACCCATTCATTTCCAGCCTATTTACAATTTAAACGATGGCTCACTTAAAGCTGTCGAATTACTTATTCGGGTTCATTCTGAAGAACATGGGCTTTTACTTCCAAGTCAATTCCTTGATCAAGCCAAATCTTATGGTTTATTAACAGGGCTAACAAAGGTCTGCATTAACATGGTTGCAGAGAACTTTGAAAAGCTACCGAATGTTGATATCAACGTCAATGTGCCACCATACATGCTTAATAATGCTGACACTTTGAACGAATTAATCAGCTCATTCCACAATGCAAATCTGCCTACCGAGCGTTTTTGTATTGAAGTGACAGAAGACGGAGATATTCCTACCGACCATTTAATTCCTGCAATAAATCTGTTAAAAGAGAGTGGTTTCTCCATTTCTATTGATGACTTTGGTACAGGCTATTCCTCGTTGGGTCGTTTATCTATTCTACCTGTAGATAGTGTAAAGATAGATAGAAGCTTATTACTCAGCGCCAGCGATGGAAACAAAGCGATTCTAGAATCGGCTCTTACTTTGGTAAAACGTCTAGGAGTAAAATCCGTTGTAGAAGGTGTTGAAACTATGGAGCAATTAAATCTTGTCAGAAGTTTAGGCGCAGATTCAGTACAGGGTTATCTATTTTCTAAGCCGGTAAGAGCGATTACAGCCACCAAGTTTTCTCTAAATGCCTCTAGTATTGTCGCAGAGTTTTAAGCACGCTAAAAACCAATATCAAATTCCATCCAGCTTGTTTTTGATAACTTTAAAATGTGATTTGAAGAATCTGTATCTTTCCACTTTTTAGCTTCAGGCCCAAGCCAGTGATTTCTGGATGGCGTTAATTTTCCTTTTTTGTTTTGATGATTGTATGCCAAACGGCTCCAATAGCCTTTCTTAATATAATTTCTTAATTTTCTAAAGACTGACATCGCTTTTGCATGATCTGTGCAGTTGTATTCTTCGCGCCCTAGCCTGATTTCTAACTTGCCACAAAACAAGGTTTCATTGTCTAAAACAGAATGGGTAAACAGTAGTTTACAGTCGCCTATATGTAACTCTGAAGTGACCTCTTTTATATCGATAGAATCGCAATAGTCATTAGCATGGGCCAAAAATTCAGACTCATCCTTTTCCATCATAAGAAATAAAATTTCTGCGTCCATAAATGTTATATGTTTTCTAAAAGTAATCTTTGTTTATTTTATATGTTCGAGAATACCATCAAGCTCATCTAAATTATTGTATTCAACAACCAATTTGCCCTTGCCCTTATTGTTATATTGAATGGCCACTTGAGCACCCAGGGTTTGCGATAAGGACTCTTCAAGCTTTTGCACTTCCAAGGCTTTCTTCACGGGTGTCTTTTTATCGGCAGCGAGATCGGGGTTCGCTATTTTCTTTACCAGCTTTTCAGTTTCTCTAACAGACAGCTCTTTCCTGGCAACAATATGTGCCGTTTCAACCTGTTTAGTACCTGATAAAGCCAACAACGCTCGCGCATGGCCCATATCAAGTTTTCCTGAATCTAATAACTCTTTGGTGGTTTCTTCCAGGTCTAGCAAACGCAATAGATTACTCACAGCGGCTCTGGAGCGCCCCACAGATTCAGCCGTCTGCTGATGTGTCAAACCAAAATCTGCAATCAAACGGCTCATTGCAATCGCTTCTTCCAGTGGATTGAGATCTTCACGTTGAATATTCTCAATCAAAGACATTGCAGCTGCAGCCTGATCAGGAATATCTCTGATAATCGCAGGAATCGTATGCATACCCGCTATTTGAGACGCACGCCAGCGACGCTCACCAGCAATTAGTTCATATTCACCGCCATCGATTCTACGAACGACAATAGGCTGAACTAATCCTTGTGCTTTGATCGACTCTGCAAGCTCTTGAAGCGCATCCGGATCAATGGATAAGCGTGGTTGATACTCACCTTTTCTGATTTTTTCAACGGGTAGTTTCTTTAGTTCGCTGTCTTTATTTGCAGCGTCATCTTTTACAGCCGAACTTAGTAGCATGTCTAAGCCACGACCTAGTCCTGGTTTTTTTACCATTATCAAATTCCCTATCGAAGATTATTAGACTGACTTAAACAACTACTATCAAGCAGCTTGTCGAGATGATTCTTTACGGATGACTTCAGCTGCAAGCGCTAAATAAGCTAATGCGCCACTTGATCGCTTATCATACATCAATGCTGGCAAACCATGACTTGGCGCCTCTGCCAAACGTATATTGCGTGGAATCGACGTATTATACAAGGTATCAGAAAAGTGCTGGGCCAATTGATTAGAAACATCACGCGACAGATTATTACGCGGATCGTACATCGTTCTTAAAAGTCCGATGACTTCCAGCTTTGGATTCGAGTTGCTACGAATGGTTTCTATCGAACCTATCAATGCAGAAAGACCTTCCAGCGCATAATACTCACACTGCATGGGAATAAGCACCCCATTCGCTGCAACTAAAGCATTTACCGTCAACATATTGAGTGAAGGTGGACAATCTATAATGATGTAATCGTAATTGCCTTTTATTGACTGTAATACTTTTTGCAGGCGGTATTCACGATCACCCATTTTCATCATTTCAAGTTCAGCAATAGTTAGATCAGGACCACCCGCTAAACCAGACACAGACATATTGGGGATAGTTTGAATCGCTTCCTCAACCTTTGCATCACCCAACAGAACATCGCTTAAATACACCGGCATTTCGTGTTTATCTAAACCAATACCAGTAGTTGCATTACCTTGAGGATCCATGTCTACAATTAACACACGGCGCTTAATAACCGCCAATGAGGCCGCCAAATTAACGCTGGTGGTCGTTTTACCAACACCACCTTTTTGATTAGCAACGGCAATTATTTGAGTCATATCGATTGATCTGTTTTTGGTTTTATTAAGTCTGCACACAGTATCAAAAACTGGGGCTTAAGGGTAGATATAGTGATCATAAAAAGTCACCCCCCTACATTTAGCCACTTTTTTTATCGACTTAATCGTTGGACGTATTTTCAAGAATCTTAACGGTTACAGATAACGACCGCTCTTTTGGGTGCAGGATATCCTTCTATGGTTTTATTATGATCTTTAGGGTCAAGAAAATCTTGTAGTGACTCAAATTCCATCCAGTCCGTCGAGCGCTGCTCTTCAATACTGGTCTGGTTTATATCGACTACCCGTACATTTTTAAAACCCACTCTTTCTAACATTCTCACTAAAAGTGGGGGGGTGGGTAAAAACCAGACATTACGCATTTTCGCATAACGATCTTCGGGCAATAACAACTCATGGCTCTCTGAATTTGATTCATCTTCGATGACCAATGTTTCTAACACCAATTCGCCATCTGCGCGTAAAAAACTTCTGAGTTCTTGTAAATGTTCGATGGGGGAAACGCGATGATACAAAACCCCCATTGAAAATACCGTATCAAAGCCTTTGCCCTGATATACCTTACTGAATGCAGGCAACTCTTCACCTTTGAAGGGCAATAGGTGTATAGGTTTTTCACCCGCGTATTTCTTTAAAGTCTGAAATTGTACGAGAAAAAACTGGCTAGGGTCAGCACCAACCACCAACTTTGCGCCATCGGCCAGCATACGCCACATGTGGTAGCCGTTACCACAACCGACATCTAAAACTCTTCGGTTCTTTAAAGGCGTTAAATGCGATTGAATTCTTTGCCACTTCCAGTCTGAATGCCATTCTGTATCTATGTGGATACCAAATAATTCATAAGGACCTTTGCGCCAGGGGTGTAACTTTTTGAGCAGTAAAAGCAAATACTCACTAGTTTCATGATCGCAATCTTCAACTGAACCAATTCTTACTTTATCCGCGGAAATATCAATACTAGATGCCTGAATATCTGGTAGTTGTTGAAGAATGCTTTCCCACTCTTCCTTCTTGCCGTGTTGTCGCTTTTCAAAAATAGCAGATAGTTGCTGCGGAAGTACTTCTTGCCATTCGACAAAGTCATTCTCTTGCAGATCAGCATACAAGCTTTCAAAATTAACAATCATGTTTTCAGGCATTACTATATTCTTTCTTTATTCTTGATTAAGATTTCAAAGCAACTAGAGAGATAAAATTAAAGCTCTGAAACCATTGGTAAGACTGAGAAAAACCAGCTTCTTGCAAACGGGTCTGGTGTTGTTCCAGGGTATCAGGAATCATTACATTTTCTAAAGCCGCACGTTTTTGGCTGATTTCAAGATCACTATAGCCATTCGAGCGCTTCATATTGTGATACCACTCGATTTGCTGTTGATTCTCTTCCTCGTCATCAAAAATAATTTTCTCAGATAAGATCAACGCTCCGCCTGGCAACATACCCTCGTAAACTTTTTTCAATAAGCTTAAGCGCGACTCAGGAGAAAGAAACTGCAGAGTAAAGTTGATTACCACTAAAGACGCATTGCTAATCTCTGATTTCTCGATATCTTCACACAGGACGTCTAAATCAGACTCAGGCATGTGACGAGCCAAACGAGATTGGCAGCGTTTCACCATTGCCTCAGAATTATCGATGCAAATATGCTTCAACTTTCGTGATGATGTTTGTCGGTGCATCGCCAAAGTAGCTGCTCCTAAGGAGCAACCAAGATCATATACATTGCTATTATCTTTGGCGTACTGGCCAGCGTAAACACCTAGTAAGGAAATGACCGTTTCATATCCAGGCACTGATCGACGAATCATGTCAGGAAACACATCCGCCACAGAATCGTCAAAAGCGAAATCCACGACTTTTTGATTATTAGCGAAAATATTATCTTGTTTCATGAGTCACTAGATTGTGAGTAAAAGAATGCGCAAAAGTGATAATAACTAAAAGCAGCCTATGCAAAAAAGCTTAAGCACCCGGCCATTTTGTATCAACAGATAATTTGCCAAAAGTAATTTTCTCACCGGTTCGTTTTCCTGCATCTGGGCCCATAAAGTACAAATAAGGTCCGACTAAAGCTTTAGGCTTTGCAACCTGTGTCATATCTTCACCCGGGAAGTTCATGCGACGCATTTGAGTGTCGACTGGACCTGTATCAATGCTATTCACACGAATGAAATTATCCGGCAGATCATATTCATCAGCCAATATATCCATCATTGCCTGTGAACCCGCTTTAGCGATACCAAAAGCACCGTTATAGGCTTTGCGTGAATCATGCGCAGAGAAAACAATCGCCGCATCTTTAGAGGCTTCAAGTAACGGCAAACACGCTTGAGTAATTAAAAAGTTGGCGTGTAAGTTTACCATTGTCGTTTTCGACCATAACTCAAGATCATATTCTTTGAATGGGATAAATGCTGGCAACCAACCCGCATTTAACGCAATACCATCTAGTCCACCCAGCTTATCTTCGATGGTAGCCGCCATATCCTGATAATCTTTTGTCACCGCACCTTCCATATTCAATGGGTAGATAGCGGGTTCAGGGTATCCTGCCTCTTCAATCTCATCGTAGACGACTTCCAGTTCTTTCAGTGTTTTTCCCAACAACACCACCGTTGCACCAAAACGCGCATACGCCAATGATATTTCTTTACCAATACCAGAACCGGCCCCCGTGACTAAAATAACGCGATCCTTCAACAATCCATCCGCTGGAACATAATCGAGCAGTTGCTGGTAATCTTCAGTTAATTCGGGGGTATTTTTAGAGCTTTGTTGATTCATGAGAAAGTACTTTAACAATCGTTAAAAAGGACTGGTAATAATTGCATAAGCATGACGAAGCGTCCAGACATGAGTTATTGATAATGCTCGTTTTAAACAGGAAAAATGACACCCCCCACCTTTTATGAGGTTTTTTTCATATTATTAAATGAAAACCTCACCCTTCGGGTCGTCGTCACAATGTTCCAACGTTGTCTCAGCAAAGCTTCGGCTAAGCTATTTTTCTATACAAAGGGTGCTAAAAAATACATCTCACTTGTCACACTTATCAAAACAGAATAAACTGCGCACCCTTGCTAAAAGCATACGGAGAAGTGTTCGAGTGGCCTATGGAGCTCGCTTGGAAAGCGGGTGTACCTTTATCGGTACCGAGGGTTCGAATCCCTCCTTCTCCGCCATATATACAAAAGCCCACTAAGTATTTTGTCTAGTGGGCTTTTTTTATATTGAACAGAAACGATGGATTGGAAGACAAAAACCGTTTCGATCCGAGTGTCAGCGACACTGGCGATAGAAGGGAGCTAATAAAAAGAGGATAAAATGATCACCCCCCTACTTTTACGCCCTTTTTTAACATCCATCAACGATACGCTGACATAATAAAAAACAACCTAAGTCAAAGAACATCTGCTTAGCACATGTTAGATTACGTTTTTACATTCCAGCCCCATAAACATGAAATTTAAACAATCTCACTTTTTGCTATTTATCTCATCGATTCTGTTACTCACAGCGTGCTCTCGGCATTCAGGCACTGGAGTCTGGAAAACAGATACCGACAATCAATTAGGCATAGAAAAAATAGTGGTGGGATTTGAAGGGAAAGCCGTATTTGTTAGCACAAAACCTAAAAAAATTGATTGGCATTGTTTTTGGAGAGGCTCTAAAGAGAAAGAGTTACTACTAGAATGCACCCCTTCAACAGACCCAGATAAGAAGCAGTCATATTATCTCATTGTTAATGAACAAGGTTTGGCGGAACTCAGAGATGACTCTTCACTATTAGCAACATTTACTCGTACGGATGAAAACCCTTCACCCAAGAAAAAATAGTTATCTGAACTCAATCAAAAGATTCATATCTTTTGATTCAGAAAAACGAAAGCAAAATCTATAGGGCAGACTCTAATCCCTTTTGGACGCCTTCTCTTTGTTGAATAGCCTCAGCCCATCTCAGCACATTCTCGTATGAAGCTGTATCTAGAAATTCAGTTGCATCATAAACATCACCCAGTGCTACACGTCCGTACCAAGACCAGATAGCGATATCAGCGATTGAGTAACCGCTTTTGCACATATATTCACGTTCTGCCAAGTGACGATCCAGCACATCTAGTTGTCGCTTGGTCTCCATCGTATAACGATCAATCGGGTATTCCATGGGGTATGGTGCATATTTGTAGAAATGACCAAAACCACCACCAAGAAATGACGCACTGCTCTCCTGCCAGAACAACCAGGTAATGCACTCCATGCGATCAACACTGTCTTCCGGTAGTAAAGCTTTATATTTTTCTGCGAGATAGAGCAAAATTGCGCAGGACTCAAACACCGATTGCGCAGGTGATTTTGATTGATCAAGCAATACCGGGATTTTTGAATTCGGATTAAGCTTCACAAAGTCGGACCCGAATTGCTCGCCTTCACCAATATCGATGATGTGTAGATCGTATTCCGCCTCTTTTTTACCTAGAGCTAACAGTTCTTCCAGCATTACCGTAATCTTCACGCCATTTGGCGTACCTAGTGAATATAACTGTAAGGGTTTATCACCAACGGGCAATACTTTCTCGTGAGTCGCACCCGCAATCGGGCGATTGATACTCGCCCATTTACCGCCACTTTCAGTATCCCATGTCCACACTTTTGGGGGCGTGTATTCTTTATTACTCATTGCTAATTCCTATTATCGTGACTTTTATAATTAAACTACCATCAACCTAACTGCAAATTTCTACAGCTTTGATAGCAGATATTACACTTACGGTTGATAAACTCTATTGGACTATTAAAAAATACGAGGTTCGGCAAAAATATAGTCTAATTTTCTCAATCAGGTCACTAAAATAATCAGTTTTCAACACCACTTTTTTTATACAAAAAAAAGGGATGACAATGTCACCCCCGTACTTTTAGCCACTTTTCTAAAAGAATTTAAATCATATATGTCTTTGCTTCTTCACCCGGATAAGGCAATCCTGCGATCTGCCAGAGCTGTAGACATCCACCAAATAATTTACGCACACCATCTCTTTCGTGTCCGAATGCTTTACATACACGGCTCATTGGTGGGATAGCGCCCAAACGCATGTAACGATCACGGATAAATTCGATAATTTCCCAATGCTCTTCGGTTAACTCGTCTATCTCGGCATTCGCAGCGAGTTGTTCCGCAATTGATCGCGTCCATAAATCAGGGTTTGTCATAAAATCGTCTTCATCAAATAACGATAAGATAAATGTATCTGTAGTTTTTAAAGGTGATGTAGAAGCTCTCATAATATTATCCAGTTTTTTCTTAGCAAAGATTAAGTAATGAGGTGAAATTTACAGCAGAGACTAATTCACGTAAAATGATTATATTTAATTTAATATCATATTTTATGATATAGAAAGTATTGGGAAATATCATGGATCTGAAACAGCTTAAGTCACTGATATCAGTCGTCGAAAATAATTTGAATATCAGTCAGGCCGCCGACCAATTGCATTTGGTCCAATCTGCTGTATCACAACAAATCAGCCGTCTCGAAGAAGAAATTGGAGTTAAGTTATTTAATCGTAAAGGTAAACGTTTAGCGGGCTTAACACCAGTGGGTGATGAAATCGTTGATTATGCGTATCGCACTTTAGCCAATGCCAATAGTATTCTGGAAATCGCTCACGACCACATCAATGAGTTCGAAGGCATGCTCCGCATTGGCACCACCCATACTCAGGCGCAATACATTTTACCTCCTGTGATTAAAGCGTTTAGCCAGGAATACCCCGAGGTTGAATTACAAATCCATCAGGGAACTCCACAACAACTGGTTACGAAAGCTCTTCACGATGAAGTTGATTTTGCGATTTGCACTGAAGCGCTTAGCGAGAGCAAGGACCTTGTGAGTATGCCAAGTTATAACTGGAATAGAAGTTTGATCACCCTAAAAGACAGTACTTTATTGGAGACCGATAATATTACGCTAGAAAAACTCAGCAACTACCCAATTGTCACTTATGTACATGGATTTACAGGTAGAGAAGTATTTAATGAAACCTTTAAGAAAGCGGGATTGAAACCTCAAATTGTGCTGAGTGCAGCCGACACCGACGTTATCAAAACCTATGTGCGTAGTGGAATGGGTGTCGGTGTGATTGCAAATATGACCTATGTGACTGACAAAGACAGTGACTTGGTATTGCGAGACCTCAGTGAATTATTTCCATGGGAAACGACCAAGATCGCCTATAAAAAAGATAAGTATTTACGCCGGCATCAACAGCGTTTTATTGATCTTTTTCAGAGTAGTGTATTGAAACAGGAGGGTTTGGTTGCGCCTTAACTATAAATACTTAGATTAAGTACTAGAACGAAATAGTCACCCCCCTACTTTTGAGGCCTTTTTTTAAACTAGCTCGATTTCTTCAGCCGTTAATTCGCGCCATTCGTTTTCTTTGAGGCTTTCATCGAGTTTGATATTTCCGATCTGTTCACGATGAAGTTTAACTACATGGTTACCCACTGCAGCCATCATGCGTTTCACTTGGTGGTATTTACCTTCGCCTATTATCATGCGGATCTTAAGTTCTGAAATTATTTCTATTTTTGCTGGGAGACAGCGTTTTGGTTCACCCTTGAGTTGAACACCCTCAGTTAAAATCCGAACTTGTTTATCTGTGATCGGCGAGTGTAAATCAATCAGGTAGCTCTTTGAATGATTGTGTTTAGGTGAGGTAACACGATGTGACCACTGCCCATCATCTGTTATTAGCAGTAAACCCGTTGTATCAATATCTAAGCGTCCTGCTATATGTAGCGTTTCCATTCGAGGAAGCATTAATGCATCAAACACTGTTTGATGATCTTCATCGCTATTGGCACATACCACACCGGCAGGTTTGTGGAACATAATGAATTGCGGTTTAGGCTTTTTAATACTGACGCCCATATATTCAACTAATGCATCTTCAGCAATCTTTTGACCATGGTTTTTCACAACCACACCATCAACTTTAACTTTGCCTTGTTTAATCGCAACTTTGGCTAAGGATCGAGTGAAAGCAGTGGAACTAGAGAGTAGTTTATCTAAGCGCATTTGAATGGTACTTGGTAATAAATTTATACTTTAAATTTAGTGAAAAAAATAAAACGGAAATAAAAATGCCCTCCTGAGAGGGCATTAGCTACGAAGCATTAAACTTCGTATGGATTTCTTATAATCATTGTGTGATCACGATCTGGACCGGTTGAAATGATATCAATCGGTGTCTCCAATAACTCAGACATACGCGCCAGGTAAGCTTTTGCTTTTTCTGGAAGGTCATCGTATTCAGTGATACCGAAAGTCTTACTCTGCCAACCCGGCATCTCTTCGTATACTGGCGTACAACGCGCAAATTCAGGTGTATTGATTGGTGGTACTTCCATCTGCACGCCGTCAAGTTCGTAAGCCGTACAAATCTTAATCGTTTCTAGTTCGTCCAATACATCCATTTTGGTCACACATAGACCTGTGATGCTGTTGATTTGTAATGAACGACGCAATAAAACCACATCCAACCAACCACAACGTCTGTCACGACCTGTACTTGCACCTACCTCTTGGCCTACTTTAGCAATGTGTTTTCCTATATCATCGAATAATTCAGTCGTAAATGGGCCTGATCCAACTCGTGTAGTGTAGGCCTTAGTGATACCTAAAATGTAATCTAAATTTTGAGGACCCACGCCAGAACCTGTACTCGCGCCACCCGCTGAAGTACTTGAAGAGGTCACATACGGATAGGTACCGTGATCAATATCTAACAATGTACCTTGAGCGCCTTCAAACATAATGTTTTTGCCTTCTTTACGCATAACATGAAGCGTATTTGGCACATCAATGATCATAGGACGTAATTTTTCCGCCATGATTAAGCTTTCTTCCAAGACAGTTTCGTAGCTAACTTCTTCGGCTTTGTAATAGTGTTTAAGCGCGTGATTGTGATATTCCATCACTTCTTTGAGCTTTTCTGTGAAACGTTCGGTATCTAGTAAATCACCAAGGCGAAGTCCTCTACGTGAAACCTTATCTTCGTATGCTGGGCCAATACCACGGCCTGTAGTACCTATCGCTTTGTTTCCACGCGCAATTTCACGGGCTTGGTCTAATGCGACATGATATGGAAGGATTAAATGACAAGCTTCTGATAGCTTTAAGCGCTCTGTTACTGGCACTCCTTCAGCTTCTAGCATTTGCATTTCTTCTAGTAACGCATCGGGTGCTAATACCACCCCATTGCCAATGATACATTCGACGCCTTCGCGCAAAACACCTGATGGAATAAGGTGTAGTACGGTTTTTTTACCATCGATAACCAAAGTATGACCGGCATTGTGACCACCTTGAAAGCGCACTACTGCTGAAGCGTCTTCTGTTAGTAGATCAACAATCTTACCTTTACCTTCGTCACCCCATTGGGTTCCTAGCACTACAACATTCTTTCCCATCTTCTCAATTCCTTACTATTTACCTAACACAATAATGTTCTTTCGCCAGCCGTTAACTTTTCTGCCTTTATAAGCGTTTATGCATAAGGCGGTTAATGCTGATGAGGTTTAGTTTGCGACAACTGTCCAGTTATCACCTTGCTTCTCAATCTTTCGGTTACAACGCTGTTCCTCAGGAACCGCCGTAGAACTCTCATCTAACTGTCGTATTACACATTCACCCTGTTGGCGAAGCTCACTGACTAACTGATCAAGGTCTTTATCTAGTGCAAATGGCGCTGAAATCGCATTAGACTTTTTCTCTGTATGTTTCATCATTGAAGCAAGTGTTCGCAGATCGGTACTAAAACCAATCGCAGGACGATTATTACCGAAGGCTTCACCAATACCGTCATAACGACCACCATTCGCGATTGATTCACCACGTCCAGGCAAATAAACGGTATACATAATACCAGTATGGTATGAATAACCACGCATCTCTGCCAAGTCGATATTTACTTTGATTTCCGGGAAGTTATTACTCACTAACTGAGTAATGTTCTCAAGATGCTGTAGTGCATCCAAAACAGGTTGGCCTGCTTCTTTCAAGCGTTCTTTAGCCGTTTCTATAACGTCATTAGAACCAATCAGTAGAGGAAGTGCTTCAAGCATTGAGCCAACAGAATCTGAAAACCCTTGTTCTTTTACCCAGACATTAATTTCCGGAATAGACTTTCGAGACAACATATCAAAATAGTTTTGCTGTTGGTTTTTAGTTAAACCGGCATATTCAGCAACACCGTTGACGACACCCACGTGCCCAATATCTAACACCAACTCAGTAACATTGATGCTATGTAGAGTATCCAGCATTAATGAGATGATTTCGAAATCACTCTCTACGCCCGAGTGGCCAAAAATCTCAGCGCCCACTTGTACAGGCGATCGAGAACCGCCTTGTTGTGCACTGCGCGTTCTTAAAACTGTTCCGATATAACATAAGCGATTAACTGATGCTTTGCTATCACCTTTTGAGATTCGATGTGCATCGATACGCGCAATTTGTGGTGTCATATCGGCACGTACGCCCATCATCCGACCATTTTGTTGATCAGTAATTTTAAACGTTTGTAAGTCTAATTGAGTGCCCATGCCAGCTCGTAAAGACTCTAAGTACTCAACCATAGGAGGCATAACCAAACGGTATCCCCATGTTGCGTAACGGTCTACAAGTTGACGGCGTA
Organism: uncultured Cocleimonas sp.; assembly: GCF_947495625.1. Taxonomy (GTDB): domain Bacteria; phylum Pseudomonadota; class Gammaproteobacteria; order Thiotrichales; family Thiotrichaceae; genus Cocleimonas. The sequence continues at coordinate 79,726 of NZ_CANLZW010000018.1, forward strand.
ATTTTTCTAGTTTTTCTGCATCATCAGGAAGTGACTCATTGATGCCCTCAGGAAGTAACCACGTATTCATAACAGTTGTTTCATATAAAAATAATGGGATATCTAATTACAAGAGTAAGAGTAGTTGTAAAAGTAGCTCTGAAACTAAACGGGTTAGTAGCGGAGGTATACTTAGTTTTAGATCGGTTTTAACTTAAGTATAGCAAAACAAGACCAGCAACAATACTTGCCAAACCAATCATACGCAAGGAACTTTCAGGGGTTTGCGACATGGCGAGGTAAATTTTCTTAATACTTTCAGGTTTTATAAAAGGTAATAAACCTTCAAGAATTAACAATAATGCAATCGCATTGAGTAAATCGTGCCAATTCATGAAGGTTTAACCAGAAAAGTCTAAATTTAGTAAATTTTTATGGAGGTAAAATACTACTAAATACAAAGCGGGCTATTGCCCACCTTGATTTTTAAAGTATTTGAAGAACTCAGCATCAGGCTCGATAACCATAATATCTCCGCCATTACCTAGCGACTTCTTATAAGCGCCTAAGCTTCTATAAAAAGCGTAGAATTCTGGATTTCTCTGATAGGCCTTCGCGTAGATTTCAGCAGACTTAGCATCACCGTTACCACGAATTTTCTCAGCATCACGATAAGCATTTGCTTCAATAATGACTGCCTGACGATCAGCAATAGCGCGAAGCTTTTCACCTTCAGCTTTACCACGAGAACGGAAGTCCTGAGCTACACGTTGTCTTTCAGAACGCATTCTTTCATAAACAGATTCACTAACAGATTCGGGAAAGTCAATTTGACTCACTCGAGTGTCAACAATCTCAATACCCAGAGACCTGGCAGATTCCGATGCTTTATCACGAAGTTCCGTCATAATTTCACCACGCTCTCCCGTTATTGCTTCTTTAACGGTACGTGTACTGAATTCATTTCTCAGACCATCTTTCATGATACTTTCAAGACGATTTTGCGCACGATTCAAGTCACCACGAGTTGCACGATAAAATGTATCCGCATCAGCGATGCGCCATTTAACAAAGAAGTCTACTTGTACGTATTTCTTCTCACCCGTTAAGAAACGATCAGGTTGTGCATCCAGCGTCAAAATAAGCTTAGAGAATTTTTCTACTGTATTCACAAAAGGAATTTTAAAATGCAAACCTGGTTCTATGTTTGTTTTTACAATTTCCTTGAAACGGAATTTAATCGCAGTCTCACGCTGATCTACCGTATAAGTTGCCGTAGCAAAAATAAATACGATAACAGCGATAACAATAATTACTATATTTTTCATTATCGTGATCCTCTCGTTGCGTCTCTTACACCATCGCGAATACTACCGGTCTGCTGAGCTCTTTGATTTCTAAGCGCCTGCTCTACTAAACCTGCAGTCGCAGGGTCAAATTCATCCGAATTACTGCTTGATGGTTTTGACGTATTTAATTGATTCAATGGCAAGTACAATAAATTATTACCTGATTTTGAATCAACCATGATTTTAGTTGTATTTGCATAAACGCTTTCCATTGTTTCCAGGTAAAGACGCTTTCTTGTTACATCAGGAGCTTTCTCATATTCAGCTACTAGCTGCGTGAAACGTGAAGCATCACCTTCTGCTTTTGAGATTGCCTGACTTTCGTATGCAGTTGCCGCTTCACTTAGGCGAGAAGCCTTACCTTCCGCGATAGGAACAACACTGTTTGCATATGTTTCAGCCTGATTTTTGAATTTATCCAGATCCTCACGAGCACGGTTGGCGTCATCAAATGCATCTTTAACTTGCTTTGGGGCTTCAGCATAAGTTACGTTCACCTTGACAACTTCCAAGCCTGATTTGTAGTCATCTAAGACTTTTTGCATAACAACACGAGTATCAGGAGCGATCGCGCCACGATTCTCTTTCAAAATAGAGTCCATGGTATTGAGACTTGCAATCTCTCTTACTGCACTTCGCATTACTTGAAAAAGTGTACCAATTGATTGGTTTCTTTCGTAATCTGGAAGGTAGATATTAAATAGGTAATCTTCTGCATTCTTGATTTTGTACTGAGCAGCAACACCTAAATCGACGATATTTTCATCTCGTGTCAGCATGTGCGTACGATCTTCTGCTGTACGAACTCTATCTATATCAACAAGCTCAACCGTATCGACTGGGTAAGGTACGTGCCAATGCAGGCCAGGAAGGGTTGTTTCGGTAAATGCACCGAATCTGAATTCAACACCACGCTGTGCAGAATCAACTGTGTAGAAACCGGTTGCCAGCCATGCAGCCATAGCCACAAGACCAATGATTACTAGAGAAGTACTACTTGGACCATTACCACTGCCCAATTTCTTTTTCCCGAATAAGCCACCGATTTTATCATTCATTTTACGCGTGATATCTTCAATATTATCTACGGGGTTGCCTTTGGAATTTCCTTTCGGACTTCCTTTAGAGCTTCCTTTAGATTCATCACCCGATTTACCTTTACTCCAAGGGTCTTTATCATCGCCACCTGGTTCATTCCAAGGCATACACTATTACTCCAAAATTTAAGATTATTTAATTATGGGGATTCGAATACAACTCTCAAGGACATCGCCTTAAATTTTGTAAAATCCAAAACCGCGATTGTACACACTTGCTATAGCTCTTGCATAAAGTTCTTGCAAAATTCATGAGATTTAATAGAGATAATAAAAATAAATACTGATTATGGTCAATAAACTTTACTGTTCTTGATCTAACTCTTGAAATTTATTCAAGACTGGAGCGATAATATAAGCACTTATTAATATAGCTTGTTTTTATATGCATACTTCAACTATTCCAGAACCGGTTAATAGCGCCTTAAATTCTTCGAAATTTGTGCCGGAGCTTGATGAGAACGAAATCAAAGCTCTACAACAGGAAACTGCGAAAAAATTAAACCTACCCCCCTACTTTGCGGATGATTTAAAGATTGGTGGCAAAGGACCTGAGCTGGCCATTATTCCCGCTGGCCAATATGAAATGGGCTCTAATCGTGATGAATTTGGTCATTCAATTGAAGAATACCCACAACACTACACACGCATCACTCATCCGTTTGCGATCGGTCGTTTTACAGTAACCGCAGAGGATTTTGAAAAATTTCGTGAAGACACTGAATGGTTTTTACGCAACGACTTAATCTGGTCTGAAGGACAAAAGCCGGTAATTAATATCCGAATGGCGGATGCCGCGTTATACCTTAAGTGGCTTAGCGAACAAACCGGACAACACTATCGATTTCCCACAGAATCAGAATGGGAATATGCAGCTCGTGCTGGTACAAATACAGCATTTCATTTTGGTGATGAGGTCACTTGCAAGGAAGTGCACTTCCACTCACTCTTTCCCTACAACGAAGCAAAGCAGAAAAAGCGATGGTTTTTGCCCATGTGTTCACCGATGGCAACGGCATTGGATGTAGGCTGTAAACCACCTAACAACTGGGGACTGCATGAAGTGCACGGGAATGTCTGGGAGTTTACCGATACGCCTTGGCGAGATTCTCACGTAAACAGCAACCGGGACGGGTCTTTCGATAGTAGTTATATAAGCTCTGCCATCGTTACCAAAGGTGGCTCATGGTTTGATGAAGCGATACATTCACGTAGCGCTTCCAGAAAAAAGCGTCTGTACGATGAAATGGACACCAATCTTGGTTTTCGCGTGGTAAGAGATTTATAACGTACCTGTCATTCTATTTTTAGACTACAATTCCACGATCTAAACCAGGTCACAAACAGGGCTAAACCAAGCCTAACCTGAGCAAAAATCTTCAAGGAAAAACGTGGAAAATTTAAAAACACATTATGGTGAGTTCCAGCTTGAACGCCTGCCAAAAATCAAAAACGATACCCTTCGTGCCTGGGATGCAGCAGATGAGCTTTTAATAGAAACCGTATTTACAGACCATTCTAATCTTTTAGTCACCCCCCCACTTTTAGCCAATGATTCTTTTGGTGCTCTTGCATTAGCCTTTAGTGAATATTCAGTGCATAGCTGGTCTGATTCTTTTATCTCACATCTTGCCACCACGCATAATCTATCTCTCAATCAAATTTCTGCTAGTCCAACATTAATTTCGTCTACAGAAGAACCAGAAGGAATATACGATCTGGTTTTGATTAAAATACCTAAAACTTTATCGTTATTAGAAGATCAACTGTGCCGACTTAAGCCACATATACACCCTAAAACGGTTATTATCGGCGCAGCCATGAGTAAACATATTCACACCTCGACACTCAAGCTGTTTGAAAAAATTATCGGAACCACAACGACTTCGCGCGCAACCAAAAAAGCACGATTGATTTATGCACAAAATGACCAGCAAAATAATGTCGTTTCTCCCTACCCGAAAACCATTAAAGATGAATCATCTGGAATAAATCTACAGAATTTTGCCAATGTCTTTGCCAATGATCATCTGGATATCGGCACACGCTTTTTTCTGGAGACGATTAAAAAGCACTTAAACCAAGATGGAGAATATACAGAACAAGCACCTAATATCATTGACTTAGGCTGCGGCAACGGAATACTTGGAATTGCGGCTAAACAATTAATCTCCAACGCAAAAATAAGCTTTACTGATGAATCTTACGCTGCAATAGCTTCTGCAAAAATTAACTACAGTAACGAAACAACCGATAAAAATGCTGACGATGCAGAATTTGTAATGAGTAACAGCCTTGATCAATTTAAAGGCAATGCACCGGATCTGATTCTATGCAACCCACCGTTTCATCAGGCACATGCCGTGGGCGATCATATCGCCTGGACCATGTTTAAACAAAGCCAGCAAAAGTTACAAAACAACGGAGAACTCTGGGTAGTCGGAAATCGACACCTTGCCTACCATATAAAACTGAAAAAGCTGTTTGGCAATTGTCAGACTATCGCCAGTAACAAGAAATTTGTGGTCTTGGTCGCCACAAAAAACAGAAAATGACACCCCCAACCTTTAAGAGGCTTTTTTAATACTGCTTACTTTAAATTATTAATTGTTCTTTTTACTGTTCGTTTGATTTGATTAACATTCAATCTATACTTACAGATACACTAACTAACGCAGTACTTTTTCTTTCTGATAAATAACCCTATGAATAACACTAACAATAATACAAATATATGTTTCGTCTTTAGCCAGCAAACACTGGATATCGCAATGGACGAATGGATAGAGGAAAACAGCAAAACCAATCCTGCCAAAGAAGAAGCGTACCAAATCACTAAAGTCGCATTACCATGGTTTATGCGACACTTGAATCAAAGTGGCTCAATTTATATGTTTAGTTCTGAAGATATGAAAATTGAAATCGGAAACTGGAAAAAAGCGCAATTCATTGCATTTCCAAAAAGAAAGAAACGCATAGAAGAGACTTGTGATTTATTAATAAGCTTTTTCGAATCTGATGTTATTGAAACGCACAAAATGACGGTACATGCGTAACAAGATCTTATACTTACATTATGTTAAGCGGCACTGTGCCTAACGGTAGCTACTGTTCGTGGCAAATAAACATCGGCAATATGGGTCGACTCTATTTCCAGCTTTAATTCAGGCAATATTTTTTGATGGATGAAATATTCCTCGGGCAACTCACCCTCTCTGCGTGCTTCAGAAACCATATCAAAAGATAAAGGCAATAATGCCTTATCCATATTTTCAAACGTTTCAGTCGGTAGCTTTTTCAAGGTAAATGATATTGATTCACCTTGCTTGAGGGTTTTATTCAATTTATGTTGGTAATTTCTGGTTTTTTCAGCGACGTCTTTATCATCGTCTCCGCCTTTTACACCAACCAGTTTCATTGGTTCTGTACCGAAAGAATCAATTTTAACGTCTAAAGTAAACTCACCGTCTTTCTCTTCAAATAAATTATAATGAAAATCCAGATCACGCTGTAATGAGAGTCGTGTTAAATCATCCAAGTCGATCTTATGTGCATGTGTCACAGAGCAATTGAGCACCGACATCCAGGCAGATGAATATTCTTTTAGGTAACCACAGTATTCGTTTTTGCCATGTTCGTCTTCGAGGCTTACACTAACTCGCTTATTGATATATGACTCGAGAATAGGATCGTACTCGTTACCGCTGGAAGATAAGGCTGTGGTACCCATTTTTTTAATGTAATCACCTTGAGTAGACAGCACACCACCGGAACCTTTCATGCGGCTTAAAAAGACATTGAGCGCTTCACCAATCGCATCATTGAATACACTAAAGAATATTCGTAATTTACGTGATAAACGATGTATGAAATCAGGGTTAGAAACTCTGGCGACCTCTTTTGCTCTTATGGCCTGATTCTTTTCCGATAACTCACTATGATTTCTGAATATAGTGCGAATTTTATCGATGTCAGCACCGTAGAAAATAAATGAGTTGATAGGATTTCCTAAAGAATTTGAAGCTGATCTAGAAAAATGAAGCTCCATACCATTCGAATAAATATTCGTTTTCCCCCAGACTTTCTTGCCGCTCTGCATTTCAATGGTGGAATGAAAACCCTGCAAGTCTTTTAAAACGCGATCTTTATTACTCCACTTCAAAACATTGGATAGCAATGCACCAAGAAATATAAATCCAACGGTTAAAAGAAAAATACTGTCCATAATTAAGTTACTACTTGTTAAATTTTTTTATAAATTGGGGTTTTTAGAGATTGCTGTTTTTAGAAATTTGAGTGATTTACTACCCTGTTGAAAGTCACCCCCCTACTTTGAATGATATTACGTTTTTGTTTTTTAAAAACGTAAAGTAAAAATCCACGTTCTAAGAACGTGGTTTTGTGTTCGCCCTAGAAGGGCGTATGAAGACTAGCCCTCTTAGA
>NZ_CANLZW010000019.1 GCF_947495625.1 uncultured Cocleimonas sp.
CTTTGCCTGCTCTAGCTTTGCCTGCTCTAGCTTTGCCTGCTCTAGCTTTGCCTGCTCTAGCTTTGCCTGCTCTAGCTTTGCCTGCTCTAGCTGCTGCTGTTTTATTTTTTCTTTCTGAAGCCTTTCTTGTTCTATTTTTTGCTGATTCGAATCATCAACCTCATCTTCCGTTGATTTATGAACATGCAGGGTTGAACGAAGCTTGTCAAAAACGCTTGGTTTTGTTTTAACAGTTAGAGCAGGAGGCTTGGGAGGAACAACAGGCTGACTATTATTAGTTTGCTGTGATTCTGGTTCTTTTTCGGGAATTTCAGCTGTTTCAAGCACAGGTTCGTGCTTTTGATCTTCTTCTGCGGTCAATGAAGCCAAGATGAGATCTAGCTCATCGTCTGAGCTTATTATTTCCATAGGGTCAATAGCGATATCATCCTGTTTTTCAGATGCACTTAATTCGTCAAAAGCTAGCTTTTCACCTAGTTCTGATAATGAGGATTTTTGTGGTGCCTTATCCGCAGACATTTCAACAACCTATACATTTTTTTTATTATTTTTCGCCCAGTATATTCTGGATATATCATATTTAAGCAGTTAAATAGTTTTGGTTAAATTCCTAAAAGAAAACATAACTAAACTTCGAACCACTCCATTTCACTATAAATTATTTTATTCATACAGTCACTTTATACCGGATAGAGGGACTTACTTTTTTGAAAAAAGCTCCAAGAGAATATTGATTTAGTCATGCCGAATTAACAGACACAAAAAAGCCAGCTAGAAAGCTGGCTTTTAATGTATGGCGCGCTGGGGAGGAATCGAACCCCCGACCCCCTGGTTCGTAGCCAGGTACTCTATCCATCTGAGCTACCAGCGCAGGTCTTGATAAATCAAGGTTGCGTATTCTGCTTATATAAACTTTACAAGTCAAGAGATAGATATTCTCATCTTATAGAGTTTGCAACGAAATACGGCTTTACTCAATTAAAATGGCGGAGAAGGAGGGATTCGAACCCTCGATCCGGGATAAACCAGATACTCCCTTAGCAGGGGAGCGCCTTCGGCCACTCGGCCACTTCTCCAATTCTAATCGTGTATTTTTACGAAGCGCAAGAATACCTGTGCACGAGGCCAAGGTAAAGTCCGAATATCAAAAAATCACATACATTTTCACGATTATTTAAAAAAGAGGCTAAAAGTAGGGGGGTGACCTTTTTTAATCTAAAAATACGCTTAAAAATCTTTTTTTTCACTGTGTTATTTTTCAGATCTAATCTCGACCCTCTCATTACATTTAGCCAATAAAAATGATAACCACACGAAAAGTAGATTTTTACCCGCAACAATCCTTTTCTTATATATAATCCATCCCGAATTTATTCTATTAGGAGAATACCATGGCACAAGCCAGCGCTCGTCATTTACTCGTTGATACTGAAGAAAAGTGTAACGATCTTAAAAAACAAATTGAAGAAGGTGCCGATTTTGGCGCAATCGCTCAACAACATTCTAGCTGTCCATCAAAAGCACAAGGTGGTGATTTAGGTTCTTTTGGCCCAGGCCAAATGGTTCCTGAGTTTGATAAAGTTGTATTCAGCGCACCAGTTAACACGGTTCAAGGCCCTGTTAAAACACAGTTTGGTTATCACTTGCTTGAAGTAACAAGTCGCACAGACTAATTACAAAAACACATAAAAAAAGCCCTGATTTTTCAGGGCTTTTTTTATGTCTAAACATTTTATCTAGATAGGATTGCGGTAGGTGTTGGTTCTATTTCTCCAGCCAGGCAACCACTTTCTTTCGTTTCTACTTGGATTTGAATTTTTTACACGACGCTCAAGTACTCTCATCGACGCATCAGCAAATTCATTAAGTGCTTGTTGACCCGGGTTTACTGGACGCATTTCTTCGAGAACCTGCAATAGCCCCCAGTTTTGTCCTTTATAACCACCAGTTCGATTTAAACCTTCACCCTTGAAATTAACATAATCAACAAGTACATATCTACCGCCGCGCGAATTAGCTACAGCATTAAGGTTATTAGCAACCTGACCACGTAAGTGAGATGGAGTCTTCTTAACTAATTTAGGCATCGCACGCATGGCACGATCCATAATGTATTTAGCTTGCAAGTGTCTCGTATTATACAAGAGCTGTGAGAATTGCTTAATCTCTGGACTATTCTTTGCAGCCATTAATTGTGCACGATTTCTCCATGGAGCTCCTTCAAACCTTGCTCTTTGAACCCAAGCAGGAAGTTGCACACCATTTTTCTGTAAGTAATCTAGCAAGCCCGGAAAAGTATTTCCAAATCTTTGACTTCGACCTGATGGGTACCAGGTAAAATGCCCTATTCCCATTGCGGCGAAATCTTCTCTTAGATTCCAGTGAACAAGTTGATCTATACGCCCACCTGTTTCATTTTTAAATATTTGATCACCAATACCATAGAGCTCTGATAATTCAGCTTGTTGTCGAGCATTCTGTGAAGGTTGAGCCGGCTTTACGACGACCCTTGGCTGTTGAACAACGGGTCGTCTTACTTGCTGCTGAGATACACTCTGCTTATAAGTAGGAGCTCTTCTTTGCTGCTGAAAAACCACTTGTTGAGGCTTAGGTGTTTGCTTGGGTGTTTTGACATAATATGTCTTTGAAGAATTAGCTGTATTTTGGGGTGCTGCAGATTGCTGAGTACACGCAGATAATCCTAATAGGGATACCGCAGCCACTGCACTTAAGGCTTTAACTTTCATTGAGTTACCATGTTTATTATTATTATTTTTGGAGCTACTTATCTAACTAAACAAATTATTACTAGTTTAAAACAACAAATGTTAGTTAAGTGGTTCGCTGGTCTAACTATGGTACATAATATAGGATTGAAAATTTCAGTCGAGAAACTCACGACGAATGGACATATCTATTTAATATAATACATATAAAAACAACAACTTAGATTATTTAAAATATTTATTAAACAACCTTTCCCCGAACAAGATAGTTAATATGGCAGCATATATCACAGGTTCCGTGATATCGAGTTTTACCATCCACCAAAAATGCAGCACACCAAGCATAGAAATAGGATAGATCAACATATGCAGCTTCTTCCACTTCTTACCCAATCGCTTAATCATCCCTTTAGTTGAAGTTACCGCCAGTGGCGTCAATAAAATAACGGCTACCATACCTACCGTAATAAATGGACGCTCCAGAATATCAAACCAGATTTCTTCCCAATCAAAGAATTGATCAAACCAAAGATAACCCAGCAAGTGCAAAACTACGTAAAAATAGGCATATAAACCAATCATACGACGCAAGCGCAAAAGCTGAGCCCAGTTGAGTAAACGCCTTAAAGGGGAAATTGCCAGAGTAAGCAATAGAATCCTTAAACCCCAATCGCCTAAACCTCTTATTACAGCCTCTAAGGGATTAGCACCCAGCGCATCTTGCCAGACTCCCCAACCATAATAGATGGCGGGGAGCAGTAATAATACAAACAGAGATGGTTTTAGAATACGTGAAAATTTATATTCCGAGATTTTCATTACTAGCCAACTTTCAATTTACTCACTTATTTTTATTAGATGTGTACCGCCGCAAATTGCCAAACCTAAATTAATCAAGCTTAGAAATTCTTCTTTAAATCCATTCCAGTATAAAGTGATGCTACCTGTTCACCATAACCATTAAACGGTTGCGTTTTAATTTTTCGAAATTGACCGATTCGTCTTTCTTTACGTTGACTCCAGCGCGGATGAGAAACATCAGGATTCACATTTGAGAAAAAACCATATTCATTTTTATTCGCTTTTTGCCAGGAATTTACTGGCTGCGTTTCAGAAAATCGTATTTTTGCGATGCTTTTTATACTTTTAAAACCATATTTCCAGGGAACGACCAGGCGCAACGGCGCACCATTCTGATTTAACAAATCTTTGCCATAAATACCTGTGCCCATTAACGTTAATGGATTCATCGCCTCATCCATTCGCAAACCTTCTACATAAGGCCAATCCAGTACTGCACGTTTTTGACCTGGCATCTGCTTAGGGTCATGAAGCGTTTCAAAGTAGACATATTTAGCTTTAGAGGTTGGCTGCATACGCTTAATCAAATCAGCTAGTGGAAAGCCCATCCACGGTATCACCATTGACCAGCCTTCAACGCAACGAAAACGATAAATCCTCTCTTCGACAGAAACTGGCTTTAACAGATCTTCAAGATTATATTTACCCGGATTTTCACACTCCCCTTCTATAACCACATCCCAGGGAGAGGTTACTAAAGTATGCGCATTTTTTGCGGGATCTTCTTTCCCCGTACCGAACTCGTAAAAGTTACAATACGTTGTAATATCTTTGTAATCTGTCAGCTTTTCATCGGTTGAATAGGGGGATATTGTTTTTGCGGAAGCCTCGATGATAGGCAAACCACTAACCGCTGCAATACCAAGGCCTGCAGCCGTCTTCATAAATTTACGTCGATTTTGATAGACCGAAAAGTCTGTTACTTCATTTTCGCTAAGTTCGTTATTTTTCTTGATTAACATTTAAAGCCTCCGTCCTTATATGCAAAATCAACTATATCATAAGATTTAGCTGAAACCTTTGGATGAACCATGCACAGGATCAGCCCAATACATAAATCCAGATTTGATTATTAGTACGGTTTTTTTTAGTTCTTGTATGCCAGATAAGGGAATTTATTTGCAAAAAGTGAGGGGGGATATAAAATATGACACCAAGAAACAGCAAAGGAGTGTTAACTACACCCCCCTACTTTTAGATGGTTTTTATTAAATCGACACTGGATCGATTTAAGCTGTATTCAAATTTAATTTTATTTGACTGTAATTTACTGTTTACCGTATTCGTGAACCGCATCAACCAGAACAGTCACATTATCAGGATCAATATGCTGATGAATTCCGTGACCCAGATTAAATACGTGACCTGTACCTTTTCCAAAACCAGTAATCACTTTTTTCACTTCATCTTTGATCGTGTCAGCGGATGCATACAAAACACTAGGATCCATATTACCCTGCAAAGTCACTTTATCTCCTACTCGTTGACGAGCGTCAGAGATATCTTGAGTCCAGTCTAAACCAAGAGCATCACACCCTGTTTCCGCCATGATTTCCAACCATTGCCCACCACCCTTGGTAAACAACGTTACAGGGACTCTACGTCCGTCTGCTTCACGCGTTAAACCAGATACGATTTTCTGCATATATGCCAAAGAAAACTCTTTGTATTTCTCAGGTGAAAGCACTCCACCCCAGGTATCAAAAACCATTACAGCTTGAGCACCAGCAGCAATTTGCGCATTTAGATAAGACGTTACACTAGAAGCTAACTTATCCAATAAAAGATGCATTGCCTGAGGATTTTCAAACATCATCCCTTTGACTTTGCCAAAATCTTTGGTTGTCCCACCCTCAACCATATAAGTTGCTAGTGTCCACGGACTTCCAGAAAATCCAATTAACGGCACGCGACCATTTAATTCTCTTCGGATAGTGCGCACTGCATTCATCACATATTGCAATTCGTTTTCAGGATCAGGATCAGGAAGTTGTTGAATATCAGCCAGACTTTTCAAAGGACGCTCAAATTTTGGTCCTTCGCCTTCGGCAAAATAAAGACCTAGGCCCATTGCATCTGGAATAGTTAAAATATCAGAGAAAAGTATCGCGGCATCAAGGTCATAGCGCTCCAAAGGCTGAAGCGTAACTTCACATGCTAAATCAGCGTTTTCACATAGATCCATGAAACTCCCGGCTTTCGCACGAGTCGCTTTATACTCAGGCAAATATCGCCCTGCTTGTCGCATAATCCATATTGGCGTTGTATCTACGGGTTGCTTGAGTAGAGCTCTTAGAAATCTATCGTTTTTTAATTCTGACATGGAAGGCATTGTCCTGAACTAATAACATCAAAACAGAAAGTCTTAGATGTATTAAATTTAAAAAAAGAAAGCGTCATATTATTAATGACAAATGATGACAGAATTTACTATGACATATCGCTGGTGAACATACGATATGAAACATTAATTTTAACCAGCTAAAGCGCTTTTGATGATACCGCTGATTTTTCCCATATCAGCACGACCTTGCATTTGAGGCTTGAGAATAGCCATAACTTTTCCCATGTCTTTCATGCTTTCTGCGCCAGAACTTGCGATCGCATCGGTAACGAGACTCTGAACTTCATCATCACTCAGTGGCTCAGGCAAATATCGCTGGATAAAACCAAGCTCCATTTCTTCCTGAGCAACAAGATCATCACGGCCCGCATCTTTGAACTGACTGATGGATTCACGACGTTGCTTACTCAATTTATCAAGTATAGCAAGAACATCTGTGTCATTGAGGTCTTCGCGAGTATCGACTTCTTGCTGCTTGATCGCAGCTAAGATAGTACGAACTGTCAATAGCAGGTCTTTCTCTTTGGCACGCATAGCCGTTTTCATATCATCGGAAAGGCGTTGTTTTAAGTCTGACATACTAGTGATCTTTGATTTGCTTGAAATAGTTAAACTATTTATTTATCAAAATAACTATATTTAGCATTTAGCGCTATATAGTTAGTGATAAAAGAATGTATTAATTAATACATTCTTACGCGACGATTAATCTCGCGCTTTAAATTCTTGATATTACGCTTAACTGCAGCAGCCTTCTCTCTCTTACGGATTGAAGTTGGCTTTTCATAAAATTCGCGGCTACGAACTTCAGCTACAACGCCCGCTTTTTCACAGGTACGCTTGAAACGACGTAATGCAATTTCAAAAGGCTCGTTTTCTCTAACTTTTACACTTGGCATATTGTTGCTCTGTTTTATATTACTAATAAGATAGTAAGTTAAATGAATATAGGTTTTAAAAGAACGGGATATTATACGCCTCATAACAGCAAATGCAAAATCGAAATTACAATTAATTTCAAAAATCATCAAAATGATATCTTACGCACCACCAATTAAACAAAGTAATTCACCTTTTAACGTAAAAAACTAATAGCCCTGCAATAAATATTGTAGAATAATTAACCAATTACAAAATAAGCCTGTAAAACTATGTTTAAAACACGACCCAACTCAATGCTTAAAGTTATCGCTATGCTCACATTAGCGCTACTAGTCTCCAGTTGCTCCATATATAAAATGGAAGTTCAACAGGGAAATGCATTAAACAACGAAACCGTTTCTCAACTTCAAAAAGGCATGAGTAAAGCAGAAGTTGCCTCTTTGCTAGGCAATCCATTACTGCAAGATAACTTTAGAAGCAATCGTTGGGATTATGTTTACTTCAAACGCGACGGAAAAAAGTTAGGAAACAAACAAAATCTGACGTTATTTTTTACTAACGACCAGCTGACTCAAGTTAAAAAATAGTTATCCAACTGTTTTAGAGCCACTCACCCAGATAATAGATAAACTGTCCTTCTGAAGATTTAGAAGGACCAACCACAATAGCAGCAAACTTTTTATCTCCTGAGGAAGCGTTAGCTATTGCCAATTCTTTAGTCTCAAAAATCTCAACGCAATTTGCCGGAAAACGTTTTCTATTTCTTTTAGGCACATAAACAACGGCAAACCTTGGCAAAGAAACCTTTGTTTGAGGATCTGGCGGAACCATGCCTCTCATTTAATTATCAGCCTTTTCTGCTGCTGCTCCACTACCACCTTTTTTAAGCACTTTACCTTCAGCTGCTCGTTTTTTACGAACTTCCTTAGGATCTGCGATTAAAGGACGATAGATCTCAATTCGATCTTTATCCCTAACCTTTTGTTTCATTGTGGTGATTTTCCCGAAAAGCCCTACCTTCATGGTATCTAAATCTAACTCAGGGTATAGCTCTAATACTCCCGATTCAAGAATAACCTGTTGCACTTCTGAGCCTTCTTCGATCTCTAGATTTAATAAGTCTTGCTCATCTGGCAGCGCATAAATCACTTCTACATGAATTTTATCAGCCATAAACTACCTTCGCTTGCTTTACAAAAGAATCAACCATTGTATTTGCCACTTGATTGAAGACAGGCCCAACTACCATACCCAGAATTTTACTTGAAAATTCATATTCCAAATCAAGCGAAACTTTACACGCGCCAGGCTTTAATTCAGTGAATTTCCAAAAACCCTGAAGCTTTTTAAAGGGCCCATCTACTAGAATTATTTCTATTTGTTCATTTTCAGTAAGAATATTCTTAGTGGTAAAGGATTTTTTCACTGACCCTTTTGATATAGTTACTGAGCCTACAACAACATTACCCTCACGAGAAATTTCCTCAGAAGCACCACACCATGGCAGAAATTGCTGATACGATGACACATCATCAACCAATTTATACATTTGTTCTGCACTATATGGCACTAATGCGCTTTTATTTACTTGAGACATAGAAAAAAACCACTACAATTCTTAAAGCTGTATTAGATTATATTCTAACAGCGAATATTTAGATTCGTCAGGTTATAATCCCTTTTTACTCAATAAAACAACAGGCTAGTATTTCGATGGCAAAGAAAAACAAAAAGAAAAAAGGTCATGGTGGCCAATCCATAGCGCGTAACAAAGTTGCATTTCATGACTATTTTATTGAAGATACTTTTGAAGCCGGGATGGTACTTGAAGGCTGGGAAGTAAAAAGCCTTCGTGATGGTCGCGCTCAATTAAAAGAAGGCTATGTATTCATCAAAAATGGTGAAGCCTGGATGTCTGGCGCTCAAATTACACCGTTGTTGACGGCATCTACGCACATTCATCCAAATGCAACTCGTGTAAGAAAGCTCTTGTTACATGATTATGAAATCGTAAAACTAAAGGCAGAAGTCGATCGCAAAGGTTATTCTATTTTACCGCTATCACTCTACTGGAAAAACAATCGAGTAAAGTTAGAAATAGGCGTTGGTAAAGGTAAAAAGCAACACGATAAGCGTGCAACTGAAAAAGAAAAGGATTGGAATAGAGACAAGCAAAGAGTTTTAAAGGGGAGGTAAAATCAAGAAACTAACTATTGTTAGTTATTTGATTTAGGTCACCCCCCTACTTTAAGGGTGTTTTTTGCTTCCTTGTTTGAACCTTAAATTTGATGGTTTTAGATTCGCACTAGGCATTTTTTAGCAGTGCCTAATAACTATCCCAAAGGGTTTTACCTGATTCATCTTGAATTTTCTGCAAATACTTCTGATGACTATCCAACTCGTTAGCATCAGCTTTTATCACCGCGAAGGGCTGGCGTTTTGAATCTAATCGACTGAATGACTTTGCGCTGACCTCTGCATCACTAGACCCCTCCCCTCCTAATAATAACGCAGTTTGACCACCTGTCATCGCTAGATAAACATCAGCAAGTATCTCAGAATCCAGTAACGCCCCATGCAACTGACGATGATCATTGCTAATCATATAGCGCTTACACAAAGCGTCTAAGGAGTTACGTTGACCTGGATGAAGCTGTCTAGCTTGCACCAAACTATCACTGATTTCACAGATAGTAGCTAGGTCTTGTATACCGCCTGCTACTCCGCTAGATAACAAAGATAGTTCGTAATTTAAAAAACCTATATCAAAAGGTGCATTGTGAATAATTAACTCGGCACCTTTCACATACTCTAAAAAGTCGACAGCAATTTCGTTAAATCTGGGTTTATCCGCTAAAAATTCGGTGGTGATACCGTGAACCGCCAAAGCTTCTTCATCACTTTCACGATCTGGTTTAATGTATTGATGGTAGTTATTATTGGTCAGCTTTCTATCGACCATCTCTACACAACCGATTTCAATAATTCGGTGTCCATCGCGCGTTTCTAAACCCGTAGTTTCAGTATCAAGAAAAATCTGTCTAATCATTTATATATTACCTTAGGTATTCCCTTTCTTTTCATCCATGGCGCGATTCGCTAAATCATCTGCCCGCTCATTGCCCGGGTGACCGCTATGACCTTTGATCCAATGCCAATTTATATTGTGACTTTGCACTGCAGCATCTAATCGCTGCCATAGATCTTTATTTTTCACAGGCTTTTTAGCCGCAGTTTTCCAGCCACGCTTCTTCCAGCCATCCATCCATTCTAGAATACCTTTTCGTACGTATTGAGAATCTGTAGTCAGCTCAATTTCGCAAGAACGAGATAACATTTCCAAAGCGCTTATTGCTGCCATCAACTCCATACGGTTATTTGTGGTTTCAGCTTCGTAACCATAGATTTCTTTCTCGTGCTCACCGAACTTCAATACTGCACCCCAACCACCTGGACCAGGGTTCCCCCTGCATCCTCCGTCTGTATAGACGACTACTTTTTGTTCACTCATAAATTAGAATAATTATCTTGTCTTATTTTTCTCGCAGTTCTATTTAAAGCAACCTTACCGCCACTTAATACAGCAGGAGCTTGCCATACTTTCTTGTCAGGTCGCATTGCAATGACTCGTTTTTTGGCATGAATAACATACATATTACCTAAAATAGGCCCAGTATATTCACCCCAACTCTCCATCCAGCGCAAGCTTTCAAAAAGCTTCTTGTTTTTTACACCTGGTCTATAACCAAGGTAATTCACATCAAGCACTTTAAAACCTAGTAATGAAAACCAGTCTTTCACTCGATTAACACTTCTCATTTTGTATGGACTTTGACGTTTTTCACGAAAATGCCTCATCTGTCTTCCAAGGTTCGAAACAGAATGCGGGTTAAACCCAATCAAAATACAATGCCCTTCGGGTACAAGTATTCTATCTATCTCTCTCAATACCTGATGAGGGTTTTTTGAAGACTCTAGTATGTGGCTTGCAACCACAAGATCAACATTATCTGTGGATATTGGCAATTGTTCGTTAGTAGCGATTAAAGAATAGTCTTGCTTAGCTTTTTCATTAATTGATCCGCCTATGATAGAACTACTAGTAAGTTCAGCTTTATCTAAAGGTTTACCAGCTTTTTCAACTCTGAATTTGAGAGCATCATCGCTTACCAGAGAAAAATCGGCAGTAATCCTGGAATGCTTCAGTAAATCTTCCTGACCACTTAACGCGCCCATTTGTATGGCGTAATAACCAAATATCTCTGACAATAAATCAGAAAAAAAGACATCTAATTCTTCTAAAGCTGCGGCTCCAGAATGAGATTCATACCAGTTAAAACAATGCTTTAGTACTTCTTCGTTGTTTCTCATTTATTATTTATATACCTCTTTTGATTAACGTCCAACTAACTCGAAACCAATATATACCTTGAGATTGAAGCCATATCATACTATATTTACACGTAATATCGGGGGATACTGTAGAGTCATATTTAGATGATAGCACCGTAAATATTCAATTCATTTTTCATGAAAAAAGTATACTCTATTTTTACTAGCATTTAATTTTTAAGGGCATGGGATGAAAACCAACAATTCACCTTTCAGGGTGACTATAACTTTTTTTATATCAATTTTATCAATATATGGACTTCCCAACTTAGTTTCAGCACAAACCAACTCCGACGACCAAAGCATTCTAAATGCTGCTAGAGCATTAGGTGTTGTTAAAAACATTCCTAGAACCGCTCCAGCCCAACAACAAGCATACACCCCAAGAACACAAGCTCAGCCGGCTGCAAATACAGTTAAACCTGACCCTTATGCAGCAAAGCGCCAACAGATACTTAGGCAGAACGCCGCTAGAAGAAAAGCGCATCAACAAAGAATTCAACAAGCTCAACGACAAAAATACCAAAAGGCGAATCTACAGCGAACTCAACAACAAAATTCGCAACACAATCTTTGGAATCGAGTTTACCAAGGCTTCAGATTTCGCGACTACAAACACCAGCCACTTGTAAAAAAATATACTCGCGAATTTTCTCGTAGCCCACAAAGAATCCAACAACTAGCAGATCGTTCTTCTGATTACCTCTTCATGGTAGTAAACGAATTGAACCGTCGAAGAATGCCTACAGAGCTAGCATTACTTCCATTTGTTGAAAGTGCCTATAAAAACTCAGCGTTTTCTCATGCGGGCGCAGCTGGCATGTGGCAATTTATTCCCGCAACTGGTCGTCGCTATGGTTTAAAACAAACACGAAGCTATGATGCAAGATTAGACTCTCATCAAGCTACACGTGCAGCATTAGACTATTTACAAAAACTCAATCGACAGTTCAAAGGCGATTGGTTACTCGCTCTAGCAGCATATAATTGTGGCGAATATAGAGTAGAAAGAGAAATCGCAAAAAATAGAAGTAGAGGAAAAAGAACAGACTATTGGAGCTTAGATCTTCCAAGAGAGACAAGGCAATACGTACCACGCTTACTTGCATTTAAAGAGATCTACCGCAATCCAGGTGCTTATCAAGTCCGTCTTAAAGGAATTCCTAATAGCCCTGCTCTCGCACGCATAAACGTTAATAAACCAGTAAATCTAAGAAAAGCTGCAGCACGTGCCGGCCTTCCTGCCGATAAGTTACTTGCACTTAATTCTGGTTATCTGCATGGTATAACTACACCTCGTTTCTCAAACCAAATTACACTTCCACGTCGCTACGCCGGGCGCTTGCACAAAGCGATACAGTCTCTCCCTCCGGCTAAAGACGTGCACAATGTTTCCGCAAGAGGATACGCTAAGTACTCTCGCGGAAAACGCTCGAAGTTTCGTTATCACAAAGTTAGACGTGGTGATAATTTATTCCAGATTGCACGCAAACATGGCACTACTGTCAAGCGCATAAAAAGACTAAACAAAATGCGAAGCAGTAAAATATGGCCAGGCAAACGACTCATAATTGCCAAAAGCTCCAGAAGAAGCTACTCTTAGCAATCAAAACCACCTTTTTAGGTGGTTTTTTTATACCTTATAGTTTGCATTAATGTTATTAGTATCAAATTATGGAACATGAACTTAGAGCCTATTTAAAAGATAAAAGAACATCTTTCTCAAAAAAATTACAAGCAGAGAAATCTAAAAAAATCATTGAAACAGTTGAAAGCTCTGAAGCCTATAAAGATGCAAAAAATATTGGCACTTACCACTCAGTAAAAGGAGAAGCTAACCCTGCTGATCTTATTCACAAAGCTCAAAGAGAAAAAGCTGAAAAGGTATTTTACTTGCCTGTTCTGTCCTCAAATAAACAACAAGGTTTGTTATTTGGCCAATTAACACCCATAACTAAATTCAAGATCAATAGATTCTCTATCCCAGAACCCATATTTAAGGAAAGCGATTTAGTCAGTGGAGAGCAGTTAGATCTTGTTCTAGTACCGCTTCTTGGTTTTGACAAAAATGGAAACAGACTTGGAATGGGAGGTGGTTTTTATGATCGTTGCTTTGCCTTCAAAAAAGACAAACCAAATAAAACCATACTGATGGGATTTGCCTACGATTTTCAGGAAATAGATGAACTCAAACCAGAAACCTGGGATGTTAGATTAGATTTGATCGCGACCGAAACCCAACTTATCGATTTACGTTAGATTTGCTTTCCTGAATGTTTCTTTTCAACCTGAGGGACAGACTCATTCGGCATCAATAATGGCTTAGAAAGCTCTCTCTTCAACTCTTGTGTACCTTCTTCTATTGCACGACCCAATTCATTCATTGACTCTGACAGGGACTCATCCAGGCCTTTTACGCCTTCTTGCATTAAACCATTCAATTGATCAAAAATATTATTGGCCGTGTATTTCACGACAGAAGTCATAGACTTTTTCACATTCACACGCCAACCATGTCTTGTCTTCACAAGAACAGTTACACCTGGCATCTTAACTCCAGACTCACCTATTTTACTCGTATATAGAACGGTCGAAACTTCAGATCGGGTTTCCCCCATCATCTGCTCACCCAATTCAAATCTTTCTGGATGCAGTTTATCTGTATTTAAATATTTCAGATAATCAACGGTATCCCACGTTGCCATTATTTTTGCTGATTCCATATCACGATCTTGAATCGCCTGCCAAAAAGCCTGACTTACTTGCTTAGGAGATTCAGCTTTATTTGCATTACAAGCACCTAAAGACAACAGAATCGCCAATATAGAACCCACACATACAAACTTTTTGAATGTGTTTTTCATCGTTAAAGCACCTTTCCTGTTAATACACTTTTATCAGAAGAATAACCCAGAATTTGAGTTTGCTTTACTCTTCCCTCTAATAAGACATCATTCTGCCCAATAGATTCAACACGACAGAAGTTTGGAGCATATCCACTATAAACGCGCCTACCCTCTTCATTTTTTTTCTGTCCTTCCCATAACACATCGACTGCTTGATTAATTTGCTGCTGGTGAAAATCTTTCTTTAAACTTTCCGCCAATAAATGAAGCTCATGGCTTCTTTGTTTTTTAATATCTTCCGCGATCTGGTTTTGCAAACCTGCGGCCTTGGTTCCCTCTCTAGGGGAAAAAGCAAATATATGCATATGTCCAAAACCAATAGACTCAACATTTTCTAAAGTTAACGACCATTCTTCATCTGTTTCCCCAGGAAAACCAACAATTATATCTGTTGTCACATTGAAATCTGGAATTGAAGATCTTGCCTGATTAATCAGAGCAGAAAAATCAGCAACCTTACAACGTCGTGACATACGACGTAAAACTGAATCGGCCCCACTTTGCAGTGGTAAATGCATATGCGGCATTAACCGTTTATTTTCGAAAAGAGTAAAGAAATCTTCAGGCAAATCCCAAGGCTCAACGGAAGCAAAACGTATTCTTGGAATATCAGTTTCGGCCAGTAACACTTTCACCAAGTCAGTTAATGAGCTGCCAATATCACTACCATAACCGCCTACGTGAACACCTGTTAAGACAATTTCCTCAATTCCCTGCTGATGCAAATGATTAACTTCTTCTACAATATCAGCTAAGGTACGGCTTTTTTCTTCGCCTCTCGCAACAGTAACTATGCAATAGGTACAACGGTATCGACAGCCATCTTGAATCTTGATGAATGCACGCTGCTTTCCCCTAAGGAACAATGATGATTGATCCGGCTCCATCGCATTTAAAGGCATGGTATTGGCTGAAAACTCATCCATTACCTTTCTCGGCAATAGGTCTTTGTCTTGATTATTCACAACCAGATCTACACCAATTCGCTTTGCCACTTCCTGCTCTTCAAGTGTCGCATAACAACCACTGACAACTAATTTCGATTGCGGATTTTCACGATGCAAACGATTCATCAATTTACGAGATTTCTTTGTGGCCTCGGTCGTTACAGCACAAGTATTAACTACTACTACATCAGCAACTTCTGCATCTTTTACAATGCTATGCCCCTCTCCAGTAAATTCTCTGGACCATTGCTCAAGTTCTGCTTCGTTGAGCCTACAACCTAGTGCTTTTAAATGTATTTTCATGGCTAATTTAAATATCGAAATTATTAGGAATATTGTTTATAGATTAAAGCATATAGACAAATTGTATTTGGATTAATATTACATTAAATACATAATCAATTAAGCCAATGATCTTGCGACTCATTGGCTTAAAAACCCCTTATAAGTAGGGGGGGGGTCTTTAAATTTAAAGAGACAATAAACGGACTCTTTAAGTTTTAAAAGCAGCTAATTATTGAATATTCTCTGGGAACAGCTCAACCTCAGCATTTTCACGTAAAGATTTTAATACTGCTGCCTGTTCGCGAGACGCAATCATTTGAGTAAAGCTCTTTTGCAGATTAGTATCCAACTCTGTTGCCCCGTCTTTAACACCCGTTAAAGCAATCAAGACATAGTCTCCAGCAGGAAGAATGGTATTAGCAAAAGTCTTTTTACCTGATTCCGGCTTATCCATGCTGAATAGTTTATCAACGATAGTATTAGATAAACGTGTATCTGTTCGCTTTACATCAGCATTGATCTCTACTTTATCTGCACTTGCACCAATAGATTCTAATGCCGACCATTCTCCAGATTGCTTAAGAGATGCGAGCACCAACTCGCCTTTGTCAATTAACAGTTTACGAAGCTTTTGACTAAGCAAGCTACTTTTAATTTGCTCTTCAACATCAGCCAGTGATTTTTGTTCTGGGACTTTGTGTTCTTGTAAACGAAGCACCGCTACTTTTGTAGGGTCAATCTCTATCAGCTCTGAATTCTTACCTCCGTTCAAAACTTCATCACTGTATGCCGCTTGAATAAATTTTGCAGAAGAATACTTCTTATCAGGATTTGGGGTTTCACCACGTTGAATCCAGTCTGAAGTTTCAACTTTTGCTCCAATCCCATCTGCTGCACCATCAAGACTACTATCATTCTCAAAAGCCAATGTTTGTAATTTATCTGATTGTTCCAGGAATAATTTCTCAGCCTGCTCTCTACGATAAAGAGTCTCTACTTCAGTCTTTACTTCATCAAATGATTTTTGTTTAGACTCAATGATGTCTTGAACTTTTAATATTTCAAAACCAGCTTCAGTTTTAACAACTTCAGATATAGCACCTTTTTCCAAAGCAAAAACCTCAGTTTCAAACAATGGCCCCATTTCGCCTCTTGCGATTAAACCGAGTTCTCCATTTTTCTCTGCGGCAAGTTTGTCATCAGAATCAGTTTTAGCAACATCTTCGAAAGTTTTAGCTCCAGACTTTATTTCTTCATACAGCGCTTTAGCTTTTTCTTCTGCTTGAGCTTCAGCACCATCTTCATCACCAACTTTAATGAGGATATGAGATACCTTGCGTTGCTCTGGATCTGTATATCGACTTAAATTATCATCATAAAATAACTGTAATGCATCATCTTCTACAGGAATGGTTTTTGCGAGCTCAGACTGTTCCAATAAGACATAACTCACTTTGACTTTATCGTTGGTCATATAATTCGATAAGTTTGCATCGTATTGCGCTTTTATCTCTTCAGCAGAAACTTGAACTTGAGATTCAAAATCCGCCTGCTTCAAAGTATAGGTCTCAGCATTTCTTTGCTGATTCTGCAAACCCTGATATCGAGTAACCTCTTCAACTGGAAGGAAAGCCGCTTTACTAATCCCTTGAGAAAACTGCTGATTAGTAATACTCGTTCTGATTTCTGTTTCAAAACTATTTTTACTTCTTCTTTGAGACTCTAACAACAATTCATAAGTCTTAGGGTCAAACTGACCATCTTTTTGAAAAGCCGGAATGTTTGCAATAGTGTCATAGACTTCCTGATTACTTGCTCGATAACCATTATTTGCAGCTTCCTGCCTTAATAACGCCTGATTCACCACCTGATCTAAAGCTTGCTGTTTGATCGTATCTTCATTAAATCCGGGAGGTAATTTCCCGCCGAAAATTTGCATCATTCTTTGGCGTTGTTGCAATACCAGGTTTTGCACTTCTTGAACCTGAATCTCTTCACCATTCACCGTTGCAGCGACTAGCGAACCACTTCCACCTAAATACGAACTGATGCCAAATAGAGCAAAAGGAACTGCAATAAATCCCACGATTAAATATGCAACCCAACCTTTAGCTTTGTCATGAATATTTTGTAACATAATTTCTCTTTTGTGTTATCAAGTTAGATTACTGAAAAGCCCTATCTCAGTAATATAGTGTTATAAATTCAGCGCGTAATGATACCTTATGCGCCCGTAGTTACCAAGAAAGACAAGCCTTGCTAGTGATAATAATTATTGGAAATTGACCGAAAATGTGATTTAACAAATACAGACACAATAATTTTAAAAAAATATGCCTATAAGTAGGGGGGTGACTTTTAAATTACTGAATTTCAAATATAAAACCCCTCTTTTCAAATAGACATTAAAAATAATAGCTATCTATTTATTTTGAGCAAAAAAAAGGATGCCTTACGGCATCCTTCTTAATATGGCGGAGCGGACGGGACTCGAACCCGCGACCCCCGGCGTGACAGGCCGGTATTCTAACCAGCTGAACTACCGCTCCGGATCACATTTTTCATAAAAATGTAAAAAAAAGTGGTGGGTGATGAGAGATTCGAACTCCCGACATTCGCCTTGTAAGGGCGACGCTCTACCAACTGAGCTAATCACCCACTGAATCAAAATCCATCAGATTTCGAAATTACTAAAAATTGTCACCTTTTTAGCAAGTGGGAAAAACTTTAAACAATATTGTTATTAAAATCCGACAGGATAGTAATCAGCAACAAATACATCTTATATTAAAAAAGGATGCCCTAAGGCACCCTTCATAATATGGCGGAGCGGACGGGACTCGAACCCGCGACCCCCGGCGTGACAGGCCGGTATTCTAACCAGCTGAACTACCGCTCCGCATAACATTTTTTAAAAAAAAACGCAAAAAAAAATGGTGGGTGATGAGAGATTCGAACTCCCGACATTCGCCTTGTAAGGGCGACGCTCTACCAACTGAGCTAATCACCCACTGGATTGAGGCCAACCATCTGGCCTCAGAAAGCGCGCTAGTTTACTGCATCTTTTAGAGCTTTACCAGCCTTAAATGCAGGATTATTTGCAGCTTTAATTTGGATAGTTTCACCAGTGCGTGGGTTACGTCCAGTACGTGCTTTACGCTCACGAACTAGAAATGTTCCGAAACCAATCATAGTAACTTGGTCGCCCTTTTGTAGAGCTTCTGTGATACTTTCTACAAAGCCTTTAAATGCTCTTTCTGTATCAGCTTTAGTTAGCCCTGACTTAGCAGCAACAGCATCAATTAGTTCTGATTTGTTCATAAAATTCTTCCTTTATGTAAATAGTGGCAATATTAATTTCATATTATAATTATTTATGACAATAATTAGAAACGATAATAACAATGTAAATTAAAATCTCAATGTATTTCTTGAGTTATTAGTATAAAGCTATGTGGCTAAAGTACCACCACATCTCACAAGCGGAGACATTTATACCAGCGCACATAGCAAGTTTCAACACAAACTAACAAAAAAGATAAATTAAATAGATTGATTTATAAATACCCGACCAAAAACACTATAAAATGCTTTCAGACGGGTATAAAGTAGTGATTTACACGCTAGTGAGCGCGTGACTCTTCTTCCTGATCAGGATTATTTTGAGACTGTGTAGATTGCTCCAAATCTTCTTCAAGATCATCTTCTTCATCAATAGCTTCTGGCATTGACTCTAATGCGAACTCTAAAACTTCATCAATCCACTTAACAGGCTTGATACTCAGTCCTTTTTTAACGTTATCCGGAACATCCGCCAAATCTTTTTCATTATCAGCAGGAATTAACACAGTTGTAATACCACCACGATGAGCAGCTAATAATTTCTCTTTTAGCCCGCCTATTGGAAGCACTTCACCACGCAGAGTAATTTCACCCGTCATTGCCACTTCAGCTTTTACTGGTATTCCCGTCATAGAAGAAACAATAGCTGTGACCATGCCGACACCAGCACTTGGTCCATCCTTAGGCGTTGCTCCTTCTGGAACATGTATATGCACATTCTTTTTCTTCAAGAACTTTTGCGTAATACCTAAATGACGTGAACGGCTTTTTACAACTGTCTCAGCCGCCTGGATAGATTCCTGCATTACTTTACCAAGACTCCCCGTGCTCTTTACATGACCATTACCAGAAACAACTACACTCTCAATCGTTAGTAATTCACCACCAACAGAAGTCCACGCAAGTCCGGTTACCTGACCAACCTGATTCTTCTTATCGGCTTTACCGTAATCAAATCGTTGCACACCTAGGTACTTGGAGATATTTCTACCAGTAACAGATGACTTGCTCTTCTTACCTAGCAAATGCTCACGAATTACTTTGCGACAGATTTTAGATATTTCTCTTTCCAAGCTACGTACACCAGCTTCACGAGTGTAATGACGAATAATAGATAGAATCGCTGAGTCACTGATTGTGACCTCACCTTTTTCAACACCATTATCTTTATACTGCTTAGGCACTAAGTAATTCTTAGCAATATTCAGTTTTTCATCTTCCGTATAACCAGGTATACGTATGATTTCCATTCTATCTAACAACGGACCTGGAATATTCATACTATTAGATGTAGCAACAAACATTACATCCGAGAGATCAAAGTCCACTTCGAGATAGTGATCAGCGAATGAATTATTTTGCTCCGGATCTAGCACCTCAAGCATTGCTGATGCAGGATCACCACGAAAATCTGTCGCCATCTTATCGATTTCATCTAATAAGAACAGTGGGTTACGTGTTTTAACTCTTGATAAATTCTGAATAATTTTACCTGGTAGCGCACCAATGTAAGTACGACGATGACCACGAATTTCCGCCTCATCCCTTACCCCACCAAGTGCCATACGCGTGTAATTACGTCCAGTAGCCTTAGCTAAAGATTTACCTAGAGAGGTTTTACCCACACCAGGAGGCCCTACCAAACACATGATTGGACCTTTTAGTTTTTTAACGCGTTGCTGCACCGCAAGGTACTCAACAATCCGCTCTTTAACTTCATCAAGACCATAATGATCTTCATCGAGAACTTTTTGCGCTTTAGCAAGATCTTTACTGATCTTAGACTTTTTACTCCACGGTAAACCTACCATCCAATCGATATAGTTTCTTACTACAGTAGCTTCTGCCGACATTGGCGACATCATCTTTAATTTCTTTAGCTCTTCTTCAGCCTTCTCTTTGGCCTCTTTAGGCATCTTAGCTTTTTCTAGCTTTTCTGCTAACTGTTCTAGCTCGTTTGAAGGAGCATCATCCAAGTCACCCAATTCTTTCTGGATAGCTTTCATTTGCTCATTAAGATAATACTCACGCTGACTGCGATCCATTTGCTGCTTAACACGCCCACGGATACGCTTTTCAACTTGAAGTAAATCAATTTCACCTTCGACCAAACTCACCAAATGCTCTAAACGCTCTTTCACCGAGGTGATTTCAAGGATCTTTTGCTTATCAGTAACTTTCAAACCCAAGTGTGCAGCAATAGCATCTGACAAACGATCTGGCTCATCAATGCCTGACAATGACGATAATATCTCAGGTGGAACTTTCTTATTTAAATTTACATATTTATCGAATAAATTAACTAGTGCTCGACTTAATAACTCTGTCTTTCTCTTATCAAAGCTATCATCCACTGGGATAACATCAATATCGGCAGTAAAGTATTCACCCTCTATATCCATAGAGGCAATTTTTACGCGTTCTACGCCTTCAACCAGTACTTTCAAAGTACCATCAGGAAGTTTCAGAAGCTGTAATATAGTAGCTAAAGTTCCTACTTCGAAAATATCATCTGGGCCGGGCTCATCTACTTCAGCACTTTTTTGTGCAACCAATAAAATTTGTTTGTTGTTTTCCATCGCTTCATCAAGAGAACGAATAGATTTCTCTCTACCAACGAATAATGGAATAACCATATGAGGATACACAACCACATCTCGGAGTGTGAGAACCGGTATCCCTTTAATATTCTTTTCAGTCTCTGCTGTCTTATTATCTTTTTCAGTAGCCATTTTAGCCTCTTCTTTAAGCACCTCTGTATAATCACAGAAGTCTAATTAGTTAGATTGGGACGTTTTAGAAAAAAATCAATACTTATATAAAATAAAGCCTCGCTAGTTTCCACTGCGAGGCTTTATAGAACATCTAATGAAGGACTAACTAGAAATCAGCGTTACTTCACTTAGATGATGTCGCTTTCTTTTTAACGTCTTTGTTTTCGTATATGAGATATGGCTGAGATTCCCCATTCACAACCGACTCATCTACAACAACTTTTGTAACATCTTTCTCTGAAGGCAAATCATACATAGTATCCAATAATATCTTTTCCATTATTGAACGTAATCCACGAGCACCCGTCTTTCTTTCCATTGCTTTTTTAGCAATAGCATGAAGCGCATCATCACGGAAATCTATTTCTGCACCTTCCATATCGAATAGCTTTGTATACTGCTTAGTCAAAGCATTTTTTGGCTCAGTCAATATTCTCACAAGAGCATCTTCATTAAGCTCTTCAAGAGTAGCAATCACTGGTAAACGACCAACAAACTCAGGTATTAGGCCATAGCGAACCAAGTCTTCCGCCTCAATTTCCTTGATAACATCACCAAAAGCTCGATCATCATCCGGCGCTTTAACTTCTGCTGAGAAACCAATACCACCTTTGGAAGTTCTATCAAGAACCACTTTATCCAAACCAGAGAAAGCACCACCACATATAAACAGAATATTCTTGGTATCTACCTGCAAAAATTCTTGCTGCGGATGCTTACGACCACCTTGCGGAGGAACAGAAGCAACAGTTCCTTCAATAAGTTTCAAAAGCGCTTGCTGAACACCTTCACCCGAAACATCACGAGTAATCGATGGATTGTCAGATTTGCGCGAAATCTTATCAATTTCATCAATGTAGACTATGCCTGTTTCCGCTTTAGCAACATCATAATCACATTTCTGTAATAACTTCTGAATGATATTTTCAACATCTTCACCCACATAACCTGCTTCGGTTAATGTCGTCGCATCAGCCATAGTAAATGGAACATTCAACATTCTCGCTAAAGTTTCAGCTAATAATGTTTTACCACTCCCTGTTGGACCAATTAATAGGATGTTACTTTTAGAAAGCTCAATCTCATCTTTTGACGAATTGCTTTCTAATCTTTTGTAGTGATTATAAACAGCAACAGACAAAACTCGTTTAGCTGCATTTTGATCGATAACATAATCATTTAAGAAATCATTGATTTCTTTAGGGATTGGAAGACTTCTCTTCTCTCCTTCGTCTTTTTCCTGCAGTTCTTCAGTGATAATATCGTTACATAAATCTACGCATTCATCACATATGAATACTGAAGGACCAGCGATTAACTTTCTTACTTCATGCTGGCTTTTTCCACAAAAAGAGCAATAAAGTAACTTACCGTCACCCTTGCCATTTTGCCCATCTTTCTTATCTTTGCTCATTGACGAAAAACCTCAATTTTACTTTTCCCCTAATACTAACCCTAAAGTTAATCCTAATCTGCTTAAAAGTACAGTAAGAACAGATAAAGTCGGTTAATTATTTTATAGGCGAATAGTTAGAAAACAACAATAAAAAAAGCCTGATAATTCAGGCTTTAAATAAAAATTAGTGATATTAATGTGTTTATTTACTTCTACTGTCTAAAACATCATCAATTAACCCATATGCTTTTGCAGCCTGAGAATCCATGAAGTTATCACGATCTGTATCTTTCTCAATAGTCTTCATATTTTGACCAGTATGATGAGCCAGAACAGAGTTAAGTTCTTTACGAATTTTAAGAATCTCTTTTGCATGGATATCAATATCAGATGCCTGACCTTGAAAACCACCTAATGGCTGGTGAATCATTACTCTTGAGTGAGGTAATGCAAAACGCTTTCCTTTTGCTCCACCCGCTAACAATACGGCACCCATACTAGCTGCTTGACCAACACACAATGTACTAACATCAGGCTTGATAAATTGCATCGTATCGTAAATAGCCATTCCAGCTGTAACAACACCACCTGGTGAATTGATATACATATGGATGTCTTTTTCTGAATTATCAGCTTCTAAAAACAAAAGCTGAGCCATAACAGAAGTAGACATATAGTCTTCTACCTGACCGACTACGAAAATTACTCGTTCTTTCAGCATGCGTGAAAGAATATCTGAGCCTCTTTCCTGACCTCGTACCGTTTCAGTAACACCCGGCATAGGTAAGATACCGTTCACTCCGAGTATTTCATCTTGAAATCGAGCATTTGACATATTATTACCTTTAAACATTGATTATTTTATTTTTTAACTCAAAAAAAGAATAAAACAATTAAGCCTGAGTATTCATAAGATCTGTAAATTTAACAGTCTCATCTTCAACTTTAGCTTTATCCAATACCCAATCTACGATCATTTCTTCCATAACAGCAGCTTCGATAGTTTGCATCGCCTGCAGATCACTTCGGTAATATTCGATTAACGCTTGTGGATCTTCGTAACTCGCAGCCAAAGAATTCAGCATATCGTCAACACGAGCCTGATCTTTTTCTAATTTGTTCTTAGTGATAATTTCACCAACAATCAAACCGAGCTTAACGCGTCTTGCTGCCTGATCTTTAAACATATCATCAGGTAAAGACGACATATCTGCACCTTGAGAGTTTTGCTCCATTTCGCTACGAACTTGCTTTATTTCATCTTCAACCAAAGATGTAGGTAAATCAATTTCATGCAAATCATGCAAACCTTCCATTACAGACTGTTTAACTCGGCTTTTAACACGCTGCTCTACTTCACGCTGCATATTAGATTTTATTTCTGCTTTGAAGCTTTTACTTGTTCCGTCTTCTACACCAAATTTCTTGATGAAGTCTTCATCAACTTTAGGCAGAGAAGGAGCGCTAACTGTTTTAACATTCAAAGTGAACTGTGCAGTTTTACCTTTTAGGTTTTCTGCAGGATATTCTTCAGGGAAAGTAACATCTGCTTCTTTTTCAGAACCAGCTTTCATTCCAGTTAAGGCATCTTCAAAGTCTTTCAACATACGACCAGCGCCAAGCTCTACAGAAAAGTCTTGAGCTGCTCCGCCTTCGAACTCTTCGCCATCAACTTTACCGTTGAAATCAACAACCAGAAGATCACCTTCTTTAGCGGCACGCTTAACTTCTTTCCAGTCTTGCTGTTGCTTACGTAGAGTTTCGATCATTTCATCAACATCAGCAGCTGCCAACTTAACGACTGGCTTAGTTACTGTCATTTTTGAAATATCGCCAATCTCGAATTCAGGATAGATATCGAAAGTTGCAGTGTACTCAAGGTCTTTACCAGGCACTAAAGTAGTTGCATCGATCTTAGGCATTCCAGCTACACGTAGCTTTTCCTGCTCTGCAGCTTCATAAAAGGTAGACTGAAAAATCTCACCAACAACTTCTTGATAAACAGAATCGCCATATTGTTGACTAACAACACTCATTGGCACTTTTCCTGGACGGAAGCCATCAATCTTTACTCTGCCACGCATAGACTTAAGTCGTTTATCAACTTCTCCGTCAACGCGCTCGGCTGGCACAGTTATTGATAATTTACGTTCGATATTTCCGGTAGTCTCGACTGAAACCTGCATGCAATAAACCTCATCTCAAGCCATACGATAATGTCTTGAGTTCTTCTTATAGTTTAATAAAAGATTAATAGTAAGCTTAACAAAGCTAAGCTTACTATTTATATATGGTGCGAAAGGAGAGACTCGAACTCTCACATCCTAAGATACTGGTACCTAAAACCAGCGCGTCTACCAATTCCGCCACTCTCGCAAAAAGAAAGCGATTATACATTGCATTTCAACGCTTGTATAACCTGAATAAAGAAAAAAGTATTTATAAACAAAACAACTTCTTTTCTTTAATTTAAAAAAATCTGGGGTGGGTAATGGGACTCGAACCCACGACGACCGGCATCACAAGCCGGGGCTCTACCAACTGAGCTATACCCACCATAAAATCATGGCCTACCATTTAATGGCGCGCCTGGCAGGACTCGAACCTGCAACCTACGGCTTAGAAGGCTGTTGCTCTATCCAGTTGAGCTACAGGCGCAATATTAAGGTCCACCACGTACATCATTTCATGTTGTAAATGGTCGGGGTAGAGAGATTCGAACTCCCGACATCCTGCACCCAAAGCAGGCGCGCTACCAGACTGCGCTATACCCCGACACGTCGCTATCAAATAAATAATAATAGCTTCTACCAAAACAACAGAGCGCGAATGATACGCATCAAAATTATACTCGTCAACCCAATATTAGTAGTTATTTTAAGTTTAAAAGATTCTTACAAAATTATTCGCTATAAAAGCCTAAAATACTCTTTCGCGTTCAATATCATAAAAGGCATAGTCACTCTCATGCATTATCCATCTGCCTTACAAGATAAGCTATGCTTATTTTTTAAGGCAAGATATATCATTTGTTTTAATCTGAGATTTTTCTTACGATATTCCCACATTCCTACCAAGCTTAATGACTTCAGACTAACCTCGCCCCATATCAGTTTTTTAAATAACAAAACCTTAAGAAAGAACAGTTTTCAATTACAGTAAAACAAATTAAATAGATTGCTTCCACAATACAAAAAAGAGTTATCGCGTTTAGTCTCAAGTATTTTAAACAGCGCTCTAAATAAACTTCTCTTTTGACACTTGTAATGTCGCTTAAAAACAAGCTTAATTTACAAACAATTAGTAACGTTTACATTTTTATTGGATATCTAGTATGTCGGCTCAAATTATCGATGGAAAAAAAGTTTCAGCAGAAGTAAGAAACGAATTAAAAGCAGCAATAGACGTGAGAAACTCACAAGGAAAACGGCCTCCGGGTCTTGCTGTTATTCTCGTTGGCAGTGACCCTGCCTCTGAAGTTTATGTTGGTCATAAACGCAGAGCGTGCTCTGAAGTGGGTATTTATTCACGCTCTTATGACTTACCTGAAGAAACCACTCATCATGAGCTTGTTTCATTAATTGACCAGCTAAATAGCGATCATTTCATCGATGGCATACTTGTTCAATTACCTTTACCTGACCATCTTGATGCTTCATTAATCATTGAACGAATTGACCCGAGTAAAGATGTTGATGGCTTTCACCCCGTAAACGTTGGTCGTTTAACGTTACGTATTCCAGGTCTTAGACCATGCACGCCTTACGGAATAATTAGATTACTCGAATCTATAGATGTAAACCCTAAAGGCTTAAATGCGGTTGTTGTTGGCGCATCAAATATTGTGGGGCGACCCATGATGCTAGAGCTACTTCTGCAAGGTGCTACCGTTACAGTATGTCACCGCTTTACAAAAAATACCCCAGAACTAGTGTCTCAAGCTGACCTAGTCGTAGTTGCCGTAGGTAAAGCTGGGCTTGTCAAAGGCGAGTGGATTAAACCTGGCGCGGTAGTGATTGATGTTGGCGTTAACCGCTTAGAAGACGGAACACTTGCAGGTGATGTTGAATTCAAAGAAGCATCTGAAAGAGCTTCATGGATTACCCCCGTCCCTGGTGGAGTTGGCCCTATGACAGTTGCCATGCTAATGAAGAACACATTATCTGCCTGCGAAAAACATCAATTCTGATTGTTAATATTAATTAGGTCACCCCCCTACTTTTAGCCTGTTTTTTATTAAACTGAAAAACAGGCTAAAAGTAGGGGGGGGGGGTGACCTAATTTTTTTAAATTAGCTTATACTTTTTGCAGCTCACTATTTCGGGCAGCTCGCCTTATCTCCGGGTACTTTTCCCGCAACTTTCAAGAACGCTTCAAAAGGCGACATAACTTTCATTGCCTCACCTTTGGGTCCTTTGAATTTTAATTTACCCGTCATCATGGCACCCATTGCACCGCAACCAAATGAACCTCTACCCATACATGCCCAGTTTTTATCGCTAGCATGCATTAAGTAATCCACATTAAAATTCATCTTCTTACCATCAGGCTTACCCGCTGCGACACACATTGCCGCGCCATTCTTATTTTGAATTATCAACTGTACTTTGGTTTGTTCGCCACATTTCGAACGATACATCTGCACTAATTTATAACCACGTTTAGCATCATTATTAATCCAGGAATAACCACCCGCTACTTCTTCATTAATATCGACATCAACTAGCTGCTTAGTGAGTACTGGACTTGCATTCCAGGCATTACACGCTTTTTTAGCCCATGCTGCATCCATATAAGTATCTGCTAGCGCTGGGCTAGCCGACGCTCCCAATAAAAACATTAATCCAAGCTTTTTATACATAATTCGTTCTCCGTAATTGTCTGGATATTTTCTACAGACATTCGTACTTAATTTTTTTAAAGCAAAAAAAAGCGAGCTATAGCCCGCTTTTTTAACAACTGAATTTTAAAAGTTCTTAGTATATGAAATACCAAATGAATTTTGATTCATACTAATATCAGCCGCTGTAACATCCGTTAATGGATTTGGACCAACCTGAATAATAGAACCTGGTGAAGCAGGACCTTGTGCCGTTAAAGTACCATCACCCTTTATTTTATTTTCAAAAGCATGCATGTACTGGAATGTCAGATTTGAAGTTTTGGAAAGCTTATAATCCATACCTAGAGTTAAGTGATCTTCAACAGTAGCAGGCGCCAATACATTAAACGCTGTTTCTGTCTCAGGAATCGGTGCTTTACCGTGATTATAACCAGCCAAAAGTGTCATTCTATTATTTAGTTGATGCTTAATACCTAGCTTTATTACATTTTGATCTTTCCAACCAAAACCTGCACCATCATCATCACCTAGTT
Organism: uncultured Cocleimonas sp.; assembly: GCF_947495625.1. Taxonomy (GTDB): domain Bacteria; phylum Pseudomonadota; class Gammaproteobacteria; order Thiotrichales; family Thiotrichaceae; genus Cocleimonas. Next base: position 28,232 of record NZ_CANLZW010000019.1, read on the forward strand.
TCGGACCTTGCAAATCTGCTGGTGCCACACCTTGTAATAACTGCCCCTGTAACTGAGCGGTATTATTAACATTAGATATTGATGCTACATCAGTATAGTTAATGCGAGCAAAATCCAGAGCAATCGTTGTTTTAGGCGTCGCTTTAAAAGATACACCTGCGGTGATCATACTGGGTATATCAAAGTCACCCTGTTCTGCCAATAGACCACTGTAGTTATCAAACTTACTCATCTTGGTCTTGCTACGATAAGCCAAACCAAGTGTTACCTTATCATTTACCTGACCTTGCCAACCTAGCGTTAAACCAGCACCAGTAGATCCATCATACCCATTGTTAGATAAATTACTTGGATCACTACTAAATGGAGCAAAAGAATCTACACCACCTATTTTGATGCGTTGATAGACAAGATTTAAAGAAGCACCAATACTATTTTTCTCACCCAGCTTCATTGACACACCAGGTGCTAAAAACAACTGAGAAAAATCGATACCTGTATTATGAGTCTGACTAAAAATAGGTCGATCGTAAGTGGCGTTCATACCACCATTACCATAGGCAGCAATACCTATAGAAAATTTATCATTTAGATGCCTTTGATAAGCGATCTCCGGAATAGGAAAGTTGCCATCATCATTTGCATCAAGATCAGCACCCGAAATACCTGGGTTATATTGAGGAGAGTCGTAACTTGTCCCTCTATCCGGTACAAAAATATCCAGACCCGCCGTCCAGTTATTAGAACCAAAAGATAACGCAGCCGGGTTTGTTGCCTGATTCATCGCATTATCGCTACCTGCAACCGCAGTTCCACCCATGGCCTTTTGAACTATACCAAAACCATGTGACGCATAGCCATTAGTTGCGTGTGCCGACGTTGATATAACACATGCTATTGTGATTGAGGCCGCAAGCACTGACTTTTTTAATTGATACTCCATCCATCTTCTCCTATTTTATATTTTTTTAGTGTGGTTTTTATTCCCTTACTAAGAGTGTCAGAAATACTGCCTCCTATCAATACACATTTATGGGTAGGTTTTTTGCAGATAGGTTATTGATTTTACTTATATTATTAAATTATAATATTCTTCTATATTAAGTATAGCTAGATGAGAGCGCTTTCATCATAACTATATGTTATTACCATCACCCCCCTACTTTACTCAGCTTTTTTGTTCTTTTTTATATTAAAAATTATTTTCTTTTAACAAAACTTCTAAGATTCAAATAACCTCGACTATACCCACACAAAGTGTTTTTTGATGATTTACTTGTGATCTTTTAAACAAATATGTGCATAGATCTAAAAGAACAATTAACATACCCAATTTTTTCAATACATAACTAAAGCGTTACTCATGGATTTCACACTCAAACACTCAGATAAATCAAATAATAACCTTGCCAGACGAGGTGAACTGAACTTCCCGAGAGGCTCAGTTCAAACTCCTGCCTTTATGCCTGTTGGCACTTATGGCACGGTTAAATCGATGAAGCCCGAAGAGATAAAAGACCTTGGCGCAGAAATCATACTCGGTAACACTTTTCATTTAATGCTTCGACCTGGTACGGATATTATCGAGAAGCATGGAGATTTACATGACTTCATGCACTGGGACAAACCAATCCTTACTGACTCAGGTGGCTTTCAGGTTTTTTCACTCGCAAAAATGCGCAAGATTACTGAGGAAGGTGTTCACTTTAGATCGCCCGTCAATGGCGACAAGGTGTTACTTTCACCAGAAGTGTCGATGGATATTCAGCGCAAGCTAGGCTCAGATATTGTTATGATATTTGATGAATGCACTCCTTACCCCGCTGGATTATCGGAAGCCCGTGAATCAATGGAGTTATCTTTGCGCTGGGCTAAACGTAGCAAAGAAGCACATGCGGATAACCCATCAGCATTGTTTGGTATAGTTCAAGGTGGTATGCATGCAGAACTCAGAACGACGTCTGCACAAGGCTTAAAAGATATTGGATTTGATGGCTACGCTATCGGTGGACTTTCTGTTGGCGAACCCAAAGATGAACGAGATCATGTATTAGAGGTAACCACCCCCCTACTTCCAGCCGACAAACCCAGATATTTAATGGGCGTTGGAAAACCAGAAGATATTGTAGAGTCAGTCAGGCGTGGTGTAGATATGTTTGATTGCGTTATACCTACCAGAAACGCACGCAATGGTTTTTTGTTTACCCGCTTCGGTGAATTAAAGCTACGCAATAGCAAGCATCAGGCTGATACTGGCCCCATCGATCCAGAATGTGGCTGTTATACCTGCCAGAATTATTCTCGATCTTACTTACGTCATTTAGACAAATGCAGTGAAATGCTTGGCGCTCATCTGAACACGATTCATAACCTTTACTATTATCAGGAACTGATGAGAGGAATTCGTAATGCTATTGAAAACGATAAATTTGATGAGTTTGCTGACGAGTTTTATGCGTTAAGAGAAAATAAAGAGAACGTCTAATTATCAACAGCAACATTTAATATAACTATAGTCACCCCCCTACTTTGGGGGCTTTTTTTTATATAAAAAAAGCAGACACAAAAAAGCCGCGAATTTCGCGGCTTTTTTGATACTTATTAAAACGAAGTGTTGATTACATGACACCAAGCTTTTCAAGTGTATCGATCGTTAGACCACCAGTAGCAAGGCCGTTATCTTTCTGGAATCTTTCTACCGCTGACATTGTGCCACGTCCAACATTTCCATCTACAGCACCTGTGTAAACACCAGCATCTTTAAGCGCTTGTTGGATTCTTTTGTTGATATCAGGCCCCATGTTTGTCTTACAAAGAACTCGACGCCATTCTAAACGTTCGCTAGCAACTTTCGCACGCTTTTCAACAGTGTTGTATTCAGCAGGAATCATGGTACGAATTTCTTCAGCTTCTGTAGCTACATTGCTAACTTTGATTAGCTTAGCAACCGGCTCAACTTTTTCTTCTTCAATTGCAGCTGGCGTATCAATCACAAGCTTCTTAACTTTAGTGAATTTAGCTGGGATTTCTTTAAGACAAATCTGGTTTCCAGTATAAGTACCTTCACCGTCAACCGCTGCCCCTCTCCATGTAAAGCTCGCATCAGATACTTTATTCGTTAGAGTAATTTTCTTGTACTCAGCTGGTATCTTAACTTTATCGATCGTAGCATCGCTAACTAGCTTAGATACTTTAACGCCTTTAGCTTCTTCAGGGATTTCTACTAAATCGATAGTAGAAGGAGTCTTAAGAACAGTCTTCTTGATGATCTTGTATTTAGCAGGAACCTGGATCAAACACATTATTTCACCAGTAGAGTTATCAATCTTAGTGATTGGACCGTCACCCTTCTTCCATACTGCTTTAGCTGGCTCGATTTCGATCTTCTCTTCAATCGTCTCGTATTCAGCTGGCTTGTATACTTTTTTCTTGCTTGCCTGCTTAACTACAACTGTTTCTTCAGTTTCTTCGAACTGAGCAGCAGCAACTTTGATTTCTTCTGACTCTTCTTTAACAAGCACTTCTTTCTCAGATTGCTCATACTTTGCAGGTACGTAGAATTCTTTGAAACACTCACCAATAGCCGCACTAGAAATATCAATGCTGTTAGTTTTTGCAGCTGCTAATAATGCAGGGCTTGCAGGAATACCTTTTTTACCAAGGTCTGTAACCCATTCTGTACTTGCCTTAGCCACTTCAACTTCTTCAAATTCTTCGCGGAATTTTGCAGGAATGACTTTAACTTTAGTGAAACCTTCTTTAGCAACAATTGATTTTTCTGCCACATCAAAAACAGCTGGCTTAACTTCAACTTTTTCTGATTCTGGTTTAACTAATACTTGCTCTGTTTTAGTTTCGTATTGTGCTGGTACAATTACTTTTGCATAACACTCACCTGGTTTCGCATCAGGTAAAGTATCAGTAGCATCGATTCTGTTTTTTTCTTCATCACTATGAGAAGCAGCCATTGTCTGTGTAGCTGGTAGCAAAAGCGCCAATACGGCTGCTGAAGCAAAAGTTTTAGTGAACATTTGAAACTCCTTAATTATTTTTTAACTTTGATGGTTACAAGTTATTCTTGGCTTTAAGCCCACAATATTTTTTCCGAGCCGAATAACAGATTTTGCAAGGATAATCCATTAGTCTCTAATGAGCAACCGTCTATCGCCTCATACATAACGCGATTACAGTTTAATTTAAGTTATTTTTACCTGGAATTTCACTCAAAAATGACAAACTCAGAAATAATGCAATAACAAAAAAATACAAACTTAAATAAAAAGAACTCTATTTATATAGTAGAAGCTGAAATTATTTAGAATTTCATCAATCTATCTTAAAGAGTTACATGACGATTGAAAACGGTGACTTTACCCTGCGGATCAATTTTAATCTGTTGTATTTGTCAATTCCAAACTACAAAAAGTTCAAAAGAGAATCATATTTCTCGCGGCTGATTAATTGATTTATCTTAAAGAACAGAAACAAGACAATCAAAATACTTACAGAAAGCCTTAAATTTAACCTATTCAAAAAAGTTACTAATCAATCATTCAAAGTTCAACGAAATAAAGAAACCGGTACCACTGACAATAAACCTCTGACATTTAAATAACCGGCAATACTCACAAGTGTTGCTCCTAAAGCTGTCCCGATAAAGATTAATCCCAGATTGATCTGTGGAGTCAATTCGAATAGCTGGTAAGCTGCTGCATTCCCTGCAATCAATGCTAAAACTGCGGCTAAAAATCCTGCTAAACCACCAATCATGGCAAACTCTAGTATCAGGTTACGACGCAAATAGGCTCTATTAGCACCGAGCGTTTTTAGAATTGCGAGCTCTTTTCTGCGCAATGCTTTTTGTGACTGCAAAGCGGCAAACAGAACCACTACTCCTGCTACTAAGGTAAACAAAAATATCGCCTGTACCGCGAAAGCCGCTTTGTTAATTAAGTCTCGCACCTGAGTCAGTATCGCGCTGATATCGATATCAGTCACACTTGGGAATTTCTTTATTAAATTCGGTAAAACTTCTGTTTTGGTTTTATCCAGATGGATACTGGTGATAAAGGTTTTCGGGTAATTCTCAAAAGCATTAGGTGCTGCCAATACGAAAAAATTGGGCTTCATGCTATCCCACTGAACCGTTCGCATACTCGTGATTGTTTCGATTAATCGTTGACCCGCAATGTCAAAAGTCAGCTTATCACCCATCTTCACACCCAGATTATCTGCGATTCCCTGTTCCATAGAGAAGCCTGTCTGAGCATCCTTTTCGAACCATTTACCTGCAGTAATGATATTTCCCTCGGGCATATCTTCGCTTGCCGATAGATTAAACTCACGAATTAACAAACGTTGCGCACGTTCATTTTCAGCGTATTTAGAATCATCAGGGGATATAGGCTTATCATTGACCTCAACTAATCGTCCCCGCACCATAGGATATATAGGCGCTTCGGTATTATCTTTAGCGAGTAATTCTTTTAGTGGCTTAACTTCATCTGGCTGGATATTAATCAGGAAATGATTAGGTGCGCCTTCAGGAAGACTCGCTTGCCAACGATCGATAAGATCACTACGCAAAGTGGTTAATAGTAATAAACTAAATAAGCCCACACCAAAAACTACCACCATCAAAGCCATGCGACGGTTGGCTTTGGGTAGATGCCAGCGCTCACCTATTTTACGAACCAGCTTTAGCATTAATAATGCACACACCCAGAAAACAGCCAGTGCGATGATTACCGCAACCAATAGATAAAAGCTCAGCTTGATATCACCTGTTTGCAGCCACATCAAACCCAGTATTGATAGGGTTAAACTAAAAACAGGCAACAATAGTGGAGCTTTTGAAACAGTACTTGCGCGCTGAAGTATTTGGACAGGCGCTGTTTTCACTAGTTGGAATAGGTGAGGTGCAGAAAAACCAATCACTAATACCTGTGAAGTCAGTAATCCCACCCAAACAGGAGTCCATCCCGGACTGGGCAATTCCTGACCGATAAAATCCTGTAAGTAATTCGCCAAAAAGAACTGGATAAAATATCCAAAGAGAGAACCAACAATCCCTGCGATAAGTGCAACCACCAATAACTGGAATAGGTAATGTTTTGTAATTTGCCAGCGAGATGCACCCATGGTTTTAAGTACAGCTACCGCAGAGGTTTCATGTCTGGTTAGACTATAACTACTCAAAGCTATTCCAGCGCCCGCTAGAATAACAGCCAATAACGCCGCCATTTTCAAGAAACGTTGTCCGCGTTGTAAGGCTTGTTGAATGGCCGGCATACCATCTTCTAGTGTTCGAATTCTTTCATTCTGTTTGAGCTTTGGCTTCAACCAATTACCAAACGATTTGACCTGCTGCTCATTACCCGCGAATAACAAACTGTAGCTAGCTCGACTTGCTCCCGTTAATAATCCAGTCGCAGGAAGTTGCTCTATAGGCATGATCAAAGTCGGCGCAAACTGAAAAGCATTACTCGCCTGGTCCGGCATCTTCTGGATGATTTTCGCCAGCGTCTTTTCGGTTTGTCCTAATTGAACAATATCTCCAGCGGTGGTTCCCAGGGAAACGAACAATCTGTTATCCGCAATGATTTCATTATCCGCCAAAGTATCAATGGAGGTTATATTAATCACCCCCCCACTTTTAGCCATTGTTTCTATTTCACCGTGTAACGGGTATTTATCTGATACTGCTTTAACTTGCGCTAATTGAAACTTCTCTCCACGAGAAACCATGCTGCTGAAAGTAATGGTACTCGCAGTTCTCAAACCTCTTTGCTCGGCTTCTTTTAGATAGGCTTCATCAATAGGTCGTGTCGATACGATAACCATATCACCACCCAATAATTGCGTAGCCTGAGCATTCATCACTCGATCAGCTCGATCAGTAAAAAAGCCTACTGAGGTTACGGCAACAACTGCAACGAGTAGTGCTAAAAAGAGTAAGCGCGTTTCTGCGAGTCGCCAGAAACGTTTAGTCTGAATTAAAAACTGCTGGATTAAAGATATCATTGTTATGCCAATTTTCGTTTACAGTTACAGCGCCAGTGCGCCATTAACTAATTTGTAATGCGTTTGGCATTTCTCAGCTAAATCATCATCATGGGTAACCAGCACTAGTGTGGTGTTACTTTCTTTTTGCATTGCAAATAACAAGTCGATGATTTCATCACCCGTTTGGCTGTCTAGATTACCTGTTGGCTCATCTGCAAATAACACTAAAGGCTTGGTCACGAAAGCTCTCGCAAGTGCAACTCGCTGCTGCTCTCCACCCGATAACTGTGTTGGTAAATGAGTAAGTCGTTCACCCAAACCGACTTGATTCAATGCCTCGCTCGCACGCTGTCTAATTTCAGTGAGTTTTAATCCAGACTGTCTATCTAACTCTAACGGCAACATGACATTTTCAAGTGCGGTTAAATTATCCATTAGATGAAAGGATTGAAACACAAAGCCGACTTTACTCAGTCGTAACTCTGCACGTTGATCTTCATCGAGCTCGGTTAATTCCTTATTGAGCAGACTCACTTCACCTTCAGAAGGAACATCCAAACCTGCCAGCAACCCTAAAAGCGTTGTTTTACCCGAGCCCGAAGTGCCCGTAATTGCAACAGATTCACCCTGCTCTACAACCAAAGAAACGTCATTTAGAATGTGTAATTTTTCACCCGTTGAAACCGGTAAGTTTTTACTTAAATTTTGTGATTCAATTACAATAGAATTATTTGGCATTTATGTGGTCATATATTAGGAATAATAAGAGTATTAACTATGGGTTTCATATTGAAAGTTTTCAAGCCAGTACAACGTTGTTTTCTGTTTATAGCGGTAATGCTTTTTAGCAGCGTCTTCAGTAGCACCGTGTTTGCCGATCAAAAAATTCTGATTTGGGGGGATAGCCTCAGCGCGGCTTATGGGATACCGCTAGAAAAAGGCTGGGTAAATCTGATGCGCACTGAACTCGGAGAGAAGTTCGAGATCATTAATGGCAGCATTAGCGGCGAGACTACTCAAGGCGGTAGAACGCGTTTACCAAAAGCCTTGGAAGAGCATCAGCCAAATTATATCGTTTTAGAACTGGGAGCGAATGATGGTTTAAGAGGAATTCCTCCCAATATAACCAAAATAAATCTGGATAAAATGATACAAGCCGCACAAGCAGCGAATGCAAAAGTGATTTTATTAGGAATGAAAATCCCACCCAATTATGGGGCTGTTTATTCAGAAAAGTTTGAGGCTGTTTTTACAGATTTGGCTGAGCAATACAAACTTCCGTTTATTCCTTTCTTTCTGGAAGACGTTGCCGAGAACTTTGATTACTTACAAGCGGATGAATTACACCCGACGGCTTCGGCGCAACCGATATTGCTAAAAAGAATACTGCCAACTATCAAGAAAGAATTGCCTTCAAGTTGAAGTGATTTTTAAGAAACGAAGAAACGTCGTTAAAAGAAATTCGCATAAATCACAGACATAAAAAAACCCACTCAAGTTAACTTGAGTGGGTCTGTACTCTTCAGGTTTTTACTGAGGTGGTACAGTAGTTAAACCTAAAGTTACCCAGGATTGCATACCACCGCGATACCACTTAATTTTATTCGCAGGATAGCCTTTTTTAACTAATGATCTGATATTGACTGTTGATTGATGACACCATGATCCATTACAGAAAAACACCAGTGTTTTAGCATCGCTAAAGTCTAATTTATCTTCATCACCTTTCACGCCAAAACGATCTTTCATTACGTCTGTTGCTGTAGGAGCATCTTCTGACTCTTCCCACGCGCCCTTACCTGCAACACTTAAATCAGTCCAGGGAATGTTGACAGATCCAGGAATCGTTCCACGTGCTACCCAGTCACTGGTTCTAGAATCGATCACAATCACTGAGTTATCTGTAGAAGCCTGCTTTACATAGTCCAGCATTTCTAATTCAGCAATCGTCTCAACACCCGGTGCTGCAACGCCAGGTTGAATACAGAATGGAGGACAAGAACGCGACGTTTTTGAGTAAAGCTTAGGAATCGTATGACCCTTATCCTGATCTCTCTGGATAGTGATTCTATCTCCCATGTGAACAACACCGACTGAATCTAATTTTGGTGAAATTTTCACGTTCATAGAGTCATCAGCAACTGCTGAAAATGATATTAGAGAAGCCACGAGACCCCCCGCTAAAATTGAAACTGCCTTGTTTTTCATGATGTACCACCTCATCTGTTAATTAAAATATTAATGGATGCTAATATACGATAGAGATAGCTTGCAGTAATTGACTAAAATCAACTTAATGTTTTATTTCGAATAAGGGATAAAGGGGGAGAAAAGTAGGAGAAGAGTATAAAAGTAATATTAGAGTTCAATGAGGGGGTAATTAGAGTGAAAATACTTTTTCCTGGAGGCTCACAGGACAAATAAACGACAAGCGGACCGCACTCAATTGAAGATCAAGACCTTTAGCACTGTCACTGTTAGCAATATCACTATCTGATAAGTCTGTAAATGTTCCATTGTCTGATTGAGATGGCCCATAAAGCCGGTCACCAACCACAGGAAACCCTAAACCTGAGAGATGTTTTCTAATTTGATGCTTCCTACCCGTTTCGATATTAACTTCTAATAAGGTTTGATTGTTAATCTCATCAAATTTCAAAACGCTAACGTGCGAGACAGCTATTTTTCCATCTAGCTCAGCACCTATAGTGACAGAGCCATTTTCATCTGTATCAGCAATAACATTAGCATTGGCCGCAGTAAAACAACCTTCGACCAAAACCTGATAAATCTTGGTGATCTGTCTTTGCTCGAACATTCGTCCGAACTGAGCCGCTACTTTCTTCTTATGGGCGAGAATAATTAAGCCATTCGCAGCACGATCCAGACGGTGCACCACAAAAGCTACGCGCTCAGGCACCAAGGTCTTCTCCGCCCAACGTTTTATCGTACAATGATCACCCCATTTAGAGCCTTGCGAAAACATGCCAGATGGTTTATTCCAGATGCTGTAATCACCTTCGTCACTGATTAAAGTAGCGGGTTGTGGTATCTGCTGGAGGATATTTTCATCGTAATAAAAATGCAGGATATTTCCTGTGCTAAGCACTTTTTTTGCTCGGCGAAGTCTTGAAACGGGTTGATTTTTTTGCTCTAACCACACGCAACCTTGTTGCATCACCGTTTTAATTTTTTGACGAGATAAGCCGGACGCCTCAGCAAGATAATCCAGAGCTATTTTGTCGTCGCTAGTAATCTCAATATGAAATTCTTGTTTTTGATTATCGGTGCTGGTCATATGAGATTTTTTATCGTCTGATTATATAGAAGGATATTGATCGGTATCATAGTACACCCCCCTACTTTAAGGCGCTTTTTTTCAGAATAAATACAGCTTTAAAAAGCCTTGATACTCTGACAATTCCAGCAATCGGTGAATCGTGAACTGTGTTGCTCACCACAATTTTTACAGACCCAATTTTCTTCCGCATTAGTCGGTTGTAGCGCTTGCTCAATAATCTCTTTCGCCCACGCTTCTTTTAAGGAGTCTTTAACCCAAAGCTCTGGCCAGCACACCAACAATGGGAGTTCTCCTGCCAGAGATGAAAGTCGATCATTTTTCATCATGCAGTCAATACCCTCAGCTTCCAGTATGTTTTTTAGATGATGTAAATAAACAACATCTGCCGATGTATGTACTAACTTCAAATTCGCAACCCTTTCGTAGCCATATCGCAGCTGTTCTCAACTTAACTATTATGTACCTAAAATATTTTTTTTGATCTCTCTGCGTATATTTTACCGCAATATTCGCCACATTAATAAATGCTTGCCTTGAATCTTACTCATAATATTCAACACCAATTCGTAATAATCAATTTTAATCCCGCATATTAATCTAGCATTCAGACAAATTAACATATAGTTTGCATATTAACTGCTTTAATAGAAATATAAGGCTTAGCACCAAAATACTCACTCTCATAAATCTAACGATAAGGAGTCAATAAAGAATGGATAGCCAAAGATATCGCATAGTTGCTATCGGTGATAAGTCACCCAATATGCTATCTGAATTCTGCAATGAGTTATTGGGGTGTAACTGTGAAATTCAAAGCATTTCATCGCTTAGGTTAGGGCACAGTTTTGTTGTTGTAGTGATGGTTGAATCGTATATTGATTCGCTGGAGATTGAACGTTGTCTTCTAGCAGTGGTTAACGATTATAAACTTAAATTAATCATCGACACCTGCACCCGCAAAACCTTTAAATTTCAAAAGTCTGATGTATTTATGCGCGTTAAAGGGATTAATACCACAGGCATTAAAGAGGCCGTTATTTCAAAATTAACTGCCGGCGGATTAGATATCCACGGCTTAGAATCAGATATTTATAGAGAAGATGAAAAGAATATTTTTGTGATCAATGTCAAAGGACATGCATCAACAGAAAACTTTGATAATTTAACCAGAGTAGCCGCAGAACTTCAGGAAGAAAATATGGAAGTGGCTATTTCTAACGAATGGAAATTATTGATTTAAACGATTTACAGCTCCCCTCCCCCGACGTAATGATTTTTGATCATTACATTTAGAATGATAATAACTGGCTAGTTTCCTATACTAGCTCAGTTATTATCAATCTTTTTTTCTTCAAATGATTAACATCTGAAGGCTTATTTTTTAACCTCGCCTTTCGTTCTGACACCTTCAACAGAAAGAATCATTTCAACATCCGCAGATTTAGGGCCAAGATCTTTCTTGATACCGAAGTCAGCCATTTTGAATGTAGTACGACCTTCAAATCCGGCACGGTAACCACCCCATGGATCTTCACCTTCACCGATTTTCTCAATAGCGATATCAACAGGTTTAGTCACACCATGCAGTGTTAAATCACCTTTTAAGGTTTTACCATCAAAGCTGGTACTGGTAAATGTCGCTTCAGGGAATTTATCCACATTAAGGAAATCATCACTACGGATGTGCTTATCACGTTCTGCGTGGTTAGTATCCACACTTGATGTATCAATCTTTACCGATACTTTTGCTTTTTCTGGCTGCTCAGCATCGTAGCTGAAGTTACCATCAAAATCGTTGAAACGGCCATACAACCAGCTGTAACCTAAATGCTGTACTCTAAATTGTACAAACTGATGTGCACCTTTTTTATCGAAGGCATAGTCAGCCGCTTGTGCAGATACTGTACCGGCAAGTAAACCCAGTGCTAAAAATGATGTTGCTATTGTCTTTAATTTCATAATTCCTTCCTTTGTTGATAATTGATAATTGATAATTAATTTTCTACTTCTGTCTCTATTACTTTTGTAATGCCTGTCAAACTTGTGATTTTTGTATTTCTTTTTTATGTATTCAAATGCTCAACTTTTAAGACCTAACATTCTCTTTAACGTTCGATCTTTCATAAAGAAATGATGAACCAGTGCTGCTAGTGCATGAATCGCTACCAACACCATGAATCCTAACCCTAAATATTCATGTACTTTGCCCGCTAATTCTCCACGGTCTTTATCGTCTGGTAACAAAGCTGGCACTTCGAAAAGTCCAAATATCTCAACGCCTTGGCCATTTGCCGTAGAAATCAGATAGCCACTGACCACCATGATAAAGACCATCAGGTAAAAAAAGTAATGTGTTAGTGAAGCCATCATATTCATTACTGTACTTTTAACATCAAGATATGTTGGTTTCGCTTGCAACACATTCCACAGCAGGCGCGCGAGCATTAACAAGCCAATAATCACACCGATGCTTTTATGAATATAGGGCGCATCTTTATACCACTTGTCGTAGTAGTCCAGACCCACCATCCAGTCACCCACAAAATACATCGCGATGAGTGCCACAGCCATTAGCCAATGCAGGCTGATAGACACCCATCCGAAACTATCTTTGGTATTTGTTAAACTCGCCATCTGAAGTTCTTATCCTTTAAAACCTGTTATTTCTAAAATCGTCAAACGCTTGTCTGACTTCGTCTTGGGTGTTCATCACAAAGGGACCACCTCTGGCGACTTTTTCATTCAATGGCAGTGCCGATACAATCAGAAATCGGGCAGTATCAGTTTTCGCTTTAACCAGAACTTGTTCACCAGCGTTTAAAATTCCCAGCGTTTTTGCTGACAATATCTGTTGCTGTGTTCCTATTTCAACGTCGCCATCAATCACATAAATGAACGTGTTATCTTGTGCATTTACGGTTTGCTCAAATGGGTCTGAGGTCGCTAACGACACATCCATAAATAACGGACTGACATAATCATTCTTTACCGGGCCCGTTGTTCCTTTTTCGGTAGTACCCGCAACAACGCGAATTTCGGTGCCATTATCCCAGCTTTCCAGTGGTACTTCTGATGCTGAAAATTCCTGATAAGCAGGATCTGTCATTTTATTTGCAGCGGGTAAATTCACCCAAAGCTGAAATCCCTGAAGTAGGCCATTTTCCTGCTCCGGCATTTCTGAATGCATAATACCTTTGCCCGCAGTCATCCACTGCACACCGCCAGATTCGATAACACCTTCGTTGCCTGCATTATCCTTATGGCGCATCTTACCTTCTAAAAGATAAGTGACCGTTTCAAAACCACGATGCGGGTGCGGTGGAAAACCACCAATATAGTCGTTTGGCTCATCCGAACCAAAAGCATCCAGCAGTAAGAACGGATCAACCATATTAAGCTCAGCTGTGCCGATGAGTCGAGTCATCGACACACCATCACCGTCAGATGTTTTGAATCCAACACTAGAACTTACTAACTCTTTTACAGAATTTTTATTACTCGCAATAGTCATATTAAAACCCTCAAAAAATGTTCAGTTCTTAACAAGAAGTATTTCCTGCCAGTTATTGAATAATAGCTAGTCATTAGAAAAGAATAAATATCGAAAAGCGCAACTCATTATTCACTTTATTAGAACAATAATTTCACTTCCAGCCACAACTACAACTTTAAAAGAAACAATGAATATCCAGATACTTTTAATAATTCCCAAAATAACTCTAACTAAATAACGGCTTTAACTGCCCACCATTTCACCTTATTTCAACAAAATAAAGTCACCCACCACCTTTTAGGGCTTTTTTAAGGTTTACAAAACAGCCGAACAAGGAACAAAATACAAACCATACTGATTACATAAAATAACGAATAATAAACAACTAGAAATTTTGGAGTTTCAAATGGAAGCAGATTTTTGGCACGAACGTTGGAGTAAAAATGAAATTGGATTTCATGAGAAAGAAGTTAATCCACTTCTGATTAAACACATCAACGATTTGAAGCTTTCAAAAGGCAGTCGTATTTTTTTGCCCCTTTGTGGAAAAACAAGAGATATTGCCTGGTTACACAGTCAGGGTTTTTCAGTCGTTGGCATCGAACTCAGCGAGCACGCCGTAAAACAACTGTTTGAAGATCTATTGGGTGATGAATCAATAAAACCAACGGTTACTCAATTAGGCAATCTGACTCTATATACTATTGAAAATATTGAAATCTATGTTGGAGACTTCTTCAATTTCAGTAAAGAACAACTCGGGCAGATTGATGCCGTTTACGATCGCGCCTCACTGATTGCGCTACCAGATGCCATGCGAGAAAAATATGCTCAGCATCTTATCGAGATTACAGCTGGTATTCCTCAACTGTTGATAACGCTCGAATACGATCAAAGCATTATCAACGGCCCTCCTTTTTCTATCTCGAATGAAATGATCAAAAACTATTACAACGATGATTTCAATATTACCGAGCTAGATAGAATTGAAGAAAGCTTAAAGGGCAAAGTAGATGCAGATAATGTAGTTTGGCATTTAGCACCTAAAACTTAAAACTAGTCACCCCCCTACTTTTAAGTGATTTTTATGCGGCTGCGCCTACCCTACGGTAAGCATTAAACAACAATGCTTTTGTCTCGCTATATCTCGGCTCATTTCGTTGTTTGAAATGACTAAAGGAACTTATGCTTTGCGGAATGATTTACGTTTTTATTTTTTAAAAACGTAAATAGAATTTATGCTTTTCGAAAGTACTTTTCCAGACAAATCATTTAGTAAGAAAATATCAAGAACTCAAGATCCAATTTGGGTTCTTGATACAGTAACTTTTCTGCAGACTGTGACCAATGGATATCATTTTCCGATCAACGCAAAAATCTTACATAAAGTGACATTTCTTTGATATTTTTTTCTAATTTAAGGAGTAATATAAATTTCAACAAATAAACATCTGTTTCGTTCTATTCGTTAAAAGCTCCTTTCCTAAACAAGATTAAGCCGAATGAAATGGCACACGCTAAGCTCTAATGAAACACTGATAATGAAAGGAATCGCTATTCTTATGATAGCGGTGCATAACTTTATGCATTTGTTTCCTTTTCCTAAAGAAAACGAATTCGATTTTTCATTCGAACGCACCTCCAGCATGTTGCATCTTCTCTGGACAGAACCAGAAAATAGCATACGAGTGTTGTTTTCGTTCTTCGGGCATTTTGGTGTCGAAGTTTTTATCTTTCTTAGCGCTTATGGACTAACCAAAAAGTCTTCAAAGCATACTCTCACCTATTGGTCTTTTATTAGCGATCGCATCGCCAAGCTTTTCCCTGCATTTATTATCGCTATTCTGATCTGGTTGGCGCTAGAAGGTTTTTATTCTCATGGGATTTTGGGGCCTTTTAAAATGCTTTCCATGCATTATCAGGAAATCCTGTTAAAGCTGACTCTAGTTTCAAATTTCATCCCTGATATGGCACTAGAGTCGATTGGCCCCTGGTGGTTCATCCCGTTTATCTTCCAGTTTTATTTCGCGTTTCCGTTTTTACTAAAACTCTATGATCGCTGGCAAACAATGGGACTGGTTACACTCTCTGTTTTCTGCCTGGTATTTTCTGCTACTGTTGACGGCAGTATTTCCGGGGTAAATCTCTATTATACGATTGTGCCTTATATGCCAGTATTCGCGCTTGGCATCTATCTGGCAAAACAAGATATCTCGATAAAAGCCATAGAAATTCCAGGGTCCTTGTTATTACTTACTGTGTTAATTTTTATACTCGGTAACGTCAATCCTTATTTATGGGTTTTGAGTAATATCAGTTTTATCATCCTGTTTCTGGTGACAATGAATACTGTGATTCCCAAGATACAAGGCAATCTTCAAAATATATTGATCTTTACCGGTGAGATATCTATGGCGCTGTTTCTAGTTAATGGCTTCTTACGATTCCCCATGTTGCGATGGGCAGTTGAAAAAGACAACTGGCTGATCACCATTGCCTTATGCTTAGTCTTCCTTGCGATTTCTTATATTGTCGCAATCATTCTGATTCGTTTAGAACGCTTACTGACCCCAAAATTAAAAGCATATCGATACAAATACAAACGCGCTGCTTAAATTGACACCCCCTACCTTTTACGGGATTTTTTAACCAGGCTATCAATAAGCTTGTATTTATAAATTCACCCGCTAAATAAAAACAGTTTCAATATATGACGGTTATATGGTTTTATCCATTTCACTGATAGCGCTTGTGAGAGAACCTCGATGAATTCATCAACTACAGCAACAAAACCATCTAAACCAGCAAAATTAACAACGAAACAACAAATTATCGGATTAGTCGGCTGGATACTTTTATCCTTTGCTGCATCAGCCGCTGGCGCGATAGCTTCTATACAGGCTAAATCATTCTACGGAAAACTCACCCAACCCGAATGGGCGCCACCCGGCTGGGTGTTTGGCCCTGTCTGGAGTGCACTATTCCTGATGATGGCGATTGCCGCGTGGCTGGTTTGGCGCGATGGCGGTTTTAATAAACATCGCGGCGCACTTACCTTATTTATACTGCAGCTGATACCCAATATACTCTGGAGCTGGCTATTCTTCGCCTGGAATCGTGGCGGAATGGCTTTCGCTGACATCTTATTGTTATGGGTAATGATTGCCGCCACCGTCATCAGTTTCTGGCGTATCAATCGCATCGCTGGCGCATTGTTGATCCCTTATTTACTCTGGGTGAGTTTTGCCGCGTTTCTTAACTACTCGGTTTGGCAGTTGAATCCACAGATTTTGGGTTAGCTACACTTTTTATTATTGATTTAGTTATTGTTTGAGTTATTGATGAACAACTTGAAGAATATTAGTTTTGATTAAAACACTCCGACCCATCATATTTTTTAACGCTTAGGTACTGCTTATTATCGGGGTAGCTGCGTCAATACCCTTTGGATTTTCTTTTTTTGACGATGATTATATTGATGAAAAACTATTCTTTTTCGGATGCATGGAAATTATGACTATTATGATTCTGCTAACACTCAATATCTGGAAGAAATAAACGCATCAAATAGCTAAGCAGTTTAATCAATACAAAAACATTTAAAGGTCACCCCCCTACTTTAAATGATATTACGTTTTTACTTTTAAAAAACGTAAATAGAATTTATGGAGAGCTAGAATTTTTTTGTTTGAAACATTCTTATTAGAATGTATAAGTAGCTCGTAAAAAAACACCTTAAAATAGAACAGGAAATCTTATGTCAGAAGAATTATCAGTCGTGGTACTAATCGACGTCATACCAGGAAAAAGAGAAGATCAAATAAATGCCTTTAAGAAAGTAGAACCGCTCGTATTGGCTGAAGATGGCTGCATTCAATACGAATTAAAAGCAGACCAAGACAATGAGAATCGTTTTGTGATTATAGAAAGATGGGCATCAGCAGACGCCTTAGCCGCGCACGCCGTATCAGAACACATGGTAGAAGCGGGTAAAAGCAATCATTTATTTAGAGCAAAGCCGCCAGAAGTGATAAAGCTATCAGATACCTAAAGAACACCTAAAACTATTTAAAAGGTCACCCCCCTACTTTTAAGTGATTTTTATGCGGCTGCGCCTTCCCTACGGTAAGCATTAAACAACAATGCTTTTGTCTCGCTATATCTCGGCTCATTTCGTTGTTTGAAATGACTAAAGGAATTTATGCAGAGCCAGGCACTTTTTACGTCAGTATACTAGCGCCCAATTTACAGGCAATTGCATCAATCATAGGTTCTGGTGGATATTCGATAGGATTACTTAAACGATAGGCCTGCCACTCGTTAAAATCATTCGCCACACAAGTGTTATTTCCGAGACACGATAAGACCTTAATCACATGTCCAGAAATCTTCCACGGGCCTTCACCCTCTATCCAGCCTTTAATGAGCTGAATACCTTGCTGATCATCCTGTAAATGCCAATAAGGTTCGAACACTAATAAACCTTTAGGGTGTTTATAGAATTCAGCCATCAGCAATTCGTCACCATCTGGATTGGTTATAGTGAGCGGTGCAGTAACTGTGAATAAATTAGCCATACGAGGGATTATATAGCGAAGTGATTATTAGGAAAGTCACCCCCCTACTTTAAGGGTGTTTTTCATATTTATTCTGATTTAGTCAGAAAATGACTTATAAAGAACTAATCTAAATTAAGACGTTGTTGGCGAAGTTTTTCTAAAACATCAGTGGGAAGATTTCTCATACCCTCTGCTTGTTTCTGGCGTGATTCAACACCCACGACATCAGGCAACTTACTCAACGCTAGCTCTTTATAATTATATGAAGACAAAGAAGAAGTAGCAGAAATTTTTGCTGAAATATCTGGGTTAGGCGGATTAAGCGGAACGAATTCACTCAAAATATTGGCATCTAAAATGCTCTCGTTGTATGCACTCAGACCGGTATTGGCTAATCCATTTCTAGCCGTTTCATTCAAAGACCAACTCAACTCTTTATTCACATTAAACCAGGAAACCGCGCGTATTGCGGGGTAGCTTTCGTGGATTCTCTTTAGCATATTGCTGATCCAAAGCTCTTTGCTTTCAACCGCATCTGAATCATCACCATATTGACCCCAGGCAGGATCAGGAAGGTCACTGGGTTCAGCGCTAGCCACCTCTGCAATCAAGATCGGTTTGTGTGGATAGTTATTTACCAGCTTCACATAAGCCGCACTAAAAACCTCGTCGAACGTTCTCCAACTAGACCAAGTGTAATTACTACCCCAGTTATAACCATCGAGACTGGTCCAGTCGACCACATCATCGCCCGGGTAATAAACTGTTATATCGTTATAGTCATCAGTATCCGTAGCACTTGCAGACCAAATCCACTCCACACTGTCATTCACCCCAGCGGCTTCAAATAAACCATGGATATGTCGCCAAGCCGCTTTGTATGCCTCAGGCTGATTTCCCCATGCATACCAATTCCCATTAAATTCGTGACCAAAGCGCAGTAAAATAGTTGGTCGACTATCTTTAGGATAACTATCGCGCCATGCTTTAAAATCAGTAATCCATCTATTGATATAACTGTCTTTCTCACCCATTGCAATCATACTTAATAAATCTTCATGACCTGAGTTGAAAGGCATCAAGGTAATCAAAGGCATCGAGCCACTAGCAACAATATTCGACGTTTGAGTCGTTAAAAAACTCCAATCCATCTCGAAGTTGGTATAGAGCGTAATGATGGACGTTTGTTTGTGGGTATCGGCCTTAAATTTCTCCAGAATATCTAATGACCAACCATCATTTTTAAGATAAGCACCCAGCATGATTTTAGAATCTGGCACATTCGGAGTTTTCGTATCAGTAGAATCAGACGACGCCCCACAAGAGACGATAAATATGCAGGTAAATAAAAAGAGAATAAGGTTTTTCTTATTGGATAGAGGCATAGCTTTTCTGATTTTTCCGTTTTATTAAGGTTAATTATCAAGAGTGAAACGTGCTACTCGAATAATCATATTAGGCACTTAACAGGAATAAAATCGGGAAAAGAAAACCTTGCGGGCAAAATAAATTAAATAGCAAATGAGTGCAAGTTTTAGGAAGCTAATTACGGTGTTTTTGGGAGGTATTCGATGAGTGGTGGGGATTTATTAAAAATATCAGTTACCACCTTTTTGATGTTTTTGTTAAACAGGCCTATAATCATAAGTAATACTTAGTAATACTTGGAGAAACGCCATGCCAATCACCTCAGTTGCAGTAAAACTTGAAGACGATATTAAAGAACGCATTCAACATCTTGGCGAACTCAAAGATCGCTCAAGCCACTGGCTGATGAAACGAGCGATCCTAGATTATCTTGAAAAAGAAGAACAGTTTGAACAGGAAAAACTAGAAGATAAAAAACGCTGGGAAACCTATGCAGAAACAGGCGAAGCGATCTCACACAAAGACATGAAAAACTGGCTAAAATCTCTCTAGACACTATGTCAAATAAAGAATTGCCAAACAAAGCATTAATCTGGTTGCCCGAAGCCAAAGACGACATTTCCCGCCTGCATGAATTCCTAAAAAGTAAAAATCCTGAAGCAGCTACAAGAATGGTGAATTTACTTTTAACTGGGGCGGATAGGCTAATAGACTTCCCAGAAATTGGAAAACCTATAGGTGATGAATTAAAACGCCGCGAGTTATTTCTCGCATTTGGGGCTGGCGCTTATGTAATACGATATATTTTGACTGAAAATAGCATTGTGGTAATACGTGTTTGGCATTCTCGAGAAATGCGATAGGTAATAAAGTTAAATGACACCCCCTACTTTTGGGCACTATTTCTAATTATGTTATGCAAAATGGGTGGTCGGATAAATACAGTTCCATCCGACATGACGATGATTATTCGGATACAAATGTCGGATGGCGTTCCTTATCCGACCTACGCGCTACCTAGGTTTTAGCTTATTTCAATGATATATATTTCTACCGCCTATCTGACAAATTCGTAGTGAGTCCGTCTTTGCGCTAATGTCATACGACTATTTTAAGAATTCGTGCTACATTTAAATATAATAATTATAAATATGCACAACGAAAACAATTAAAAGACCGATTCAGGATAAATTTAACTCCCTAAAAACAATGAAAAAACAGTGGCTTAAAAAACTGAAAGTACTGTTGCTATTATCCTTTGCGGTAACTGCATCTTTATCTTTGCATGCAGCAGAAGATTCTACAGAAATAGAGTTGAGTTATACTTATGTTGAGTATTTAAACTTTGTAGGTACCGCCGCTGGGGCTGCACGATATTTTAATCATGATGAAGTTATGCCCTTATCCAATAAAGGAAATCCTGCAAATAGAATAGGTCAAAAAGTTAATTTAGGAACGTTAGGCTTAAACTCAAACATAACGGGTGACTGTACTCTGGATTTTTCTACCCAAAACGATTTTCAGTTAGAACATACAACATCAGGAAAAGTACTGACATCTTATAGACTTGAATACAGAAATACTGAGATTACTAGCGGTAGTAATTTACAAATGATACTACCTTGCAGTTATCCTGTTAGTAATATTGATTTCACCACAACGGGAAAATACCAAAATAGCAATAAACCCAAAGCCGGGGTCTATCAAGATATCGTCAATATCACGGTTACTTCCCAATAAAGACTGCTTTTAGAAATAGAGTTATTTACTAATCAGGAATAGCATTAAACACCCCCCTACTTTTAGGGTGTTTTTGTTTCTAAACTCCTTCAAACAACTTTTGTAATTTTAATTTTAGTACATCAAAGTTTGTGTGGGAAAAATCAAATGGCGCGTTGGGATAACCGATATTATAAATTTGATTAAGAATGGCTTTATGATTTTCTTTTGATTTAAAGTCTGAACAATCTAAAAAAGCATTTAAACATTCTTTCTGTTCTTCAGGAATTGTTGAAAGTATTAGTGATTCTAGATACCCACATTTTTCATCAGGATCGCAAGTAATATAAATATCAGTACTGGCATTTAAGTCTAATTTATCAAGTGTTTTTTCTAGTTCAGTTTTTGTATTTTCAAAACCACCATACTTTTCATCATTTCCTTCAAAGTCGGCATCTAGAACAAAAAGTATCTTCTCAATTGATTCGTTTTTTATATTAAGCAATAACTCTTTATAATTTTTGTCATCCACTTTAAAGAAATTACTTTTAGTTCCCATCCCAAAAAATTTAACATTTTTTTCATCTAAACCAAGATTATCTAATAAAAGCAGTAGAAGTTCGTTATCGTGAGTTTTTTTTGCATTTCCTTCATGCAATATTGCAACTTTTACCACCCTCTTAACTCATGGTCTTGCTCAAGTGTATTGGTCAGCATTTCAGCATCATAAACACCTGCATCAATAGACCCATCTTTTAGTTTTGTTAAGATCGTATAAGTAATATTTTGATCTTGTAATTTATTGGCTGTTCTTTCGTAAGATTCAATGCATTCTTTAGAATGGGTAGTTGCAAAGACCTGCACATTAAGCTCTTTAGATAAGGTTAAAATAATATTCCATACATCATCTAGTATTGTGTAATGAAGACCATTATCTATTTCATCAATAAATAATTGCCCATTCTCCGAACTATATAATGATGAGATAATATTAATTAGATGCCGAATACCATCACCCATATCGCTAACTTCAATATATCTCGTATTCACTTTACATTGAGGAACATCTTCAATAACCTTAAATGACTCAATTCTTGAATCTACTTTATTCAAAAAATGATTTAGATATTCTTCTTTATCATTTTTCTGTAATGAGGAATAGTTTGCCATCAAAGCTCTATCGGTAGCCCCAAGACTACTCATAAATATTATATTTCCCTTGAAAACTTTTTCGAACGTAAAGTCCTTAACATTTATTGAAACGCTCTTATCCCCTATTGAAATTTTATATTTTTTAACGCCATCTTTACTATTTACCTTGAAAGAAGAACTTCTAATATTTGAAGTTACCGTTAGATCACTTGTTTTTTCTAAATATGATGTTAACTCTATATTGTTTAGTGATGGATTGTTTAATCGTTCACGACGATATTTAATGGAAGCAAGTGCAGCTGTAAAATTTTTAACATCTACTCCCCTTATATTCACATTACAAGCTTCCATTAATGCAGTCTTACCCACATTATTCTTACCTCCAATAAGATTTACACGAGCAAAACCAGATGCTTTAAATAGGTTAAAGCATTTAAAATGTCTTATCTCAATGTTTTTTATAAAGTGATCTGTCATGACTTCCTTTTATTTAACGTTTTTATGTATATTAACAAAAAGGAACTTAAGTTTTCTCATTATTATCCCAACCACTCTGTCCCCCAAGAGAACCATACTTATAATAGTAAGTTTGAAACTCTAAGCATTCAGATTTTGTTTCAGATCAAGGCTCACCGACGCACAGTGAGGGAGCATACGATAAGTATGTGACCGATCGAGCATCGGAGCAACGCCGAGCTGGGACAAAAGCTGAGTGCGAAACCGAAACTACAACCCGTTGTCTTGTAGCCAATATTCTAGTAGCGCCATGTGCCACAACTTATTACCCTGAATCCTAGTATGGTGTTCATCAGGAGCGCCTAAAAGCTTCTCCACATAAGTCCTTTGATAAATCCCTCTATCCTTACACTTCTGCGAATTCAGTATATCTTGCATAAATTCCAGGAACTCACCGCGTACGTATTTAAGCGCGGGTACTGGGAAGTAACCTTTCTTACGATCGATGACGCTATCTGGAATCATTCCGCGTGAGATTTCTTGCAGTACGTGTTTACCACCACTGTTGAGTTTCATGTGAGGAGGCATTTTCGCGGCGAGTTCTACCAGTTCGTGATCAAGGAAAGGTACACGTGCTTCCAGGCCATGAGCCATGGTCATATTGTCGACGCGTTTTACAGGATCATCGACAACTAGCATGGTGGTGTCAGCTCTGAAAACGGCATCAATAAAGGTATCGGCATTGGGTGCTTCCAATATGCTTTTCATTGTTTCTGCGGTGAAATCTCTGTCGATATATTTCGGTGTTAGCATTTCTGCCATTTCATCGTGATCTCTATCGAAATAGAATTGGCGGAAGCGTTCTAAATGCGTGCCTTTTGCCTTATTCATTTTATCGAACCAGAAGTAGCCACCGAATACTTCATCGGCTCCCTGCCCTGATTGCACTACTTTTACGTCTTTCGCGACTTGCTCTGATAGTAAGTAGAAACCAATCGCGTCCTGGCCGAACATTGGCTCGGACATATTCGCTATCGCTTCAGGCAAACGACTGAGGGTTTGCTCGTTTGGAATATGGATTTTGTGGTGGTTGGTATTGAAACGCTCTACCACTGCATCGGAGAATTCAAACTCACTGCCTTTTTCTTCTGGCTGATCGTCAAAACCGATACTGTAAGTTGGGATATCTTTAATGCCTATTTCATCGAGTAGTCCAACCAGTAGACTTGAGTCTAATCCACCTGAGAGTAATACGCCCACGGGTACATCAGATACATCATTACGACGACGGACTGCTACGCGCAGTGCTTCGTGAATTGCTTCTGTCCATTCTGCATCGCTACGTTCTTCTTTTGGACGCGTTGCATCTAAAGTCCAGTAACGGTTGAGTTGTTGCTCGCCGTTTTCTTTGATTAATAAGGTATGCGCTGGTTCTAGTTTACGAATACCTTTGAGTACCGTCATTGGTGCGGGTACTACTGCATGCAGAGTAAATTGATGATGCAGAGCGACTGGGTCGATTGATGTATCGATTGCAGCGTCATCATTTGATGCGAGTAACGCTTGGGTGTTTGATGCAAAGCGAAAGCCTTTGCCAGTGTTTGCATAGTAAAGCGGCTTGATGCCCATACGATCACGCGCGAGGAATAATGTCTTTTTCTTTAAATCCCAAATGGCGATGGCGAACATGCCGAGGAAATGCTTTACGCAATCTGTGCCCCATTCTGCATAGGCTTTTAGAATAACTTCAGTATCACCTGTAGAAAAGAAGGTATGGCCTTTGGCGCCAAGCTCTTTGCGTAATTCTGGGTGATTGTAGATTGTGCCGTTGAAGACTAATGCGAGGCTTAATTGCGGGTCAATCATCGGTTGATTGCCTTTCTCAGACAAATCTAGAATTGAGAGTCTTCTATGACCAAACGCTAACGCACCGTCGGAGAATGTACCGGCGTGATCTGGACCACGCTTTTCTAACTTCTCCATCATCGACTGGATGTGATCTAAATTCGGCAAGGTGCCGTCTAATCGATATTCACCACAAATTCCGCACATATTTTTGCTTCCATTTTCTTCCAAATTCAATTAAATGTAATTATAGAGTAAAACGATTGTTTAAAAAGTCACCCCCCTACTTTCAGGCACTTTTTTATAATTAATTTTTCTTAACATTAAAAATACTAAGAGCTATTGCTTTTCAAGGGTGATTTAAATAGTCTTACGCTGTAATAAGAAACCCCTGATCAAGTCCGTTTATTTACTTCTTTAATTTTAGTTAAGTTGTAACCGACTGAAGCAGGGCTTTCCCAAAAAAACGCGCTAGTTTTTATCTCAATCAATCTAATTACAATCAAAGGAATCTATCATGACACATGAATTACCAGGTTTACCATACGAAAAAAATGCTCTTGAGCCATACATTTCTGCTGAGACTTTAGACTATCACCACGATAAGCATCACCAGGCTTATGTGACTAACCTAAACAATTTGATTGAAGGCACTGAGTTTGCTGATAAATCATTAGAAGAAATCGTTACTTCTGCACCTGCTGGTGGCGTTTTCAATAACGCTGCTCAAGTTTGGAACCACACATTCTACTTTAACTGTATGGCTCCTAAAGCTGGTGGCGAGCCTACTGGTGCGGTTGCAGATGCAATCAACGCTGCATTCGGTTCTTTCGCAGACTTCAAAGAGAAGTTCTCTGCATCTGCTGTTGGCAACTTCGGTTCTGGCTGGACCTGGTTAGTGAAGAATGCTGACGGTTCTGTTGAGATCGTTAACACAACCGCTGCTGGCTGCCCACTAACTGATGGCAAGACACCTGTACTAACTATCGACGTTTGGGAACATGCTTACTACGTTGATAAGCGTAATGCTCGTCCTGCTTATGTTGCTGATTTCTGGAACCTGGTTAACTGGGATTTCGTTAATAGCAATATGTAAGACAACTGTCATAAACCTATAACAAGCCATAACAGGCTTGATATATTGACAAAAAAGAGAAAAGCGAGCAATATTGCTCGTTTTTCTGCAAAAGGGCAGCTTCTAGCTGCCCTTTTCTATTGCCTTTGTAACGCGCTTTAACCGCTAAACTTAAGTTATTTTCCAGTTAAGTCCAAGCTAACAGAATCGTGTTTTGGGTTGTAATATAGGAATATTATTGTGTCAGATTCATTAATGTCTACTTACGCACGTCTTCCAGTCTCTTTTGAGAAAGGCGAAGGTGTGTATCTTTTTGATTCAGAAGGTAATAAATACTTAGACGCGCTTGCGGGTATCGCGGTGTGTAGTCTAGGTCATGCGCACCCTCGTGTTGCGGATGCTATTGCTGATCAGGCACGAACACTTATTCATACGTCTAATGTGTATAACATTCCTCACCAGACTGAGCTTGGCGATAAGCTTTGTAGCCTATCTGGTATGAGCCGTGTGTTCTTTGGCAATTCAGGCGCTGAAGCGAATGAAGCGGCGATTAAAATAGCGCGTCTATTTGGTAAGAAGCAAGGCATTGATCGTCCTAAAATTATTGTGGCTAGTGGTAGTTTTCACGGTCGTACCTTAGCAACTCTTTCTGCAACGGGTAGTCGTAAAGTACAAGCCGGTTTCTCTCCATTGGTTGAAGGTTTTGTTCGTGTTGAATACAACGATATCGAAGCGATTCAAAAGATTGCTGAGAATAGTAGCGAAGTTGCTGCAATTTTAGTTGAGCCTGTTCAGGGTGAAGGCGGAATTATAGTTCCTGACGAAGGCTACCTAAGCAGTATCAGAAAAATCTGTGATGACAATAACTGGCTGATGATGCTCGATGAGATTCAAACGGGCATGGGCAGAACAGGAAAGATGTTTGCTTTCCAACATGAAGGTATTACGCCTGATGTGATGACTTTAGCCAAAGCACTTGGTAATGGCGTTCCCATTGGTGCGTGTTTAGCAGCGGGTAAAGCTGAAGAAATCTTCACTCCGGGAACTCATGGTTCTACTTTTGGTGGTAATCCTTTAGTGACGCGTACTGCGCTTGAAGTGATCAGTATTATGGAAGAGCAAGATATTCCGAATAAAGCAGCTGAAATGGGTAGCTATATGCTTTCTCAATTCAAACAAGCGCTTGCAGATGTCGATGGTGTTCAAGATATTCGTGGTCATGGAATGATGCTGGGTATTGAGTTGAATAAAGACTGCGGGGAATTGGTTGCTAAAGCATTAGAGAAGAAACTTCTCATCAATGTAACTGCACATAAAACTATTCGACTATTACCACCTTTGGTAATCACTAAAGATCAAGCGGATGACGTTGTTTCAACACTCGTTCCACTTATCAAAGAATTTCTTTAAGCTTACATAAAAAGCTATAGCTAACGCCAAATTAACGTTAACGGCGTACCCAAACAGAAGGTATTTATTATGTCTAAACTGAGACATTTTCTTACATTAATGGATTTCAGCCCAGAAGAGCTTCAGCAATTAATTGCTAGAGCCATTGAGCTAAAAAAGATGCAGAAAAGTGGTGAAATTTACGAACCGCTGAAAAATATGACATTGGCGATGATTTTTGAAAAGTCATCGACTCGTACACGCGTATCTTTTGAAACAGGCATGGTCCAGTTAGGTGGTCATGGCATGTTTTTATCTTCACGTGATACTCAACTAGGCCGTGGTGAACCACTCGAAGATAGCGCACGCGTTATTTCAAGCATGGTTGATATCGTTATGATCCGTACTTTCGGACACAATATTGTTGAAACCTTTGCGGAGAATTCACGCGTTCCTGTCATCAATGCATTGACTGATGATTTTCATCCTTGTCAGCTACTTGCGGACATGATGACGTATGAAGAACATCGCGGTAGCATTAAAGGTAAAACAGCAACATACGTGGGTGATGGCAACAATATGTGTCATTCGTGGATGAATGCGGCGAAACAGTTTGGTTTCCACCTGAATATTGCTAGCCCAAAAGGCTATGAGCCGAATGCTGAGCTTTTAGCAAAACTATCTGATCACGTAACATTGTTCAATGATATTAATGAGTCTGTTGAAAACACAGACTTAATCACAACTGATGTCTGGGCAAGCATGGGACAGGAAGAAGAGCAAAAAATACGCGAAAAATCTTTCAAATCCTTTAAAGTGGACTCTGCGGTAATGGCTAAAGCGAATAAGGATGCTATCTTCATGCATTGCTTACCAGCACATCGTGAAGAAGAAGTCAGCGCGAAAGTCATAGACGGCCCACAGAGTGTTGTTTGGGACGAAGCTGAAAATCGCCTACATGCACAAAAAGCATTGCTAGAAGCATTAGTGATTGGTTTACCAAACTCAAAAGAAGATTCTTAATGGCTAGTCATTCAAAAGAAGTCTCTTTACGACGCACGTTTGCGATTATTTCGCATCCCGATGCGGGTAAAACGACCATCACCGAAAAACTATTGTTATTCGGGGGTGCGATTCAGCTTGCCGGATCGGTAAAAGGTAGAAAAGCAGCGCGTCATGCGACATCTGACTGGATGGCAATGGAGAAAGAGCGTGGCATCTCGGTAACATCATCAGTGATGCAGTTTCCTTATAAATTAAATAAGAAACATCCGAGTGATCCTGATCCCATTATCAATCTACTGGATACACCGGGTCATGAAGATTTCTCGGAAGATACTTATCGTACACTGACTGCTGTTGACTCGGCGTTAATGGTAATCGACGTCGCTAAAGGCGTTGAGGATAGAACAATCAAATTAATGGAAGTTTGTCGTCTGCGTGATACGCCGATAATGACTTTCATCAACAAGCTTGACCGTGAAGGTCGAGACCCGATTGACTTACTTGATGAAGTTGAAAGTGTACTAAAAATACAGTGCGCGCCAGTTACCTGGCCAATCGGCATGGGTAAACGCTTGAAGGGTGTTTATCATATTCAAAATGATAAGGTCCATTTGTATGACCCAAATCATGATGGGAAAATCCTTGAAGGCGAAACTATTCAGGGCCTTGATAATCCACGCTTAGACGAATTGTTAGGTACGCAAGCCGAAGAGCTTCGTGATGAGATTGAATTGGTTCAAGGGGCAAGTAACGCTTTTGATAAGGAAGCTTATCTTGCTGGAAAACTCACTCCGGTGTTCTTCGGTTCAGCGGTGAACAACTTCGGGGTTGCTGAGCTGTTAGCAGACTTTGTTGAACATGCTCCTGCCCCACAACCTCGTGCGACAAATACACGTGTGGTTTCACCAAACGAAGAAAAATTCAGTGGCTTCATTTTCAAAATTCAAGCCAATATGGACCCGCAACACCGTGATCGCATAGCGTTTATGCGCGTTTGTTCGGGAAGCTTTAAGAAAGGCATGAAATTAAGCCATGTGCGTATCAAGAAAGAAGTAAAAATTCCTGATGCTCTGACGTTTCTTGCCGCAGATCGTGGTCACGTTGATGCCGCTTACCCAGGCGATATTATCGGCATTCACAACCACGGAACGATTCGAATTGGAGATACTTTCTCTGAAGGTGAGGAATTATTCTTCACAGGTATTCCGAGTTTTGCGCCAGAATTATTCCGTCGCGCGCAGTTGAAAGATCCACTCAAGATGAAGCAGCTACAAAAAGGTTTGGATCAGTTGTGTGAAGAAGGTGCGACGCAGTTATTTCGCCCATTCAAAAACAATGATCTTATTCTTGGTGCGGTTGGTGTATTACAGTTTGATGTGGTTGCCCAAAGACTTAAAGACGAATACAAAGTTGACTGTCAATTTGAAGGGGTTAGCGTACAAACTGCACGCTGGATTCATTGTGAAGATGAAGCCATGTTGGCACAATTCAAAATCAAAGCAGAAGCAAATCTATCAATAGATCATTCTGGTGAGTTGGTTTATATCGCACCTACACGAGTGAATTTACAGATGGCTATTGAGAAATGGCCTGATATTGAATTCTTATCAACTCGTGAACATGGTACTTATTAACGTAAAACAAATGCCCGTAAGTAGGGGGGTGACTTTCTTGGCTCTTAGTTAGCCTATGAAAGTCACCCCCCTACTTATAGCGAGTTTTTTATTTCTTAAATCGACGCAGTCTAGCTAATCCTAATAACGGAATAAGTAGGAATCCAAAACTACCACCACCGCTTGAACTGGTGCTTTTATCAGTCTCTACACTAGTGCTTGTGCTCGTATCTGTTACTGTATCTTCCTCATTATTTGTATCTGTAACAGGCACTTGATCATCGTGAGCTTCGACAGCCTCTACAACAACCGTTCTTTTTACTACCGTTGTATTTCCAGCTGCATCTTTCGCTGTATAGGTAATTATGTATTCCCCAGCTTTTGATGTATCTACTGCACCAATACCGGTAACAGTTACAGTGATGACACCATCAACATTATCTAGAGCGGAGGCACCTTCATCAACATAAGTAGCACCCGTTGTAAGAGTAATCGAACTCTCCCCATTGATCGCTATGACAGGGGCGGTAGTATCAGTATTTTCAACCACAACATCTGGAGTCTCTTCAGGAGCAGCCTTTATTACATTAACTTCACGAGTTTTAGATGTTGAATTACCAGCATCATCTTCCGCGTTATAAGTAATCGTGTAAGTTCCAACAACCGCTGTATTGACAGTGCCCGAAGTGGACACCGTCACAGCGCCATCGACATCATCGATGGCTGTTGCACCCTCGTCAGTATAAACAGACCCCTGAGGAATACTGACAGGGTTAACACCTTGCAAGGTAATAACGGGTGGCGTTAAATCCTCCGATACGCCAACGCCTTTTTCAATGGAGATATTACCTTTTGATATATTAAAGAATGAATTATCACTACAAGAAACCATCATTCTGGCTCCCGACATAGTAGGAGTAGATCCCGGAATTGTTAGTTGCTGGTTACCATCATTATCTGTATCCGCTAACAGCATGTTTTTCACGCCATTAGAGCGAATTAATTGAATGTCTACTTTTGCACAGTTTACTGGCGCTACATTGGTACTCGCAGTATTCCAAAGTACACTAATACTTTGACCTGTAGAAAGCGTCTCACTAGATGATTGCGATACGACTGAGAAGGTGCTGTGCGTATCAGTAACATTGATTTTTTTATCATCAGTTCCAATACCGCCATTGCCATCACGCACTACATAGGTAAAGTTTAATTCACGTGTAGTCTGTGGTAATTTTTCTCCAACGGTACTCGTATCAGCAAATAAGTCATTTAGATTTGGAATAAAGCGATCCTGTTCTGAACCTGGAAGAAGACTACGAATAATCGCATTATTTCCCATATCGACATCTACTGGCGATGCACTACCAGTATCTGTTTGATCCCAGGTATAACTCGAACCACCGGTTGATGAGCCATCCAAGAGAAACGGAGTGTTAGCGGGAATATTAATATCACTGCCAGCATTTGCTGTTGGATTTTGATTTCCCGTAGAGGTATTTGTACCACAAGTACTACCTAGGTCACTCCTTGTATATTCATTGATTTGACTAATACTGGCAAAATGAAAATATGCTTCTGAATTGTATTGAATATCATCAGAACCACATAAGCCACTGTATGACATTACAGTGCTTCCACTACCTGGCTCAACCGCAGTTTCTCCCGTTCTATTTCCACCGCCACAACCATTTTGAGTACTGTTGAATGTGTGACTTGCACCTAGTTGGTGCCCTACTTCATGCGCAACATACTCAATACTAAAAATTTCTCCCTGGGGATCAATAGTTCCAGTTGCTCCACCGGCTTTAATACCGCTGGTAATTCCATTTGAGGTATTTGCAGAGTCAAGACAAGCCACTCCAATGTAGGCAAGCCCTCCCAAAGAACCTTGCGCAAACACATGACCTAAATCGAAGTTTGAAAGCCCCATAGTAGAGGTCATATTGGCCATGTTTTCATCAACTAATGAGCTAGCGTTATTGTTTGTGTAAGGATCTGTCGCAGCTTCGGTATAGAGCATTTGCTCACCGCTAACTAACTCTAGGCGAATCCCTAAATCATTTTGATAAATCTGATTTACACGATTAACCGTTGTTACCATCGAAGCATAAGCTGAAGCAGGAGTTCCACCTTGGCTTGCTGTATATTCTGCCGTTCCAGCTGCGGCAAATCGATAGGTCTTTAGATCTAATGCCGGTGAACTTGCTAATATTTTTTGAGCAAGTTTTTGTGCAGATTCTGTTATTTTTGTGAATGAATTGACAGGATGATGGTCATGAACCTGACAATTAAACTCTGTATGAAAATGGTCTGCATTGTCGCGCTTACTTAAAGTACTATAAACATTTCCTGATTTATCAGCATCTGGGTCGATGTAAATAGTGTCTCCATCACTCATTACCAGCATTCCATGGAAACCTTTACTAGTGAAATCGATACGACCGGTAATCGAAGGATCATCAGCCCCAACAACTCGCCAGGTTTTTATCTCTGGATATTTTTCAGCGAGCTCTTTAGACAAGATTGGAGAGTTAAAAGCCTTGACCTTTACAAAGCTACCATCTGGTAAGGGCAAATCAATTTCGACTGAAGTTTCAGCAACGACATTGCTGTTATTACTGCTTTCATTCGCTTTAATATTTTTTAGAGATAGATCTTTTGATTGATTTAAACGATTTTGTAGCTCAACTTCATCAAGCAATAAAGAATGCTTTTTTAATGCTTTTATTGCAGAGAATTTATTTGCTGATGACAAGTTTGGAAAAGGCTGAGTTTGAGATTCCGAATCAGAATAATGCTGCCAAATTGAAGAATCTTGAGATTGTGCAAAAGCACTTGAAGTCGTTAATACACTGAGCGTAAAAATGATTTTTTTCATGTAATTATTTTTATATTTTTATTAGCCCTCATTTTAAATCACATCAATATTTCAACTTTTAAACAGACTAAAAGATACGTGTAATAATGAGAACTAGATTATCAAAGGGAGTTTGATTATCACATGAGAAAGCTGAACGGCAGCTAAACAAGGTGCACAGTTCATCTGATTAGATAAGGTTTATTCACGAGTGCTATAAAAGGTAATAAGTTCTTAGACCTGAATTTTCAACCTTCCTAATTTGGTAAATAAGCGAACAACTTCCTTATTTTATAAAGAAAGATGAAATTACGTTAATTTCAATCTCATCATGATTTATGAGAAAGTTTTTAAGAAAAGGACGCTTAATATAAAGCGAGAATGAGGAGAAGATTACAAAGGATCTAGCGGCAGTAAGTCATCATTCTGGCGTTAAATGCGCTAGCGTATTCACGTAACGCTATTCTGTATTTTAGATGGTTTTCCCCATAGATAACGTCACCCATACCATCTAACTGTAACACTCTGCAGTTTACAGTGATTGGTTGAGGCTCAAGCAAACCAGGTATCTTTCGCTCCGCACCTCTTCCAGGATTATAAGCAAGTAAATAAATACTGTTACTTTTAACTGCTTTAGCAACTTCATCAGAAGGGTTCATTTTCTTTAAATCAGCATATTTTTTTGCGTATTCCGCTTCTTTTTGCTTCTTGATATTTTCAATCGAAAAACGTTTATTAGGCTGTGCAGATGAATTATTAGATGATGATTCGTTAGGGACAGCAACACATGCCTGCATCAACAAACTAACACAACTTATTAACAATAATTTTTTCATTGAATCACCCCATTCCTGCATTAGCTTATTTGACATTTTTAATGCGTATTACTCTACGCATTAAAAATGGTAATAGTATCATAGCCATATATCCAAATGACCCACCGCCACCTGAACTACTTGTATCATCTTCCCCAGAACCTAAGCTACTCAGAATAGTTAGATTAGCTTTGGACACACTAAAGAATTGACTCGTCGCACATGAAACGATGAATCTTGCACCACTCAAAGCTGGCGCATCTTCAGGTATCGTGATTGTTTCAGATCCATCATTAGTAGTTGTCGTAATGTCGATACCTGTCCCATCCAATGTAATTAAACCAATATCAACAGAGCCACATGATATTGGTGATGAGTTAGTACCCGCTACATCCCAACTAACAGTAGTCTGATCAGTTTGACCGTAGGTTCTGGAAGAAGTGTGAGAAGTCACTTCAAAAGAAGAGCCTGTATTATAAACACTCATGATTACAGCATCAGATTGAATGCCGCCTTTTCCATCCCGCACTGTCACCCTCAAATCCATGTCACGATTAGTTACAGGTAAATGCTCGCCTATAGCCGCTTCATTGTTAAAAACATCACTCAACCGAGGGATAAATCGTAAATGTGAAGACGTTAATGCTCTGCTTCTAAATAATGCATTATCTCCTGAATCAACATCAACATCTGTTGCAGCACCTGAGTCTGCTTGCTCCCAAGAATAACTAAGTTCATCACCGTCTAAATCAGAAGCTTCAGCGATTAACACAATAGGCGTTGCAGCTGGTACAGTAAAATCTTCTCCCGCACTTACAATCGGGTTTTCATTGGTAACTTCAGTAATACTGCCACAACTATTTCCGGCACCATTTCGACTGAAATCAAACATTTCTTCAATGCTTACCACATGAAATTGTGCGTCAACTTCGGTTTGTAAATTATTTGCCCCACATAGACCTGCATAAGACATGATGGTAGATCCACTTCCTGGCTCAACCGCTGTGCCGACACCTCGCTCACCACAATCACTATTAAATGTATGCTGTGCACCCATTTGATGACCAATTTCATGAGCGACATAATCGAGAGAAAATGCATCGCCTATTGGGCTTGTAGAACCTGTCGCACCACCCGCTTTAAAATTAGCATTACAGGTGCTACCGACAAATGCCAAACCACCTACATTACCTGAACCAAACACATGGCCAATATCGTAATTTGCAGAACCTAGTACACTTGTATCATTCAAATTCGCGATGTTTTGCTCAAGTAATGCATTTATATCTGTATTGGAATAAGGATCATCGCTTGCATCGGTATACATCAAATCAAGTTGCTGAGGTACCAGTTGAAACGTAATACTCGAATCACGTTCATAAATCTCATTGACACGATTGATAGTGGTAGTAACTGCACTTAAGGCTGCGGTTTTGGTGCCGCCATGGTACTGAGTGTATTCACCCGTTGTAGCAACGGCTAAACGATAAGTGATTAGATTGAATGCAGGTTTTGCTAATACATTTTTTGCACTTGATTGAAGAACATTACCATCGGAAAAACTTGAAATAACACTATTATGATCAACACCACATTTAAAATCGGATTGAAACTGACCGTGGTTTTCATGCTTGCTGAAACTTAGATACTTTGCAGCGCTTGAGGTTACTCTTTCACCCTTTTTATTATCATCTGGTTCGATAAATACCGAATCACCATTTGGCATAATTAACATTGCATGAAAGCCGAGTGAGGTAAAATCTATACGGCCGGATATTTTTTGATTAACACCAGTCACGCGCCATGTTTTTATCTCGGGAAATTGCTGAGCTAGTTCTGGAGCAAGTACAGCAGTCTCTGTTGCAATTACTTCAACTTCCGTACCATCTGGTAGAGGTAATACGAGCTTATCTGCAACTAAATCCTGATCATCAGAAGGCTTGGCAGATACATTTTTTTGCAAAAGATCTTTCCATGCATATTCATCTAACTCGAGACTTCTATATTTTAAAGGTGTGATTGATTCACCTTGTGGTTTTGCAGACTGATTTTGGTTTACTTGTGTAACAGATTCAGAAATAAAATCTGCATCTTTCCAGGGAGATGAGAATACTGAAGTGCTTAAAAGCAATGAAGATAAAACAGTGATGACCAAACTTGATCGTAAAAAACGTTGAGATACTATCCTCATTTATATAACCCTTTATTATTTTAGAAGCTAATATTTATAAGCAAATCATAATCTTGGTGTTTTGGCTTCTACAAACCGATAGTTTAACTAATATATATTCAAAAGAACTATTTTTTATAAAATATGAAAAAACACCCTATAAGTAGGGGGGTGTCATTCTTCGACTTATAAATTAGCTAACAATGCTTCTAGACTATTTCGACAGCTTTATTGTAATTAGTTCAGTCGCTTTCTCATTAACAATACGCAACTTATTAGCAATAACCAATAATTAATTAATCCGCCCCCTGATGACCCCTGGCTATTATTAGTTGTATTAGCTGATGAAGTACTAATTTCATTATTTGTCACTACCGCGTTTAAGTCAGTATCTTTAAGGTTAGCTTCTGGCTGATCTTCATCGCTGTGTTTATAAGTCACCTGAGTCGTTTTATCGGTAATTACAAAATCCCGATAAGATAGAGCAAAGAATACATTATCACTACACTTGAGTTTAAATCTTGCCGCGCTTGTTTTTTTCGCTGTTACCGGAATCACAACCCATGCATCACCCTTATTCGACAGACCTTTTTCGATAACTGTTTTGAAGTTTTGACCACCATCGGTTGATAAAAACAAATCTACATTTTGACAATTAACAGTAGACTTATCGGTATCAGCTACATTCCATAGGATCTGATAGGACTCCCCAATCGTATATTGAGACTTTGGTAAATTTAATGCAAAGCGACTTCCAGTTCTTGCAACATTTATCTTCATCTCATCACTTTGTGCGACATTCATACCATCTTGAGCAACAAAACTAAAATTCATTGTACGTTCGTGCTCTGGAAGTTTCTCTCCTCGGCTTGTGCTTTGGCTTAAAATGTCCTGTAATTGTGGAAAGGTTCTGACCTTATTGTTGTTTGGAACACGAACACGAAATAACGCGTTGTCACCTTTGTCGTCGAATTCGAGTGATGATTCACCAGCGTCAATCTGCTCCCATGCATAAATAAGTGGGTCCCCATCAACATCTTTAGCAGTACCATTTAATTCAAACGGGGTTCTCGATGGAATAGTAAAATCATTACCGGCATCTACAATAGGCGGCTTGTTATCAAATGATTTTTGAGTACCACAAATATTACCTCTACCATTGCTGGTAAAATCTGAAATCTGCTCGATACTACCGATGTGGTACATCGCATCCGCATTAGATTGCAGATTATCCAAACCACAATATCCCGCATAAGACATGATTGAAGAGCCACTTCCCGGTTCAAATGCCGTTTTACCTGATCTTGTACTTCCAGAACACAAACCTTGTGAACTATTAAAGGTATGCGTAGCACCGAGCTGATGACCTATTTCATGCGCCACAAAATCAAGATCAAAGCTATCATTAACGGGATTGCTTGTACCTGAAACGCCTTGCGCCTTTCGATATTGATTACATAAACCAGCAACCGCAGCGATACCACCGCCGCTACCTGCAAATAAATGCCCGAGGTCGTAATTTTCTGTACCTATAACGGAATCAATGAACTCTTGATTTTGACCTAACAAATCAGAAAGATCTTTCTTGGTAAAAGGGTCTGAATTTGCATCAATATTAATGAGCAAATCATTATTCTCAACTAGATCAAGATGGATTCCCAAATCGCGTTCAAGTATTTGATTGACTCTACTGAGAGTTGTAACAATCGCAGACATAGCACCCGTTACGGTACTTCCATGCTTTGCGGCATACTCCCCAGTGGTAGCGACTGCAATCCGATAGTGTAATAAACTTTCTGTGGTCCTTCCTGCTACTACACGGGCTAAGCTCTGCTGTCCTCCAAACTTTTCTTCCTGATGGTTATCATGCTCTTTAACCCCGCAAGAAAAAGCTCTATCAGCACTTTGCTTTTGTGCGCTTTTCTTATAACTCACGTATTTATCTGCTTCTCTATCTAAAGGGTCGATAAATATAATTTCACCATCCAGCATTTGCAGCATTGCATGAAAGCCCAAAGGGGTGACATCGACCTTTCCGGAGAAGATTTTATCGTTTGTGAGTACTTTGTATGTTCGAATATTCGAATACTTTTCGGCGAGTTCTCCAGATAATATTTGATCAGGTAGTAGCATTAACTCAATAATTGAACCATCTGGCAAAGGAATTGATATTCTTTTAGTTGTACTTTTAATAGGCTCTTGATGAACGTCTTGTGAATATTTAGCTGATGTTGTTCCTGCTAAAATTGATCTCATCTTATTTGAGTTTAAATTGAGATTTAACGCCTCATCATAGTGCTTCGCTGATGACAGATCTTCAGTTGCAAGAGCTGATTTATTTGAAGATTTATAAGTTTGGTCAACTGACCATAAGCCCAAAACATCCTTAGTTTCTGCAGTAGCCGAAAATTGCACGACTACCAAAGATAGTAAAAAACTCAGTAAAATCCCTAAGCGCATCTTGCTCTTCATAATTCACGTCCATCATTCCTTGATCGATGATTTCAGTGTAACCAGAAGGTTCATTTCTAAAACTGTTGTTAGTGTCAGAAGTAGCAATTTTAAGATAATAAAACCAGAACAAGCCTTAGTCTTTTATTTACGACCTTTAGTCATTCATTTTAAATAGAACAGTTTTCGTTATAATTAAGACTCAGCAAACTAAAACGGTATTGAACACTTGTGGCATTCATCTTTTAATTTATACCTATATTCAGAAAACACCAAAGCTAAAGTAGACTCGTTAAGCATCTTAGAAATGCTCAAGAAATCAGGTTTTATAGACTCTAAAATTACAGATAAAAGATATGCCACAGGAGATAATTTCGTTTCACTACTCACCTTCATGGGTTGCTCACCAAACATTGAATTAGAACCCCAGGAAGATAAACCTTATTGTTATATTGAAATCAATACCAACGAAAAAGAAACATTCTATTCAGGCACAAATCTAAAAGCCGCGGTTTGCCCTGAATGCAAAACCAAAATTACTCAAATCACAGATCCTACCGGTGAAATATTGCTATGTTCTAACTGTCATAATGAGATTCAACTGAGCGCCTTAAATTGGCGCAAGACAGCATTCATCGCCAAGTCCTGTATAGTTATTGGGAATATCTACGAATCAGAAGCAATCCCGAATGATCAACTTTTAGATGCGCTAGAAGAGGTAAGTCAATCCAAATGGAAATATGCTTACATCCGCGATGCCTAGAAATTAAAATCAGGATAAAACAAGAAAAATTACTTTTTCAATCAACTATATATTTAAGGTAAATAACTAAATTTATAGAGAATTATATCTTTGTAGCTATTTAGATTTTGCCTGGTATTGCGAATTTTGTGGCACCACCCAACGCACGCCGCCTTTTGGGTTTTCTACATCACCTGTGTAACGTGGAATGATATGAATATGCAGATGAAAAACACTCTGGCCTGCCGCTAAGTCATTATTGCAGCCTATGTTATAACCATCGGGTGAATTATTTTTCTCTGCATATTGTTTGCCCTTCAGAGTTAATTCACGAAATTCTCGATTCTCTTCTTCGGTGCATTCAAAATATGTTTTGATGTGGCGTTTAGGAATCACCAAACAATGTCCAGCGCTTACAGGATAGGTATCTGTAATAAGTAAAGCATGCTCTGTCTCTGCAATAATTTCTTCAGGTTTTGGGTTACAAAATAAACAGGGATTATTTGGGTCAAAGGCTTTCTTTTCGCTCATATTCTATGACTTCTCTTTATATTTCTAACTAAGCTCTTATCTCGTTATATTTAGTTATCTTTGTTTTTATCTCTAATTAATAAATCAGTATCCACGACATTGATTAAACCAACATGGCGGATTTCATTGCCAGTCATGACCCGCTCTTGAATTACTCTCCAGACACCGTCTTCTTCTAACTCCAATAAAATTTCAACCCCTTGAGTCTTTTTTGTACCGTCGTTTACGAATATCGTTTCAAGTGTTTTAAACATGATTTGCGTTTCGTTATGCGCATTCATTTTTAGGCCTTCATAACTAACACCTTGAAGAGTACCTTCTTTAAAATCCTTTTCTGCAGCCCTGGCCCAATCGTCATAACTAATGCTTTCAAAACCAGGTACACCAGTCACCTGGACCTTGGGTGAAATTAGATTAAAATGCGCTTCAAAATCATTATTGCTTGCCGTTAACGCTGACGCATCCATCCATTGCTGAGCAATTGCTTGATACTTTTTAATCACTTCTGACATATATAAACCTAATAAAAATTAAATGAGAATTTTCGTTGAGTTGGATTCTAACTGGCATCTGAAATGAATCAAATACATATCAATGCACTCTTCGTTTCATTCTAGATACACTAAGCTATTCAAACCATAGTGACCATATCAACTATGTTATATATAGCAATAAACAGGGTACATTTTAGTGCTATATATCTACTTATATATCACCCCCCTACTTTGAATGATATTACGTTTTTGTTTTTTAAAAGCGTAAATAGAATTTATGCAGAGCTAGGCACTTTTTTCTATCCTTTTGAAAATTTAACTTTTTAAATTGTTTTTATCCGACATAAGAATAGCCATAATAAAATCAAGAACCTAGATAATAACTAATTAATATACACAGTAATTGCCCATTAAATAATACTCAAGTTAGTTCTAGAAAAGCATGCTACATTTAATATCAAACTACCCTTTTGATTTGCTTGGCACTCTAACCCTCGCAACACCCACTCGCTATTAACAGGATTTTCTAATGAAAATTATTTCGACCAATGTCTATGTCGGCCCTAATGTATTTGCCTTATTTCCAGTCATTCGTCATGTAATCGATATAGGCGTACTGGAAGAATATCCCTCTGTCGCTTTAGGCGATGATTTTATTAATGGTTTGGTAGAAGCTATACCGAGTCTGGAAGAGCACGGCTGTTCTTATGGTGTGCCCGGAGGCTTTTTACGTCGATTACGTGAGGACGAAGGTACCTGGATCGGTCATATCTGGGAGCACGTAGTTCTAGAGCTTCAAAGTTTAGCAGGATTGGATGTTACTTTTGGCAAAACAAGGGGTACTGGAGAGCCAGGCCAGTACAATATGGTTTTTGAATATGGCCAACGAGATGTGGGCTTAGAAGCTGCTAAATTAGGCCGAAGTTTATTAATCTCGCTACTACCGAAAGACATTGCTCAACAAGTACATACTAAACTCAGTGACGACTTTGATTTTGCTACAGAGTTACATGACTTCATTCGTTTTGCGCAACGTAAAGAATTTGGTCCCAGTACTGGCTCTTTAGTGCATGCTGCAGAATCACGAGATATTCCGTGGATACGTTTAAATAATTATTCACTGGTTCAGTTTGGACATGGTAAACATCAGCAACGGATTCAAGCCACGATTACCAGTCAAACTAATCATATTGCAGTAGAGATTTCTTGTGATAAAGAAGATACCCATAATCTAATGAATGATCTTGGACTGCCTGTACCTCGACAAGAAATGATCTATAGTGCTCAACAGGCACTTCGCGCAGCACAAAGGATCGGTACACCCGTTGTAGTGAAACCACTAAACGCCAATCATGGTCGTGGCGTTTCCATTAATCTTAATACTGATGAAGAAATTGAAGAGGCTTTTGATGTAGCAAAATCTCAAGGCACTAGCCGCGCGGTTTTAGTCGAGTCTTACCTTGCCGGTATGGATCATCGCATGTTGGTGGTTAATGGTGAACTAGTCGCTGTTGCAAAAAGAGTGCCTGGTCACGTTGTCGGTGATGGCGAACATTCTATAGAAGCGTTGATTGAGATCGTAAATAGTGATCCCCGACGAGGTGTTGGCCATGAAAAAGTATTAACCCAGCTACAATTAGATGATCAAGCCAAGCGTTTACTTGGTAATGCCGGTTTTACACCTGAAAGCATTCTGCCAAAGGATGAAATATTATATTTGCGCGATACCGCAAACCTTTCTACTGGTGGCACTGCCATCGACATGACAGATCAGGTACATCCTGATAACCGTGAGATGGCAGTTCGTGCAATTACGGCGGTTGGCTTAGATGTGGGAGGCGTGGATTTTTTAACCTCGGACATTACCCAATCATATAAAGAAGTCGGCGGTGGAATTGTCGAAGTGAATGCTGCCCCGGGTTTTAGAATGCACGTTGCACCGAGCGAAGGTCAACCACGCGATGTCGCTGGCAAGGTCATCGATATGTTATTCCCGCCTAATACACCAAAACGCATCCCTATTGCTGCGATCACAGGTACTAACGGCAAAACAACGACCTCCAGAATGTTGGCTAATATTCTTAAATCTTCCGGCCACATAGTTGGAATGACCTCAACAGATGGTGTGTATATTGATGGCAAACTCTCAGTAAAAGGTGATATGACAGGTCCTCAATCCGCACAAATTGTATTGCGTGATCCAGCCGTTGATTGTGCGGTAATGGAAACAGCTCGCGGAGGTATTGCGAGATCAGGATTAGGGTACAAAGAAGCCGATGTCTCGGCAGTACTGAATGTGCAAAGTGATCACCTAGGATTGCGTGGTATTGATACACTGGAACAACTAGCCGAAATCAAACGTATCGTAGTTGAAGTCGCTAAAGATACAGCCGTATTGAACGCCGATGACCCTTTATGTTTAAAAATGGCAGATCACACACGTTGTGAACACATTTGTTATGTCACATTGAATATTCAACATGGTTTAGTACGTGAGCATATCCGTTCAGGTGGCAGAGCCGTGGTGCTGGAAACAGGAATCAATGGTGAAATGATTACCATTTATGACAATGGTGCACATATCCCATTACTCTGGACACATCTGATACCAGCCACACTAGAAGGTAAAGCAATACATAATGTACAAAATGCCATGTTTGCTGCTGCCATGGCATACAGCATGGGCAAAACTTTAGACGAAATTCGCCATGGCCTCAGAACCTTTGACACATCTTTCTTCCAGGCCCCGGGACGCATGAATGTTTATGATGAACATTCTTTCCGTGTGATTTTGGATTATGGACATAATGCCCCCAGCATTGATCTAATGAGCCAACTGTCAGACAAGTTAGAGATTGCAGGTAAGCGCATCGTGGTCCTTGCGGGCCCCGGCGATCGCCGTGATGAAGACCTGGTCAATATTGGTAAAGTAGCCGCAGGACATTACGATGTTTATATCTGTAAAGCTGATGATGATCGTCGTGGTCGTGGCGTTGATGAAGTACCACAAATCATCGCCAAAGCTTTGAAAGAGGCAGGTGTTGATGAGAGTAAAATTATCGTGATAGCTGATGAGCAAGAAGCCATAGACCATGCCCTACAAACTGCTGAAGCAGATGATCTAGTGCTGATTTTTGGTGATGCAATCACTCGATGCTGGAAACAGATTACAACGTTCAATCATTCTGATAGACCAGCGGTTAATGAAGAGGAAAAAACAACCGAAGATACACCTAAAGTTACGCCGATGTTAGAAAGCGGAGAACCTGATCCCTTTGTTTTAGAAGCTGGAATGACATTGGTGAAAGATGAACGTGGTGTACGTATTGTTGAAGAAATTAACGAAGAATCTGATTAGTCGTATCAACACAGCCAAAGAAGGTTAAGGAAAGCTAAGGTAAATTAATCACGATGTCTAATTTAAAGTTAATTTTGGATGATAGCCGCCGTTTGACGGGTAAAAATCTATTTATGGATCAGTCGGGTGCTATTTTAGATGCATTCGTCAGTGGGCTGGATAAACAAAAAGTTGTCGATACCTGGCTAGATAATTTACTGCCATTATTAAAAGGTGTCGGTTGGGCTGAAACCAAATGTGTTTACAGAATATTTGAAGATGGTGTATCTCTTGGCTTTGCAGCGCCTCTAGATGCACTATATGCAGCTACCGAAATCAATGAAGCAGCATGGGAAATGACAACGAGTTCTTTATCGGAAGAAGAAAACAAAGAAAGCGATGAAAAGCCCAACTTATCTGAATTGATCAACACCTTAAACGCTTCAATCGAATCAGAAAGAAATCCGCATTTACTAGAATTAATCCAATCCTCGGAAGATAAGAACATAGCTTATCTGGTTGATGATGATGAATTTTCATTAGGTTATGGTACTAGTTCTCAAACATGGAATATCAATAACTTACCTGACAAAAACACCATTGAATGGAACACCTATAAAACTGTACCAACCGCATTAGTCACAGGCACGAATGGTAAATCTACCAGCGTACGTTTAAGCGCACATATTTTAAAACAAGCAGGTATTCGTTGTGGTGTGACATCGACTGATTTTATCAAGGTCGGCGACACCATTATTGATAAAGGTGATTA
The DNA here is from genome assembly GCF_947495625.1 of uncultured Cocleimonas sp. Classification (GTDB taxonomy): domain Bacteria; phylum Pseudomonadota; class Gammaproteobacteria; order Thiotrichales; family Thiotrichaceae; genus Cocleimonas. The sequence continues at coordinate 72,381 of NZ_CANLZW010000019.1, forward strand.
CTCAGGGCCGGGTGGAGCAAGAATGCTATTGCGCCATAAGCAAACAGAGGCTGCCGTATTAGAAGTTGCCAGGGGTGGACTTTTACGCCGTGGCTTACCCATCCCCCAAGTTGATGTTGCTCTTGTAACTAACGTTGCAGAGGATCATTTGGGTCAGTACGGTATTAATTCTGTCGAAGCGCTAACAGCAGCTAAAATGATGGTTGCCAAAGCTGCAAAAAAACAGTTAATTTTAAACGCAGATGATAAAAATATTGTGCGATTTGCAGAACATACCCTTAAGCAAATTGAACAGCATGAACAAACCGGCAAAACAACCGGTTTAAACGTATCTAAAATTGCACAAGAGCCTTTGGCTGAGTATCTCCCAGAAAAAATTGTATGGTTTTCATTAAAAGAAACCAATCCAGTTATTATGGCTGCTAGAGAAAACGCACAAGCGGTTTGTTTTTTGCGTGATGACTGCATTATTTATGCTGTAGATAAAAACACACCTGAAAACGAGACAGTCATTATTAATGCCAACGACATACCAATGACCTTGCAAGGTGCAGCAGTGCATAATGTGCAAAATGCACTTGGTGCGGTAGCATTGACCAAAGCGTTAGGGGTTAATGATTCAGATATTCATAAGGCTTTGTCAACATTTAAAAGCGACGCTGAAGATAACCCTGGCCGTGGAAACATGTTTGAGTATCGAGGAGCTAAAATCATTCTCGATTTTGCTCATAACGTTCACAGCATGGATGCAATGGCGAAAACCTTAGCGAATATCCCAGCAAAACGTAAAATACTTATGCTTTGTCATGCCGGAGACAGAAGTAATGCTGAAATCAAGGCGATGACTACATCCTCGATGGCAATGAAGCCTGATTTAGTCTGGGTTTGTGAGTTACCAAAATATCTACGTGGTCGTGAAATTGGAGAACTTCCAAAAGTAATTACTGCTGCTGTCATAGAAAATGGCCTATCTTCAGATAATATTTATTATCAAGATAACCTTTTAAAGGGCGCAGAAGATATAATCCAACAATTACAAGTAGATGACTTAGTCTTTATGATGGCACTTAGCGATAGAGATGAAATCGCAGCGTTGCTGTTACCAGAAGTATCACAAGAGTTACCACAAGAACAATCAGCAGCGGATGCAAAGGACAATAAACATGTTTGAAAGCACGACTGGCTTAATACTGATTCGTAACGCTAATATTTATGCCCCTCAACCATTAGGTATTAAAAACCTATTAATTGGTGGAGGCAAAATACTCGCAGTAACAAGCGAAGAGCTAGAACTACCAAAATCACTGATTTCATCCAATATTGATTTAGAAGGCCAAACCCTAACACCTGGATTTATTGATGCGCATGCGCATATTACCGGAGGTGGAGGTGAAGCTGGCTTTGCAACACAAGTGCCACCAGTGCCACTGAGTCAATTTACTGCATTTGGTGTCACCACTGTCGTCGGCTTATTAGGCACCGATGATACCACCCGCAGTACCGCGAATTTACTATCACGCGTTTATGGCTTACGCGAAGAAGGGATGAGCGCCTACTGCTGGACAGGAGGCTATCATTATCCCTTAACTACGCTGACTAACAGCGCCCGAGAAGATATTGTTTATCTAGATCCGGTTATCGGTATCGGAGAATTTGCAATTAGCGATCATCGTTCCTCGCAGCCAGATTTTAACGAAGTAATCCGTATTGCCAGTGATGCCCATGTCGCCGGCTTAATGACGGGAAAAGCGGGCGTTGTACATTTCCATTTGGGTGATGGTTCGCGTAAATTAGAATTAATCAAGCGCGCAATTAACGAAACCGAATTACCGGCTCGCGTTTTCAATCCCACTCACGTCAATCGCAACAAACCTCTTTTTGATGAATCCTGTGAGATGTTATCCGAAGGGATTTATATGGATATCACCGCGTTTCCTGAAGACTCTCTTGAAGAAGGCTGGAGCGCAGCACAAGCCCTACTCCTCGCCAAAGAACGCAACTGCCCAATGCATCAAATTACGGTTAGCTCAGATGGTGGGGGTTGTATGCCTGAGTTTAACCAAGCAGGTGAGATGATAAGAATGGGATTTGGTCGCTCCGAAACCTTGGTAGAGACTATTAAATCGTGTACTTCTCAAGGAATGTCATTAGAGGATGTGTTATCCTCGCTCACCGCAAATGTAGCTCAACTTTTAAGACTTTCTCAAAAAGGAAATATTCGGGTTGGAGCAGATGCAGATTTAGTCGTACTAGATTCTGATTACAGTATTTGCAATGTCATGGCTTTAGGCCAATGGCACATGCTGAATAAAAATCTAATAGTTACAGGCACTTTCGAATAGAGGTTAATATGGGTTCCAGAGATTTTGAGGCTAACCCCTTACGAGGTTTTGTTATCCCTATCGGGGGTGCGGAAGAAAGGTTGAATGACCCTGTTATTTTAACTCGATTTGTAGAAATTTGTGGCAACGAAAAAGCACGCATCGCAATCATTCCTACTGCATCTCAACTAGATGATACTGGGCCAAATTACGAAAAAGTATTCAAAGATTTAGGTGCAGGTGAAGCAATTTCATTGCCCATAAACACACGTGAAGATGCGCAACAAGAATCTTTTCTTGAAACCTTAACCAGTTGTAATGGAATTTTTATTACAGGCGGCAACCAACTTCGCTTATCGACCATTTTAGGTGGTACACCAATTGCACAAGCTATTCGTCGTTTGAATGCAGCAGGTGTTCATTTAGCTGGCACTTCAGCAGGAGCCGCGATTATTCCGGAACATATGATTGCAGGTGGATCAACAGGTGCTTTACCAACCGAACAAGGTGTTACTTTTGCACCAGGTTTAGGCTTATTAAACAAAGTCATCATCGACCAGCATTTTAGTCAACGCAACCGCCTCGGCCGTCTACTATCAGCAGTCTCTTATAACCCTTTTGCATCAGGTTTAGGCATCTGTGAAGATACCGCTGCATTTATTGGCCCGGATAATCTTTTAGAAGTGATTGGCAATGGTTCGATAACAGTCATCGACCCTTCAGAATTACAATATTCATCTATGGCAGAAGCTTCTCGAGGGGATTCTTTGACCCTGCTTGGTATCAAAATGCATATTTTATCAGAAGGCGCTAGTTACAATATTGAAACTAGAGAAGCTCAGCCAAAACACTTTTAAAGCGTAATTCATAAATAAAAGTCACCCCCCTACTTTTGGGGCTTTTTTATAACTGAAGTTGTTCTAAGGTCAACTCTTCTTTACCTAGCATCGTATCCAGTCTTCTTTGCTGGATAACGACATCAAGCAGGTATTCACCTTTATCTGATATCTCTTCACTGATAACCGCTTCATCTTCATACAATTGGGCGCGCAAACGAGCAAGTGCAGGATGTAATCGCAATTTACCTTTGAAAGTGTTCTTGGCAAAGATAGAGGCAATTGTTTCACCTAGTGCCTCTAAACCTTCTCCTGTCAGTGACGACAGCCAAACACGTGCTGGTAAACCATTGTGTCCTTCTTCAACATGCGGTTGTTGTTCGGTGAGATCAATTTTATTCATCACCTCAACCTGTTGAACATCCTCAGCGCCCAGTTCCTGAATCACGTTATTCACTTGTTCACGGAAGAAATCGCGATTTTCATCACTACTATCAATAACATGCAGTATCAAATCTGCTTCGATAGTTTCTTGAAGCGTGGCTCTGAAGGCTGCCACCAGATCATGCGGAAGATCACGAATGAAACCTACGGTATCAGCTAAAACAATGGATTGCTGATCAGGAAGGTTTACACGGCGTAAGGTTGGATCCAAAGTCGCAAACAGCTGATCTGCTGCATAAACTCCAGAACCGGTAATTTTATTGAATAGGGTCGATTTACCCGCATTGGTATAGCCAACTAAAGAAACCGTTGGTATTTCGGTTTTCTGTCGAAGTTGTCTACCCTGTTCGCGCTGCTTGCTTACTTTTTCCAAACGTTTATTTATCTGTTTGATGCGAATACTCAGCAAACGACGGTCAGTTTCTAACTGGGTTTCACCCGGACCACGCATACCGATACCACCTTTTTGTCTTTCAAGGTGAGTCCAGCCACGAACCAGGCGAGTCGACATGTGTTTTAACTGCGCCAATTCAACCTGCAATTTACCTTCGTGTGATTGAGCACGTTGCGCAAATATATCGAGTATCAGTGCCGTACGATCGAGCACACGACATTCGAACAGGCGTTCCAGGTTACGTTCTTGCGCAGGAGAAAGTGAATGATCAAAAATGACGACATCCGCGTCGTGTTGAATAACTGCGGCTTTAATTTCGTCTGCTTTACCTGTGCCCACAAAATAACGTGAATCAGGCGAAGCGCGTGAACCGGTGATTAGCGTGGAAGTGCTTGCTCCAGCAGAACGAACCAACTCTTTGAACTCATGTTCATCTTGATTTGAGCTTGAAGAGCTTTGAGAACGATTATTTGATCCAAAGTTAATCTGTACCAATATGGCACTCTCAATCAGGGCTTCACCCTGACTGAGTTTATCAAATAATTCCAATTTATTGCCCCCCTAAGAAACTAGGGAAACAGAATTGCGTAATTTTATTCTTCGTCTTCAACCGTTAACTTGATAGGTCTTGAAGGCACAATTGTAGATACAGCGTGCTTGTACACAAGCTGACTTACAGTACTGCCTAGTAATATAACAAATTGATCAAACGACTCTACGTGACCTTGTAATTTAATTCCATTTACAAGATAAATCGCAACGGGGATGCGCTCTTTTCTTAAAGCATTTAGGAAGGGTTCTTGTAGCATATGCCCTTTTGACATGGGTAACTCCTGATTTCTTATTAGGTTATGTTATTAATATTTTATTGTTTGCTGTTCTGGTCATAGCCTTTAATTTAACTTCAGCTTGCTCAAACTTTCTACTTGTCTCTTTTATATATCTAAAACTGCTATATTGAAAGTCGGGGGTAACAGCACTCTGCATCCTTACAGATTCAAGCATAATAACAGGTTTAGGTAAAAAGTAAAAAATCAAACCCTTTTTTTGATCATTTAACGACAGATGGCTTAACTTACTCGCTTGCAAGCCTTATAAAATCAGAATAATATGAATTAAACCGCTACAGGAGACACTGCATGACCTCCCTTAAAACGCTTATAGCTCTAGTGTTGTTCATTTCTATACCTGTTTTTGTATCTGCCGACAACACCGCGCAAACCAAACAAACAGAAATTAGAGATTACAGTAATTTTTTTGATGAAAGCCTCAATGACATGGAGGAAGAAAAAGAAATCGCTGCTGATGAAGGCAAAAAAGGTATTTTATTGATGTTTGAAATGGATGAATGTCCATTTTGTGCTCGTATGAAGAAAACGGTATTAAATCGTGGCAAAGTACAAGATTATTATCGCAAGCATTTTCGAATTATCACCGTTGATATAGAAGGTGATCTGGAACTTACTGACTTTGCAGGTAAAGACACCACTCAAAAAGACTTTTCATTAGAACAGTTCAGAGTCAGAGCCACTCCCGTATTCCAGTTTTTAGATTTAGAAGGTAAGCCCATTAAAAATGGTCGCCTGACTGGTGCTTCCAAAGATGCAGATGAATTTATGATGCTAGGGAAATACATTGTAGAAGGCGCGAATGAAAAAATGCCTTTCATCCGTTACAAACGTAAGCAGAAAAAAGGTTAAAAATAGTTATGCATAATTTCCAATTACTGTTTTTAATTTATCTAGCTTACTGAGACTTATATGCCGAGATTTTTGAACTGGAAAGTTATTAGAAATACTCTGTCCTATCTTTGTCTGATTGGGTGGGTTTTCCCTCATACAATTATCAGTGCTGAAAATTCAGATAATAAAAAACTCCCTTCCCCATTAGACCTAACAACAGCACTCAGCTTTGCCAGTGAGCACCCGAGAACACGCTTAACGCCCGAACAAACAATTGCGACACCTCCACAACAATCATTATTCCTTGGTTGTCACAATCTCACGTTTAACAATACCTCAATTAGCGACTCTCAACGTAATACCGCTGCAACTTTATTAGTAGAGCCAAGCATTCAACAACAGCTACTAATTCTGCGAGCTTACTTTGATGTATTACTATCAGATTCAAGTCTGATTGGCATCAATGAAGATATGGCGGGAACATTCATTTCATGGGATAGGGCAAAGATTCGTCAGGAATTAAAACAATATTCCGAGCTTATCGTAGCCAGACTAGAAGCCGAATACCAAGAAGTAAGACAGCAATATTTTTCTAGCCAGGCGACCCAGCGCCTCACCCGATCAATACTGGCGCAGACTATCAATCGACCAGATGAGTTATCTAGCGATTTAATACCACCCATTTTAATTACCTCGCCTAAAACGCTACCTGAATTTTCTGATTTATATGCAGAAGCATTGAAGAACAATAGCTGGCTAAAGACACTGAGAGAAAAATACAATAAAGATCAAATGACACTATTTGAGATGGACTTGCGTCAGCAAATTCTCGAACTTGTGTTGCGTTTATCTGTGTTAAAGGTAGCAGCTGATCGTGCAGAATCTGAACTCTATAGCCGTGACCTTGATTTAGAAATGAGCCGTTCGTTATACGAAATGGAAGTCCGCGCCACTCTAGGGAAATCCATGACCCTACAAAGCAAGGCGCGCATGAAAGAAGAGCGTGTAAAATACTGCATCACCATTGCTTGGGCACAACTCAATGCCTTAACAGGCAAGCCTATATTGACTCAACCCGAAGAAGCTAAGGAAGAGACACAATGAATTTCTCTAAGAACCATTTAAGAATCAAATTTGCCTTATCAGTCTTTGCTGTATTAGCCAGTCTCGGGGCAAGCGCACAACAACTTAGCGGTAGACTGGAATGGGTAGACAAAATAGAAATGCGCGTGCTCGAAGATGGTTTCATAGAGAAAATGAATATCAAAATCGGTCAACATGTGAAAAAAGGATCGGTCTTGTTAACCATGGATCAACGCAAGGCCAAAGCCGAATTATTAAAAGCTAAAGCCATGATCGCTCGCTCTAAAGTGGAAATGGATGATGCTAACGATGAATTAAAACGTGCAAAAGAACTTTATGATCGCGGATTAATTGCAGATGAAGAACTCAAGGATGCAAAAATCAAAATTGCAGCCGCAGTAGCTGAAAGCGAATTTGCAAATGCTGCTCTGGCGCTCGCTGAAGTGACTTTAGATAGAAATATTTTACGCGCCCCCATTAACGGCATCATTATCACCAAAAACAACCATGAAGGTGGCGTCATTTATAAAACTCAACAAGGAGACCCCTTATTTACTATAGCCCCTAGTGGAAAAATGTTAGCGCGGATACTCGTTTCATCTCAGGTTTTAAAACGATATAGACCCGGTCAAAAAGCACGAGTCACCGTGAATGGAAAACACTACAACGGAGTTGTGTATAGCCAAGGTGTCGAAGCCGTAAGAATTGAACCCAAAGGTGCTATTTATGAGCTGGATATTATCTTTAACCACAACCCTCAAGACTTACTAAGACCTTCTGAAATTGCCAAAGTAATAATTCAATAATCGTATTAAAAATATTGTCCACATGGCACAAGTCATTGACTTTTCGAACAATCAAGAAACCACGCTAGCATAGCGTTTTTCCAATGATTTTAATTGATTTAAAAAAGGCATTTATTTTCTTTTTTGTTGAACTAAATATCATTTAAAACACTCTCACCCCAGTCAAAATATTTTATATAAATATTTTAGTCATAACTTTTTATACCTATCTGATAGATAGGTTATTTTTTTGGGGTAATTTTTAAAAATGAACAAACAAAATTTATTAGGCGGTGCAATTGCACTAGCTCTAACAGGTGCATTCACTTCTGCACAAGCAGAACCTTTAATCACAGACTACAAAGAAGCAACTTCTGCGTACGAAGATGCTTACATTTCAGGTAACTTCAATACTAATGACGGTAACCAGGATCAGGCTAGTTATAACCTAGACCTAACTTTGGATTATGAAAAAGTATTCAGTTCACCAAACCGTAACACTAAAATTGACTTCCTAGGCACTGGTTCATCTTCAAAAGGTGGAAATGATGGTGATAAGAGTTCAAGTACTTATCAGGCATTAGGTGCAGCAACAGTAGACAACTACTTCACAACACCAAACAGTAATGCAGCATTCTGGTACGGTAAAGGTGAAGTTGGCGTTCAGAAAGATCAGGAAGATCCTTTCACAAAAGCAACAGCGGGTATTGGTTATGGCCGTGTTGTTAATGTAACACCAATGGCTTATGCAATCAGAATCATGCAAAAGCTTCGTGAAGAAGGCTTTTTGAAAGCTGATCCAAGCAATGACATCTACCAGCAAGTTGCAGTAATTGTTGATAAAGAGTCAGAGTACAAATCTAAATATGGTTTTGACGACTACAAGCAATACTGGTTACAAGACATTCAGAAAGTCATTGAGACTTCTGGCATGGTACAGGGTGACTTCAACGCAAGAGCAGTTGTACAGACTTACGATGTCCTAGAAAACGAGCGTGTTTCTACGCGTAAAAACGGTTGGTTAGTTCGCGCAGGTGTTGGTGCAGTATTAAGTAACTACGACGGTTCAGACGGTAAACCAGCAGTAGAAGTTGGCGCTGAATACCACAGACCAATCAATAACAAGACTCAGTTCTCTAATGAAGCGATTGCAACTGCTACATTAGACGATGATGACAATGGTTATAACTTCAACAACGCAATGAGCTTAACCTACGAATTGTCAGATATGATCGATTGGGAAAACAAGTGGACTTTAGCTTATGCAACATCTGACGATACAGATGATGTTACAACTAACACTTTAAGTTCTGCATTTTACTACAGCCTGACTAACCAGCTTGATTTTGGTGTTGAAGGCAAGTTAACTAAACTTGATGACAGTATTTCTAACAATGGTAATGACGAAGTTGATAAGAGCTTAACAATGGGCGTTAAATACCGTTTGAAGTAATCGAACCCCGAAAATAGAGCTTATTTTGTTAGATTCAGCTCTATATCTTAATACCAAATCTAACGACTGGGAGGGGCTTTTAGCCCCTCTTTTTATTGGTATAAACCTTGTCCGATTTCTTAATTAGAATATTTGTTACTGTATATCTTTGCAGATAAATTTCTATTTCTATTCTTCAGCTAAAAAGCTTTCAATATCAGCTTTAACTTTTTCCAGTTCATAACCTTTTGCACCATACTCGGTAGTATTGGGCTCTGAGCGCAAATAGGTCATCTGTCGTTTGGCTAATTGACGCGTTGCGATTACCGCACGCTCTTTCATTTCTTCAAAATCCAGTTCGCCTTCCAAATATTGCCATGCTTGACGATAACCCACACAGCGCATTGATGGAAAATTCAAATCCAGGTCACCGCGTTCACGTAAAGCTCTCACCTCATCAATAAAACCAGCTTCTAACATTTGATCAAAACGTATGGCTGCCAATTCACGAATCCATTCCCGCTCTTCCGGGATTAATGCAATTTTCATTAAGCGATAAGGAATCGGTTCTACAACCTGATCTTGTTGATGCTTTGTCAGCGTCTTTCCCGTTAATTCAAAGACTTCAAGCGCGCGTTGAATACGTTGCTGATCGTTAGGATGAATACGTTCGCCAGCCACTGGATCAACTTCCAACAAACGTTGATGCAAGCCATCCCAACCAATTTGCTCTGCTTCTTTAGTAAGCTTTTCACGAACATCTGGATCAGCTTGAGGCATTTCAGCGATGCCGTTTTCTAGCGCACGGTAATACAGCATCGTCCCACCAACAAGCACTGGAATCTTACCTTTAGCGGTAATTTCGGCCATTTCTCGCAAGGCATCTGTTCTAAAATCAGCCGCAGAATAAGACTCAGACGGATCTAAAAAGTTAATCAAACGATGCGGAGCAGCTTCAAGTTCTTCTGCCGTAGGTTTTGCCGTACCAATATCCATATCTTTATAAACGAGCGCAGAATCCACACTGATTAACTCGATAGGAAAATGTTCCATCAGCTTAATCGCAAGACCTGTTTTACCTGAAGCGGTTGGGCCGATGATGAAAATGGCAGGAGGTAAACTCATAGATGTCTAACGTTTCAGTTGAGAAGTAAATAATACATCAAAGTAATGAATATCTCATTGACGCATTATTTTAGACTATTCAATAAAGCGTAAAGTCACCCCCCTACTTTGAATGATATTACGTTTTTGTTTTTTGAAAACGTAAATAGAATTTATGCAGAGCCGGGCACTTTTTCTTAAAGCAGATCTTTCAATAGATGTGAAAAATGCTAATGACGAGCTAATGATTTGGTAGATGGTTTGATTGAAGAATTGTTAGACAATTTTCTTTTAACAGCCCCCGCTTTGAAGGACTTATTCTTCCCTGGATTATCTTTTAATAAACTAGAATGTGTATCCTTGTATGGGCATATAAGATAATTTGCTTTTGTTCGCAGTGGTTTTATATTTTGATAATTGCTCAGTGCCTTAAACGAAAGCTTCGTATCATCACCTATTTCGGCTATACGCACGGTATCTCTGCCCGCAGACTTAGATTCGTATAATGCAAGATCTGCTCGGCGAAACCAGCTCTCAGCATCATCAAAAGGCATAATTTCAGAAACACCCACTGAAACAGTCACCTGATATTTAGATAGCTCATCGCTTTCTTTTATCAGTTTACGGATAGAATCAGCAAGATTACCTGAATCTTCCAGTGAAGAATTTTTAGCTATAACAACGAACTCTTCGCCACCAAAACGATAAATGAAATCCGTTGTACGAATCTTCGATTTGACTAATTTTGCAAAATCAATCAACACCTGATCACCTTTATGATGTCCCTTTGTGTCATTTATTGTTTTGAATTTATCTAAATCGAATAGCAACATCGACACAGGTTTTGGATAACGTTTGTAATTAACGAGCAACTCATCGACTTTCTCATCAAATGATCGTCTATTTTTAATACCGGTAAGCGTATCTTCAGAGACTAATTTCTGTAATTTATTATTGTTATACTCTGCACGCATACTAAGAATAAATCCAAATAAACCCACCAGCGCCAAGCTAGGATAAATACTCATAGCCTCGGCATTTGTCAGCTTACCGTGAAATAATAATGTAGTTAGACCAATAAATATGATGTTGGCAAATAATGCGGGAACCGACTTTAATAAGAAATAGGTTGCACCCATTGCCGGAAACGCCCAAAAAACAGTGTCTGCTCCTTTTAGGTACATAACACTTAAAATTCCAAGCATAAACATCATGACTGAAAATCTATTTAGATATTTAATTCTCTTTGATTGCCAGGCTTGCGTAAAAATCAAAACCATCAACAACGCCATCACCATATCTATTGCCGCTAGCGTCAAATCTCCAGTGAAGAACCGGTAAATGGAAAAGGGAACGAGAAAAAGAAAAGTTAAGCCAGCGCCGTACAGCACAAATTGCTCTTCTAAACTTCTTGCTCCGCATTTGAATGAATTAAACATCGCTTGTTTTTATTATAAATAGTACTTTAACGTTACAGCATTAAGCCTTAACTTAGTCTTAATATGGTTGTTATTCAGTGCGATTTTAGACAAATGTTATGGCGGTGTTATTGACCGCGCATGAATAGTTTATCGAGCTGATCTACAGACATTTGCGTCCACGTTGGGCGCCCGTGATTACACTGCCCACTGCGCTCTGTGCGCTCCATATCACGCAACAGGGCATTCATCTCTGGAATCGTTAAACGGTGGTTCGCACGAACAGAACCATGACAAGCCATAGTTGAGAGTATTTCATTCATTTCCTGCTGAATGCGTTCACTGCTGCCATGCTCCAGTAAATCAGACAGTACATCGCGGACTAACTGTTCCACATTCGAATCTTTAAGCAGGCTCGGCACCGCACGAATGGCTAATTTTTCTGGCGCGAGTCTATTCAACTCAAAACCCAGTTGCTCAAACGTTTCAGCAAATTCTTCGGCGCAATCACCTTCTTTTTTACTCACGGATAATGAGCTAGGAACCAGCATCGGTTGAGAGCGCACATTGTCTTCCGCCATACTTTTCTTTAAGTATTCGTAGGTGATGCGCTCGTGTGCCGCATGCATATCAACCACGACTAAACCTTCAGCGTTTTCCGCGAGAATATAAATACCGTGCAATTGTGCCACTGCAAAACCTAGCGGTGGTACCTCACCCGTATTCTGATTTTCGCTAACAGGCATTGATGATGTGACATGCGTCGAAAGCTTTTCAGAAAACTTGTCTGAAAGTGGGGGGGTGTAATTAGATGAGCTACTGCGTGGACTTCCCGATGGAATAAAGCCCGTATTCAAACCGCTCGTAACGTTTTCAGCATTGTTTTGAGAGTTATCACCGGCACTGTCATGCATGCGCTGATAAGCAGCCATTTGCTCTGCTACTTGCCCAGGCTGAATATTATTAACTGGTATATTCAACCGTTGCTGTGACCTAATCGCTTCGCGGTTGTACTCCGCCATACTCATTTTTTCTGTCCCATTATTAGGGATAGCAGGAGCAGATTCAGCAGCCTCATTAGGTCGTACATCTGCTAACGCCTGATGCAGTGTTCGATACAGAAAATCATGCACCAAACGTGCATCACGAAAACGTACTTCATGTTTAGTTGGGTGTGCATTGACATCCACTTTTTCTGGCGCAAGCTCAAGAAATAACGCATACGCAGGATGACGCCCGTGGAATAACACATCGCTATACGCTTGACGTACCGCATGGGTTACAACACGGTCTTTAATAATTCTGCCATTCACATAAAAGTATTGAAGATCAGCTTGTGAACGCGAAAACGTCGGCAATCCAACCCAGCCCCAAAGCTTTAAACCTGCTGCCTCATAATCCAGATACAGCGACTGCTCCATAAAAGCAGGCCCACAAATTTCTGATACGCGTCGATCTGCTCCGACTCGTTCTAATGCTGGCTGTAATGTCAGTAAATTGCGTTGACCGTGTCGTAACGTAATCCCGATTTGAAAATTGCTTAGGGATATCTTCTTTACCACTTCCTGCAGGTGTTTGAATTCTGTATTTTCAGTTTTTAAAAACTTGCGTCGTGCAGGTACGTTATAGAATAAATCACGCACTTCAATGGTTGTACCTTTAGCGTGTGCAGTGGGTTCTGGATCATCAAACGCTTCTGCACCATCATCGCGATGTTGCGGCGAAACCGTCCAGCCTTGTTCGTTATCTTCCGTACGCGAGCTAATCGTCATCCGCGATACAGAAGCGATACTCGGCAACGCCTCACCACGAAAACCCAAGGAAGCGACATGTTCCAAGTCATCCAGTGAAGCAATCTTACTGGTCGCATGACGACTCAACGCCAGCGCTAATTCTTCTTTGGGAATGCCTTTTCCATCATCACGAATACGAATACGTTTTAAACCACCCTGCTCGATATCAATCTCAATTCTTTTCGAACCTGCATCAATCGAGTTTTCTAATAATTCTTTAACCACAGAGGCTGGGCGCTCAACTACCTCGCCTGCAGCAATCTGATTAACTAAATGTGGGGGTAGTTGTTTGATGCTCATGGATTAGTATTATATAGAAAAAAGTGCCGAGACGAAGCGTAACGAAGACAATTATGGAAAGCAATGACAACAGCACATAGGACTGTTTATTTCAATTTGAATAAAAAAACGCCTAAAAGGTGATGAGATGGTCTCCTCCTCTTTAATGCGGCATCAAAGTGCCATAATTGGAGATGTAAATCATTCA
>NZ_CANLZW010000020.1 GCF_947495625.1 uncultured Cocleimonas sp.
GTGAAACGTGTCATCGCCGATGATAGTGTGGGGCTTCCCCATGTGAAAGTAGGTCATCACCAAGTTATTATCCTAAAAGCCTGTCTAGCAATAGACAGGCTTTTTTTATGCCTGCGATTTAGGGAAACATCAGGTTTATACACCGAGCATGTAACACCATCTACTATCCCCAAATCCTACGTTATGGCTTTTATATGTGAGGTAACGTGACTCTATAAGGAGTTTATCTATTAAAATAAGGGTATTACTACGCTATATAAATAAAGGTAGATATACCTCACATAGATAAAAGCTTGAGGAATTTACTGTTTACGGATTTTTATAAAAATAAAATTGTCTTATATTTAGTCTTTAGGTAAACAGCGCCCAGCCACAGCTAAGTGATATAGATAGAAAGTGCCTGAAAGTAGGGGGGTGACCTGTAATTAATATTAAAGATGTAATATATATTAGAGTATGCTAATATAGTGATTAAGATCAATGAATAGAGTTATTATTAGGTATAAATATGAAAAATACAAACTTACAGTTTTTACTATTTTCTTCCTTGCTGGTATTCGCGAGTGGAGTAAATGCTGACAACCGCCTGGTTTATCCGCCGGCTGATAACTCTCAAATATATGAATATCCACCAATAAACTTTGGAAGTGCGCCAGTAGCAAACTCCAGTATCCCTTATCCTTCAATGAATAGTGCACCAGTTTATAACCAACAAAAGTTTACTGGTAATAGACCAGCACAAAACAATGGTTATCAAAACCGCATGCTTCCACAAAACGCTATGACTAATGGTATGCCGATGAATAGGATGAACCCTTATCAAACTAATAATGGTTTTCCAATGGCTAATAATATGCCATTTAATAATAATTCGAATAATGGTTTTAATCCATTCTCTGGTGGCAATATGCCTTTTGGTAATAATTCGGGGAATAGCTTCAATCCATTCTCAGGTAATAATATGCCTTTCGGTAATAATTCTGGCAATAGTTTTAATCCATTCTCTGGTGGTAATATGCCATTCGGAAATAACTCAAACAATCCAATGAGTAATATGTTTGGCAACAACAATGCTAATAATAACACTATGCCTTTTTTCGGAAATACTCGTAATCCAAATCGTAAAAAAGCTTGGGGTGATACAAGAAATATCTGGCCTGATTTTTATACAGATTTTACAGATGATGCCTGGGATACGATGTCTAGTGGGCCACGTGATTTGGGTACAATGCCGGGTGGCTGGCGTTTTCCTCATATCAGTACACCTGATCCAGTCACTGTTTCAGATGCCATTACTAATCAGTTCCCGCCCATAGCTGAAGAAGCTGGCAATATGATGGATTTTTCTGATTGGGGTGTTTTTGACGATAAGTAAAAGTAAAAATTATGATGTTATTAATCGCTTTATTATTTTAAGTTAATACTCATTCAGCTAGCATTTATATAAATGATGTAAGATATTCCCTAAGATAGTCAAGGATGAGTTATCAAGGGGAATAAATAATGAGCATCGTAAAAATGCTAGCGGGTATCAGTATTTGTATTGCTGTAGTCAATATGACATCTTGCAGCAATACTAAAAATGATACAAAGCCAGCTACAAAAGTAAAACCAGTAAAACATCACGTTAAAGCTGATACAAAACAAAAACAACAATACGCTAAACTACTAGATATCTGGGAAAAGCAGGGTTTAGTAAAACCCAAAACAACACAAAATATACGTACTGCAACTGCTAAGCCAGCAAAAAAACTAGCTCAGTCTAAAGCAACCAATAAAGTTTCATCAAAAGTAGCACAGCAAAAAGTTGTCTATGAGAAACGGAGGCCACCTGCTAGAAACAAGATAGTACGAAATAACACAGCCAAAAAACCAGTAAAAAGCAGTTATCGTACCCCGTCTCACAGAGCTCCTGTTAAAAATATAAAATATGCCTCTCTTTCTGGAGATTATGTTAATAATCAACAGACGCATGCTTTTATTAATAAAATGGTAAACAAGCATGGGTTTGATCGCGGATATTTGAATTACCTTTTTGCTAATACTGAAGCAACTCCATTCTTGAAACGCATGGCGTACTCTGATGCAAAAGGCCCAATAAAATCCACTAAAAAATCACGTTCTGGTCGTTGGAATAGATACCGTGGGAATTTCTTGACCGAAAAAACAATAAGCAAAGGCGTTCAGTTCTGGCGTGAAAATAGAGTTGCTTTACAACAGGCTGAGCAAAAATACGGAGTACCGCAAGAATACATTTTAGGCATCATTGGTGTTGAAACTCGCTATGGTGGTAATGTAGGTAAAAATAGAGCGATTGATGCTTTATCTGCAATGGGCTTTGATAATGCTCGCCGAGGAAAATATTTCCAGAGTGAATTAGAAAGCTATTTGTTGATGACGAGAAAAGAAGGACTAGATCCTCTTAAACCAATGGCATCTTATGCTGGAGCACTAGGTCTTTGTCAATTCATGCCAAGCAATATTAAGCGATATGCTGTTGACCACGATAGAAATGGTCATATAAATCTCTGGACTCCTAAAGATGCTATTGGCAGCGTAGCTAATTACTTTAAAAAGCATGGTTGGAAAACAGGCGGTACAGTCGCTGTTCGTGCTTCTTCTAAAAACAGTAGTTACAAATCACTGCGTACAGGTTTTAAATCTAGTCATAGTTTAAATAGCCTTAAAAGTAGGGGGGTGTCTGCTGACTATCTGGGTAATATCTCTGGTAAAGCAAGTCTAATCAAACTAAACACGTATAGTGGTGATGAGTTATGGCTTGGAGGTCATAATTTCTACGTGATTACGCGCTACAATCATAGTAGTCATTATGCAATGGCTGTTCATCAGTTAGCTGAAGCAATTGATGCGCGTATTGGTGGGAAAAGTGTCATTCGACAGGCGTCTATTGATTCAGAGTTAGATGAATATAGAGCGTTACTGGATTAAGCCTCGATTAGTACAGCCTAATAATGCTTGATTAGAGCTAGTATAAATCTATAATGCACAGTCTTCTTTATTTAGAAGACTGTGCTTTTTTTTGCCCGTCTTTTTTATACTTAAATATACGATCTTCAACACAACTAATTTAGGTAATCGTTTTGATTTCAGCTTCTAATATCACAATGCAGTTTGGCGAAAAGCCATTATTCGAAAATGTATCTGTCAAATTTGGCAACGGTAATCGATACGGATTGATTGGCGCAAATGGGTGTGGAAAGTCCACATTCATGAAAATCTTAAGCGGTCAATTAGCGCCTACTGCCGGAAACGTGACAATTGATCAGGGTATTCGTTATTCGGTATTAGGACAGGATCAATTCGCATTTGAAGAATTCAGTGTGCTAGATACCGTTATCATGGGTGATAAGAAACTTTGGGCCATCAAAGAAGAGCGTGATCGGATATATTCATTGCCAGAAATGAGTGAGGAAGATGGGATCAAAGTCGCAGATTTAGAGATTGAATTTGGCGAAATGGATGGTTACACCGCAGAGTCACGCGCGGGTGAATTATTACTAGGGCTGGAAATATCTGAAGATCAGCATTGGGGGCCGATGAGTGCGATAGCTCCGGGTTGGAAACTTCGTGTTTTACTTGCTCAAGCCTTATTTGCTGATCCTGATTTATTATTGCTGGATGAGCCAACCAACAACCTTGATATAAATACCATACGTTGGCTAGAAAAAATCCTAAATAATCGAAAAAGTACCATGGTAATCATCTCCCATGATCGCCATTTTTTGAATAGTGTCTGTACCAATATGGCTGACTTGGATTATGGCGAATTACGCATGTTCCCGGGCAATTATGACGAGTACATGACAGCAGCAACACAAGCACGCGAGCAACTACAAAACGAGAATACGAAAAAGAAAGCTAAAATTGCAGAATTACAACAATTTGTAAGTCGTTTCTCGGCGAATGCATCAAAAGCAAAACAAGCTACATCGCGCCAGAAACAATTAGATAAAATTGAGTTAGCGCATATCAAACCGTCTAGTCGTGTTAATCCTTACATCGTTTTTGAACAAGAAAAGAAATTGTTTAAAAATATACTGGAAGTGAAAGGCCTAAGTAAAAGTTACGATGAACCACTCTTCCGTGATATTGATTTGATGGTTGAAGTAGGTGAACGTATTGCGATTATCGGGCCAAATGGTATCGGTAAATCTACTCTTTTACGTTGCCTAACAAATGATATACAACCTGATAGTGGCATGGTGAAATGGTCTGAAAATGCCACGCTGGGGGTATACGCTCAGGATCACGCATATGAGTTTGAAAATGGTGAATCACTGTATGACTGGATGAACCAATGGCGCAGTGAAGAAGATGATGAGCAATCAGTTCGCTCAGTTCTAGGTCGCCTGTTATTCTCAAAATCACAAAGTGAAAAATCTGTAAAAGTCATATCAGGTGGTGAACAAGGTAGAATGATTTTCGGTAAGCTTATGATGAGGAAGGATAATGTACTTCTGATGGATGAGCCAACCAATCACCTGGACATGGAATCTATCGAGTCTTTGAATCTAGCGCTAGAAAATTACCCGGGAACATTATTCTTTGTCAGTCATGACCGTGAGTTTGTTAACTCACTTGCGACACGTATCATTGAAATGACTCCTACAGGAATCAATCAATACTCTGGTACTTACGATGAGTATCTAGCTAGTCAAAGCCTAGAAGGCTAAATAAGGCTGTTATAAAGCTATGATTGGAATAATGGCTGCAATGCATGAGGAACTCAAACGCATTGTAACCATGCTTGAAGATGTAACAGAAGAAAAAGTAGGCCATAAGATAGTTTATCTTGGCCTACTCAATCAAAAAAAAGTTGTCGTCGTTTTCTCTGGCTGGGGAAAAGTGGCTTCCGCTTCAACGACAACAATGCTTGTCGAAAGATATAGAATCTCAAAGCTCGTATTTACCGGTGTCGCTGGAGCAATTCCAGAATACTTAAAAATTGGTGATATTGTTATTGGGAGTTCTTTTGTACAGCATGATATGGACTGCGCAGGTGTATTGGGTATCAAGCGCTTTGAAATACCGCTTCTATCACTCACTGAAATTTCTGCAGACCCAGCTGATTTAACGTTAGCTAAAAATGCTTCCCAGCAATATATATCCGATGATCTAAATGATGATGTTGAAGCAAAGGAATTATCTAATCTAGGAGTCACGAAGCCAGTTGTTTATACCGGCTTAATTGCGAGTGGCGATCAATTCATTAGCTCGTTGAAGAAACAACAAGAATTATTAGAGGCATTGCCTGATCTGTTGGCTGTGGAAATGGAAGGTGCAGCAGTCGCTCAAGTTGCCCATGAATACTCATTACCTTTTACAGTGATAAGGATTATATCTGATAAAGCTAATCACGATTCTATGATTGATTTTCCGCGTTTTATCGAGCAGGTCGCCTGTCACTTTACTGCGGGTATTGTGAACCGCTTGATCACTTGACATCTATTTACGTTTTAAAAAAGCTAAAACGTAATATCCTTCAAAGTAGGGGGGTGACCTATTACTAGTATTGTTATTGAATTAAGCGTGAGCAGAAGGACTAATAACTCCAGCGTAAATCAAATACAGTAATATTGCTCCAAATATAATCCGGTAGATGCCAAAGCCAACAAAAGTAAACTTCTCTAAGAATCGAAGAAATAATTTCATTGTGAAGTAAGCGACGATGAACGATACAACAAAGCCAACGGCCAAAGTCAACAAGTTTGAATCACTGAAGTCCTTATAGTTTTTTAGTAACTCATAGCCACTCGTTGCAGCCATTACTGGTAATGCCAGCAAGAATGAGAACTCAGCACTGGCTTTGCGACTTAATCCGACTAAAAGTGCACCAACGATAGTAGAGCCAGCGCGGCTTGTTCCTGGGATCAGAGCAAATACTTGAGCAATACCAACCCACGCGGCTTGCTTATAACTAATAGCTTCAACATCTAGCGTTTTAGCAACGGCATTTTTCTGAAAGTATTCAATAATCAAAAAGACGATGCCACCGATAATAAACATGATCGCAACGACTTGAACTGAAAAGAGCATTTTGATTTGGTCTTTAAATATAAAGCCAATGATTGCTAAAGGTAAAAATGCGATAAGAATTTTTACCCATAAATCGAAATGTTTGGGGTGAAACTTATCTTTGTAATTGGCAATAACAGCGAGAATCGCTGATAACTGGATAATTATCTGGAAGGCGGTATTCTCTTCGGTCTGCGGTAAGCCCATTAATTCCGAGCCCACTATTAAATGACCTGTAGAAGATATGGGTAAAAACTCTGTGATACCTTCGATGATGCCTAGAATGACGGCATGAATGATTTCCATCTAGTAAATCCCACTCTAAAATATAAAAAAGTGGGATTGTACACCAATCTAAGATGAAACTAACTATCATCTTAGATTGCTTAAAACTAAGTTTAACTAAATAAAATTAGTTGTTAGTTAGTCAATAGTTGGAGAGGCAACCAGCAATGATTTTCCTTCAGGAATATCTGTGTATTTCTCGAAGTTATCGATAAATAATTTTGCTAAGTCTTTAGCTTTGGTATTCCATTCTTCAGCATCCGAGTACGTATCACGAGGATCAAGAATTTCTGGGTTTACGTTATCTAATTGTACTGGCACTTTAAGGTCAAAGAACGGAATTGACTTTGTTTCTTGTTCGTCGATGCTGCCATCTAGAATAGCGCTGATTATTGCACGAGTATCTTTGATGGAAATTCGTTTGCCAGTACCATTCCAGCCAGTGTTTACCATGTAAGCTGTCGCACCAGATTGTTCCATACGCTTAACTAGAGTAGCCGCATATTTACTTGGGTGTAACGATAGAAAAGCAGCGCCAAAACAAGCAGAAAACGTTGGAGTCGGCTCTGAAATGCCACGCTCAGTTCCAGCTAGTTTTGCTGTGAAGCCTGATAGGAAGTGGTATTGCGTTTGCTCTGGTGTCAAAATAGACACAGGAGGTAAAACACCGAAAGCATCTGCCGATAAGAAAATAACTTTATTTGCAGCGCTACCTTTTGATTGAGGCTTTACGATGTTTTGTATGTGGTAGATTGGGTATGAAACACGAGTGTTTTCAGTTTTTGATCCGTCATGAAAATCAATCGTGTTATCTTCGCGTGTTACTACATTTTCGAGTAATGCATCACGGCGAATTGCCTGATATATTTCTGGCTCTTGCTCCGGGTCGAGACTAATGGTTTTAGCATAACAACCGCCTTCAAAATTGAAGATGCCGTCATCATCCCAGCCGTGTTCATCATCACCGATTAAAGCACGTTCAGGGTCTGTAGAAAGGGTTGTTTTACCGGTGCCAGATAAGCCAAAGAAAATTGCAGAATTTCCGTCTTTTCCAATGTTTGCAGAACAATGCATAGAAGCAATGCCTTTGAGTGGAAGTAGGTAATTCATAATCGAGAATAAACCTTTTTTCATCTCTCCGCCGTACCAGGTGCCTCCGATTAACTGGATGTTTTTGGTTAGATTGAAAGCAACGAAGTTTTCAGAATTCAACCCCTGTTCTTTCCAGTCAGGGTTAGTGACGCTTGCACCATTCATAACCGTGAAGTCTGGCTCGAATGTTTCTAGCTCTTCATCAGTAGGGCGGATAAACATGTTTTTAACAAAGTGAGCTTGCCATGCAACCATGGTGATAAAGCGTACGCTTAATCGAGAGCTTTCATTTGCACCACAGTAAGCATCGACAACAAATAAGCGTTTGTTTGATAACTCATCTACAACTAGTGTTTCAAAATGCTCCCAAAGCTCAGGCGTAATTGGGTTGTTATCATTTTTGCCTTGATCAGACCACCAGAAAGTATCTCTGGTTACATCGTCACGAACTATGTATTTATCTTTAGGAGAGCGTCCAGTAAAAATACCTGTATCCACTGCGACAGCACCGGTGTCAGTTACCACCCCTTTTTCAAAGCCTACCAGATCTTCACGTGTTTCTTCGTTAAACAGCGTTTCATATGAAGGATTATAGATAACTTCAGATGGGTCTTTAATACCGTAACTACTTAGATCAATGGTTTTCATTCTTATAAGGCTTCCTTAAGATTCTTGTACTCAGTTGTAATCAGTCGATACTTTAGTACGGCTGGGGTGGGCGAGTGTATGGATTTAAATTATTCTGTCAACAAGGATTGAAGATCTAAAGTGTAATTATACTGTGTAAATATAAACAGTATTACACTGACCTGACTCAATTTTTCATATTTACAGCAGTAACTGAAATCTAACTTATATGAAATATTAATGAATTGATTAATATCAGTCTCGACTTATAAATTTGGTATCGAAAAATAAGGTTTGTTGATTTTGGAAAGGTATTTCGATTTTCATCCATTGAAATTTAGCGGATATGATTACCAGGAACGCTTAAAGAAGTGAAATGAGGAGGGAGATTTGGCGCTGAATAAATTGGCGTCCCGAGGAGGAATCGAACCACCGGCCTGCCCCTTAGGAGGGGGCCGCTCTATCCAACTGAGCTATCGGGACAAAATACAGATAGTATTAAGGAAATACTAAGGCTAAATATTGTTGCTATGTTGCAGGATTGTATCGAACTTTTAGCTCTGTTTCAGAATATTTATTTCTCATTTGTGAATAAGTACTTATACTCCATGCCCTATGGCTTCAATCGACAACAAACTTACAAATAACGAAACACTGATTAATGAGTTTCGCCTGGGGATGGCTGATTTTAATGCGGCGATGAAATCTCGTGAAGAGCTATCTTTGCGAATTGCAAAACGCACGACACAGCTTATCCGGTTTACATTAATTGGTTTGGTTGTCTTGGGCTTGGCGATGTTTATTATGATCTGGACGCTAACTAGTAATATGGCAGACATCACCAATCATATGTCTAAAATATCAGGTGACATGAAATCGATGCGCAATGATTTTCATCAAGTTGCTGGAGATGTTGGTACTATTCGTAAAGACTTCTCAGGTGTAAGTGCAGATATTAAGTTGCTTAATAACTCTGTCACATTTATGCAGCAAGATATGTCGAAGCTTGATCAAAGTGTTGGTTATATGAGTAACAATATCAATACAGTACGAAAAATTCTGGCTCAAATGGATAAGAGTATTCACCGGATAGATGTGAATATCACCGGCATGCGACAAGATGTTAATACGATGACAATCGGTGTTGGTAGAATTTCAGACAATATTGGTTATATGACTAAAAACATTGATACGATGGCTTCACCGATGCGGGTCCTTCCATTTTCCTCTTGGCGCTGATTTGCGAATCGACTGGAAGAATACTAAAAAAAGATGCACTGACATAAAAAAACACCCTAGCTCTGCATAAATTCCAAAACCGTTTTTAAACAACAAAAACAAATTGTCATTCAAAGTAGGGGGGTGATCATATTAATTATCTAATAGCTTTTTTAGCTGATAAAGTTTCTCTAGTGCTTGTTTCGGCGTTAAGTCATCTGGATCGATATCGATCAGTGTGTTTTTAATCTCTATAGCTGATTCATCTTCAATAGCAAAATGATCATCATCTATTGGATCTTCATCAGCAAAACCTAAATTCAAAGACATTGTTTGCCCTGGTTGTGGCTTCTGTCTTGCGTCCTGTTCTAGTTGATGAAGTTTCTTGCGTGCCTGAGCTATTACGCCTTTAGGCACTCCTGCTAGTTGTGCTACTTGCAGTCCATAACTTTGATTCGCGGGGCCGTCTTTTACACTGTGTAGAAACACAATTTTGTCACCATGCTCAACAGCGTTTATATGCACATTTGCTATCGTCGGTATTTTCTCTGGTAGTGCCGTCAATTCAAAATAGTGTGTTGCGAATAAGGTGAATGCTTGTTTCTGCTTTGCTAGAAACTCGGCGAAAGACCACGCCAAAGATAAACCATCAAAGGTACTTGTACCTCGACCAATCTCATCCATTAGCACTAGTGAATTAGCCGTCGCGTTATTGAGAATATTTGCAGCTTCAGTCATCTCTACCATAAAGGTAGATCGACCTGTGCTTAAATCATCGTGCGCTCCGATTCGTGTAAATATTCTATCAATAGGACCGATTACAGCAGATTCTGCGGGTATGAAGCTTCCGATGTGAGCCATTAATACAATTAAGGTAATTTGGCGCATATAGGTCGATTTACCACCCATATTAGGGCCGGTAATCATTAGCATACGGCGCTGATCGTCCATATTTAAGTCGTTAGGTACAAAAGGGTCATCTAAGGTGCTTTCAACCACTGGGTGCCGTCCAGCAACGATATTGATGCCGGGAGCTTCGCTGAGTTCTGGTTTTGAGTAATTAAGTAATACTGCGCGTTCGGCAAAGTTACTCAGCACATCTATTTCGGCAATGTTTTGCGCGGTTTCTCTAAGTGACAGTGTGTATATTGCAAGGTCTTTGAGTAGTGTTTCATAAAGCGCCTTTTCGCGTGATAACGAGCGTTCTCTGGCAGATAGTACTTTGTCTTCAAATTCTTTTAATTCCGGAAGTATAAAACGCTCCGCCATTTTTAATGTTTGGCGACGGATATATTCAGGAGGGATTTCATCGGTGTGTGAACGTGGAATCTCAATATAAAAACCATGTACGCGGTTGTAAGCTACTTTTAAGCTAGAGATGCCTGTTCGTGCTTTTTCACGCGTTTCCAAATCTAATAAGTACTGATCTGAATTTTTACTCAGATTACGTAACTCATCGAGTTCTTCATCAAAGCCTTCAGCGACTACTCCTCCGTCACGAATTAAGACAGGTGGATTTTCTATAATGGCAGAATCAAGCAGAGCCACTAACTCCTGATGCTCATCAATCCCCGTTCTTAGTGTTTCAATGAGTGGGTTATCTAATTGTTTTAAGGTGCTGTTTAACTCAGGGACAACTTTCAGAGAGTCTCTTAGCGTGGATAAATCACGTGGCCTTGCGGTAGCCAAAGCGATTCTGGAAATAATACGTTCGATATCACCGATATGGCGTAATACGCCATGCAGTGTTTCATAGTGGTATTGTTGAATGAAACTATCGATAGCCTGATGGCGATTTCTCAATACGTTTTGGTCACGCAGTGGCTTATTAAGCCAGCGACTTAATAAGCGCCCACCCATACTGGTAGCAGTGTTATCCAATACCGATATCAAGGTATTCTTATGGTCTCCCATAAGGCTATGTTCGAGTTCTAAGTTGCGTCGACTTGCTGCGTCCAGAATAATGCCGTCATCGCTGCTTTCTACTTTTAAGCTGTTAATGTGCGGCAGTGCCATACGTTGAGTTTCATTAACGTATTGCAGCAAAACGCCAGCGGCAGTAATTGCAACGGGGAGATCATCACAGCCAAAACCTAATAAATCTTTAGTGCCAAGTTGCTTTTGTATTAGGTTTCGAGCATTTTCTTCATCAAAGTGCCAAGGTGCTCTTTTGGTAATAGAGTACTGACCCGATAACTTAATTTTGGAATCTTCATTTACGAGTATTTCTGCTGGACGCATGCGTTCAACTTCATTGTGTAAAGCCTCGATGCTATCGACTTGTTGAACAATAAAGCGCCCATTGCTCAAATCGATATACGCCAAACCAAAGTTGCTTAGGTGCTGGTTTGTTGGCTCTGAGATTGCCAGTAATAAATTGTCACGGCGCTCTTCCAGTAAGAAGTCATCAGTGACTGTTCCCGGTGTGAGAATACGAACAACTTTTCTTTCAACTGGCCCCTTGGATTTAGCTGGGTCTCCAATCTGTTCGCAAATACCAACTGATATACCTTGTTTTAGTAAACGCGGTAAATATTGTTCTGCAGCATGATAAGGAATGCCGGCCATAGGAATTGGCTCACCATCTGACTTTCCACGGGCGGTAAGCGTAATGTTTAAAATTTGAGCCGCTTTCTTTGCGTCTTCAAAAAACAATTCATAGAAGTCACCCATCCGATAAAACAGTAAAAGATCTGGGTTTTCAGCTTTGATGCGTAAAAACTGCTGCATCATCGGGGTATGTTTCTGCGTACTTTTCGGTGCAGACTTGGTAGGGGTTTGAGTCATCCGGCTAATTTAACAAATCAGTCTTACAGTGTCACAATAAACTTGGAAATCTAAACAGAGAAATTAGCATTGATGAAACTATTTATTAAGCTTATGTCTAAAAGATTTATAAAAGCAGTCTAAATTATGTCTACAGGATTGCTTATGGTAGAATCATCGCGGCTTTATTATAAAAATTTATGGGGATAAATATGTTAAAGATTAATGGCTTAATAGCATTAACCACAGTTTCATTGTTTGGGCTTACGGCTTGTGGTGGTGGCGGAAGTTCCTCTTCCGTTGTTAAAAAGGATGGTGTTTTCAAAGACAGTAACGTGTCTGGTCTATCTTATGTTTCTGGTGGTCAGGATGGCGTAACAGATTCATCTGGAGGCTTCGTCTACGAAGATGGCGAAGATGTTGCTTTCTCAGTAGGTGTAGTAGCGCTAGGATCGGGTGCTGGTAAAGCGGTAATGACACCAGTAGACCTTGTTACAGATGGTACTTTGGCCTCAGCAGAAGTGATCAATAAAGTTCGCTTTTTGATGATGCTTGATAAAGATAATACGCCGAGTAACGGCATCGAAATTTCTAAAAAAGTTCAGGCGAAAGCAGCTAGCTGGACAGCAGTAAATTTTGCTGCGGCTGATTTTCCTACGCAAAATGTGAATAATATCGTAACTTCCGCTTCGGTTGAGGATGGGGTAGTGCACGAACTGCCTGATGCTTTGGCTGCAGCAACTCACTTAAAGACGACATTACTTTGTGCGAATGCGGGTGCTTATGTAGGTTCTTACGAAGGTACAGAATCAGGTAATGTTGCATTAGTCGTAAACCCAGTAACGGGTGAGGTAGCAGGTTCTTCTTATAATCCAGATAACGAAGTATCGGTTGAAATTAGCAGTACTACGGCGCTTGATTATGATATGGGTTTAGAGTTTGTTAGTGCTGAAGATTCTGCAAAAGCATTTTCCGGAAAACTGAATTCTACAGAAGACCTATCAGGTACTTGGGAAAATAGCGCGGATACGTCCCAGAAAGGTACATTCTCTGCAGAGAGATTAGGTGGTGAAAGTGATGCGGTTTATCGTTATACGGTTCCATTTACTGGTGGAGACAAAGGTTTATTTACCTTTGATGTCGACAAATCAAATAATGTGAAGGGTTCTACTTATAGTGTTTCAACAAATGAAGAAAGTGAAATCACAGGTAAGTTAGTAGATAACAAACTTACTGCAAAATCAGCTGATGGCACTGAAATTGATGGTGTTTTAGATGAAGAAACTTTGACCTTGAGCGGAGTCTGGTCGAATGTTACAGATCTGGAGGCAGGTTCTTACGTTGGTGGTGGTTGCCGGCTAAACTAAGCTAGTTCAATAAATTTAAGTCGAATCATCAAAATAATCACATATAAGCAATAAAAAAGGGGGATGTATTTTTGCAAATACACCCCCCTACTTTTAAGCCTTTTTTAAGAAATAATCTAAATTCTTACTTCCTAAAATTAACCTAAAAATTACTTCTTTTGTAACGCGTCACGAATCTCAGTAAGTAGATCTTCTTGAGATGGACCAGCTTCTGGCTCAGGCTCTTTATTACGAGTAGCGATTTTAATAATAATAAATACAACTGCCATAATAATTAGGAAGTCGATAAAGCTTTGAATGAAAGCGCCGTACTTAAGCATAATTGGCTCTAAACCTTTATCTCCACCACCTGTTTCAGCAAGCTTGATGCCTAAATCTGTAAAATTTACACCACCTAATGCTACTCCGATTGGAGGCATGATTACGTCGCTTACTAATGATGAAATTAGTTTACCTGATGCTACACCGATAATAATACCAGTAGCCATATCTATTAAATTGCCGCTTAGTGCGAATTCTTTGAAATCTTTAATCATTCCCATGTCTATCTTCCTTAATTGTTTGTTGATAATAAAATAAGTGATTGTTTTGTAAAATCGTACGTTTAGTGCATCCCACTTAGAATTGGTTCGAAACTTTAATAAATAATATTAATTGTTATTAATTTTCTGGGAAATAAAAACCCCGAGATAGACTCGGGGTTGAATGTGGTTACAACATGAAATCATATGATCTCAGGCAGTGTCATCCTCCAAGAAAACACTAAGTAACCTTTCTCCTCGGGTGGTATTTGTGGAGAGCGCACAGTTTACTATAAAAATTACTATTGGTGAATTTAAATTCATGTATTAAAAAACGAGGTAGGGTGCTTTGTCTTTATTTTGAAAAAGAAATATAGTGACTAAGTGCTGCTCTATTTTTGAGTTGCAGTGTTAGGGATATGTTCAAGAATCTGCAATACAATTAATCCATCTTTACCATTCAATGAGTGATTTTCAGTGCTCAATGCGATGCCAGATCGGTCCTTCAATGCCCAGATGTTATTCATATCCTGACTAAAAGGAGGAACAACAAAATCGAATTTATCCGGTTTGGTAAAGGAATCATTTTTACGAATGATAGAAGCGTAATGAATATTGGGATGGTATTGGTGATTCATCCAGTAAATAAAATTATACGATGACTCTTCTTTAAGGTCAGAAAATAAACCGCGTGAATCTTGCAGTTCGTCTACACCAGCCATGCTTGCCATCATCCCAATCGGTGAATTACCTGCTAAATGCGCGATGTTCGCTGCCGGTGTTCCCAGATGTGGTGAGGCAATAGTAATCAATGCATTTACTGCTATTTGACGTTGTGGGTCGAGCACATAAAGTCGGGCAACTAATCCACCAGCCGAGTGTCCGACTAAGGTGATTGGTTCTATACGATAAGCATACAAGTGAGAAAGATACTGCATCAATAAACTTTCCTGAATTTGTAAGTTGGCTTTTGATGGAAGGTTTACCGTATAAAAGACATCGCCTTTTGTCATCAGGTCACGAGGTATAAGCATTCCTTGTGGGCCATAGCCATAGCTTCCACCATCTTTCCAGCCAGCGCTTAATAAAGGCTGGGTAAATCCAGAATATCGCCATGACATATCATCCGCCATAAATCCATGCACTAGGACAATCGTTCTTGCTTGCGCGGAACTTACAGCAAAGATTGAAATCAATAGTAAGGCTAATGATATTATGAAGCGTTTCATGAGTGCCTCCAGGGCAACTTTTGGTAGATGAATCAGCTTTAAGTAGCAAATATAAGCTTTAATATTTGTTCAAATATTGAGATCAAAATAAATCAGGATTTTCCAATCTAGCATTCACTGCAAATTATGCATTAAGTATGTTAGTTTCTTGTCTTGAGGATTGGAATATATAAATGGGAGTACACACGGTTTCATGACAATTAAATGTATCGCTTTTGATTTGGATAATACCTTGTGGGCAGTAAACCCTGTGATTATTAAGGCTGAGCAAGGTTTTTACCAATGGCTAAAATCAAACTATCCAAAGATCACCCAAAAATATAGCGGTGAGGCGTTAGTTCAGCATCGTATGGACTATATGCACTCTAAACCTGAGTTGCATCACAACTTAACCGATTTGCGTAAAAACTGGATGAAAATACTGGCTGATGAAGCGGGCTATGATCACAGTTATGTCGAGCCTGGTTTTGATGTATTTTGGTCAGCCAGAAACGAAGTGACTTTTTATGATGGCGCTTTGGAAATGCTGGAAAAGCTTTCTAAAAAATACTCTTTAGGCGTTATTACTAATGGTAATGCTGATGTGAATAAAATCGGTGTGGGTCATTATTTCGATTTTTCACTCTCTTCAGAAAAAGCTGGTGTGTCCAAACCTCATCAGGATATTTTTCATCAAGCCATGGAAATGTCAGATCACGATTTACACCAAACTGTTTATGTCGGTGATGATCCCGAGCGAGATATTATCGGCGCCCAAAAAGTCGGGATGAAAGCTATTTGGTATAACCCGACACTGATGCCATGGCCGGGTGGTCAAACGCCTGCTGCTGTATTCCAGCATCATCACCAATTAGAAGACAAAATACTAAATTTATGACATGATAGGTTGCCTATATACAGTCAAATTGCTACTTAAAGACGAATCGTAAATGGTCAATTAATAGCTTAACGTTTGATTAAATAATAAGAAGAAATAACTAAAAAAGCCCTTAAAGTAGGGGGGTGTACTTCCAGTTCAATATTTCCATTGAGGGTTTTGGGGTAATGAAGCATAGTCAGCTAAGAGATACCAGTTCGCGCACTCGCGAACAATGGATACATCGCCTATCCATTAATGAAAGCGAAGAAGATCAACAACTGCTGATTGAAGCAATTGATCTGATGCTTACTGTTGCCGAGCTTGATGAAGATTCTCAGGTGCCTTTAAGTCTGGATGTCGCAGATATCTTACGAAATTTACAAGTTGATCAAGTTACTCTAATCGCCACTGTGCTCAGCGATGTACGCCTTTGCGATACCTTTTCAATAGAAGAAATAGCTGAGAAATTCAGTAGCACTATCGCATTGTTAGTGAAAAATATGCGTTGGTTGCATAATTTCAAACCACAAAACGAAAACGAAGCCGTTATCCCAGAACAAGCCGAACGCCTTAGAAGGATGTTGTTGGCGATGGTCGATGATGTGCGTGCGGTGCTAATTTATCTCGGTTGGCGTTTACAATATCTGCGTCTTCTTGCGGATGCTGAACTATATGATAAACGCGAAGTTGCTCAAGAAACGATGGATATCTATGCGCCCTTGGCAAATCGTCTGGGTATCAGTCAGTTAAAATGGGAGATGGAAGATCTGGCTTTTCGTTATCTTGATCCCATTGGTTATAAGAAAATTGCTAAATCACTAGATGCTAAGCGTCTGGAACGCGAAGCGTATGTTGAAGCATTTATTTTTAATTTGCGCCAGCTATTAGGCGATATGGAAATAGAAGCCGAGGTATATGGTCGTCCCAAGCATATCTATAGCATCTGGAAGAAGATGCAGCGCAAAGAACTCTCTATCGATCAGCTATATGATTTACGTGCGGTCAGAGTTATCGTCAGCGATGTTAAAGCCTGCTATACCGCGCTTGGTGTTGTGCATGAAAAATGGAAACACGTTCCTGCGGAACTCGATGATTATATTGCGAATAAAAAGCCCAATGGTTATCAGTCTTTACATACCGTCGTCATTGGTCCACAAGGACGATACGTAGAAATCCAGATTCGCACACAGGATATGCACGTTTTCGCCGAATTAGGAGTTGCCGCGCATTGGCGCTATAAAGAAGGTGGCGCACAAGATGCAGCGATGGAAAGAGTCGTTGGTTCTTTAAGAAGATTGCTGGATAGCGATGATACCGATGCAGAGTTACTCGAAGATTTCAGGGCAGAGATATTTCCCGACCGGGTGTTCGTGCTAACTCCGCAGGGCGATATTGTAGAGCTATCAAAAGGTTCGACGCCATTAGACTTTGCCTATGCTATTCATACCAGCGTTGGACATCGTTGCAATGGCGCAAAAGTGAACGGTGTAATCGTCACTCTCGACCATAAACTTAATAATGGCGATCAAGTAGAAATTATCACTAAGAAAGTCGAGCAGCCCAGCAGGAAATGGCTCAATCCGACCTTAGGTTATGTCGGATCAGCAAGCTCTCGGAGCAAAATCAGACATTGGTTTAGACAGCAGGATCATGAGAAGAACTTGCAAGATGGCAAGGATGTCATCGAGCAGGAAAAACATCGTTTAAATCTTAAAAAGATAGATCTGGAGCCGTTAATTCAGCGTTTTCGATATCAATCTAAAAAAGAATTTCTGATTGCATTGGGTAGAGGCGATATCAGTGTCGCTCAGTTGATCGATACACTGGAAGTGCCGAAGAAAGAAGAAGTTAAATTCCGTAAGGTTAATGTCAAAAATGAACATAACGACCGCGGTATTCAAATTCAGGGTGTCAGTAATCTTCTGGTTGAAATTGCAAATTGCTGTAAACCTGTACCAGGAGACAATATCATTGGTTATATCACTGTCGGACGAGGTATTACCATACATCGAGAAGACTGCCCCAATATTGATGAAACCAATCTGGGTCCAGATAAATCATTACGCTTGGCTGAAGCCAGTTGGGGTACAGAAACAACGGCCTATACCGTCGATATTCAGGTGACTGGATTTAATAAGCCTGGTTTGATTAGTGATGTTGCACAAGTGTTAGCTAAAGAACAAATTAACGTTGTTAGTATGAATACCAAACGCGGTAATACAGAACTCGTATCTTTATTGAGTATTTCTATCCAGATAGAAAACACCGGGCAGTTGTTCGATGTACTGGAAAAAATCGCACAACTACAAAATGTAATGGACGCTAAACGTCAGAGCTAGTTTCTACTTGATTATGCTTTTAGTTTGATGTGTTTAAATAAGTCAGCAAGAGAACAATATTGTTCTCTTTGTTGATAATACACCCCCCTACTTTAAGCATAAAATTAGCCATATTCAGAAATATTACGCTGATGCGTTTTCTATGATATTTCTATTGGTTTTAATCAGTTTCGGTGCGAGAATGCGCCATTTTTTGACCTAACGTTTTATTTCCTTCTGCAGCTTCGTCTTATGATTAACAATATTTTAAAAACTACATGGCCTTTGTTTTTAGGTTTGGCCTTTTTGATGCTGGGAAATGGCCTGCAGGGTACTCTGGTGAGTTGGCGAGCCAATTTCGAAGGGTTTAGCTCGAGTACCACGGGTTGGATCATGACGGCCTACTACTTAGGCTTTCTGGCTGGGTCTTTACTTACCAATAAACTCATAAGACAGGTAGGTCACATTAGAGTGTTTGCAGCGCTAGCGTCATTGGCGTCAACGGCAGTATTAGTGCAAATTCTGTTAATCGATCCCGTTGCCTGGATATTTATGCGGTTGATTACCGGGTTTAGTTTTGCTGGTGTCTATGTGGTTGTTGAAAGCTGGTTGAACGCACGTGCTGATAATGACAGTCGTGGCAGGATTTTATCGCTATATATGATTGTTTCCTACGGTGGTCTGGCGGGCGGACAATTATTGTTTAAGGTCGCCGATCCCACTACCTTCAACCTATTTTTACTCTCTTCGATTTTGCTATCGGTGGCGTTAATTCCGCTATTGGTTACCCGGGTAGCGGCTCCTTTAGAAGAAGAAAGCGAAAGCATGAGTGTTTTAGAGTTGTTTAAAACCGCACATACGGGTGTTGTGAGTATTACATTAACCTCGATAGTTTCAGGTGTGGTTCTCGGTATGGGTGCGGTTTATGCCGCGAATGCAGGGATGAGTATTTCGCAAACCGCGGTCTTTATGAGTGTGTTCATTGCTATGGGTGCAGCGGCGCAATGGCCGGTAGGCTGGATATCTGATAAATTTGATCGACGTTTAGTCATCGTTGTTTTGTGTGCGCTTTCTGTTGCCTTCATTGCCGTGCTTTATAGACTAGATCCGCAGTCCACAGCCTTTATTGTAATATTTGGCTTGTTTGGCGCTGCAGCTCTGCCTGTGTATTCATTGAGTATTGCGCATACCAATGATCGTTTGAGGCCAGAGCAGATGACGAGCGCAAGTAGTACCATGGTACTGTTTTCTGGTATTGGAGCGGCTGCTGGCCCAATAACGGTAGGTTACTTAACAGCCGCTTTTGGCAATGTATGGTTTCTCTTGTATTTAGGAGCGATACATGTGGTGCTAGGTTTGCTTGTTTTATATTTCATCTTCCAGAGAGAGGCGGTACCAGACGACGAGCAAGTGGATCATCAGCTTATGGCTTCAAGAATTACTCCGGTAGGTTTAGAGGCGGTTGCATTAGATGCGGAAGAGTCAGCGAATGAAGAGGATGATGCAGAAAAAGCCGTTAAAAAAGGCATGTAACAATTTCATTTATTTATAGATATGTAGAAACAAAAAAGGATGCCAAATGGCATCCTTTTTTATTACTTTAAAAATATTTTGTTATTTGATCTTAGCAACGCCAGAATCAATTGCAGCCTTTGATATAGCCGCAGGTAAAATATCAGCTAAGCGCGGATCTAAAGGAGTAGGGATGATGTATTCAGGACCAAACTCCATAGACTCTTTGTTGTAAGCCTTAAGGACTGAATCGGGTACTGGCTCTTTAGCAATTGACGCTAGTGCGTGAACAGCAGCCATTTTCATCTCTGTATTGATGTTAGTTGCGCGAACATCTAAAGCGCCTCGGAAGATGTATGGGAAGCCTAATACATTGTTGATCTGATTAGGGTAATCACTTCGGCCAGTCGCCATAATGATGTCAGGGCGAGCTTCGCGTGCTACTTCAGGATCAATTTCTGGGTCTGGATTAGAAAGAGCAAATACAATTGGATTGTCAGCCATCGCTTTTAGTGCTTCTACACTCAATAAATTAGGACCAGAAAGACCAATAAATACGTCGGCACCAGTACATGCATCTAACAACGTTCTGTCTTCAGTTTCTAGTGCCCATTCCTGTTTGTATTTGTTTAAGTCATCACGACCAGAGTGAATAACGCCGCCGCGATCAAGCATATAGAGTTTGCTTTTATCTGCGCCCAGTGACGTTAGTACTTTCATTGAAGCGATACCGGCTGCACCAGCACCTAGACAAACAATTCTAGCATCTTTTAGTTCTTTGCCTTTCAGCTCTAAAGCGTTAATTAGGCCAGCAGCAATGATAATGGCTGTGCCGTGTTGATCATCATGAAATACCGGAATATCCAGTTTTTCTTCCAGGATACGTTCAATTTCAAAACATTCAGGTGCTTTAATATCTTCTAGATTAATACCACCAAAAGTAGGCGAGATATTTTCCACTGTCTTGCAGAAATCCTCAATTGAATCTGAATTTACTTCAATATCAAAAACATCGATATCTGCAAAGCGTTTGAACAATACGCCTTTACCTTCCATCACAGGTTTGCTTGCAAGAGCACCAGTGTTACCTAGACCTAATACAGCGGTTCCATCAGTTATAACACCAACCAGATTTCCTTTTGCGGTGTATTTATAAGCATTTTCAGGATCTCTTTCGATCTCTTTAACTGGTTCTGCTACACCAGGTGTGTAAGCAAGCGATAAGTCCTTCTGAGTTTCAGTAGGCTTTGTAATCTCAATTGCGATTTTTCCCGGCTTAGGATTTAAGTGGTACTCAAGGGCTTCTTTTTTTAGTGTTTCATTCGACATGAATTCTTCCTTATAGTAATTCTAGGTAACGTGTATTTAAGCGTAGACCAATATTAGTCTGAGTGGTGAAAAATAACAAAAATTGCTTATTGAATGACCTTTACCAAACTTCCCTGAACGGGTTGTCCTTTTGGGAACATGCCATTTATAAGACGTAAACGTTGTTCATTGACCTTGCTTTTTTGTGCTAGCGTAGCATAAGTCAAACCTGGTGTAGTTGCACGACCTACAACGATTCTTCCATTATTATTTTTATCTATGCGAAACGACATCCCATCAATTTGTTTTAAATATTTATCGTGGCCTGCATCTCTGGTGGTTTGAGTTTTGAATTTATTGGCTTGTCTAATAACTTCCTTTAGACGCGTATCGTTATCTGGGTGTGAAGAGAAAACACCGTGATACGCCTGAACTTTACGACCTTCTTTCTGCGCCTGATACTTCTCAAATTCTTCTTGTGACTTCAATACGCTAACGACTTCAATCATGTTTTCAGGATCGTATCCGACACGCGCTAAATACTCTGCGCCTAATTTATCCGCTTGCAGTTCGTGATCTCTGCCATAACCGCTCAACAGTGCTTGTCCTAACTGACCAAACCCCTTGCCTGCTGTTACACCAGCCTGATCAGCTAAAATACTTTGCAGCACGGCACCCACAGCGCCTGCACTTTGCTGTTTTACGCCATGTTTGGCTGTAACGTGACCAATCTCGTGTCCTAATACGCCGGCCAACTCGCCTTCTGAATTAAGATAAGCCATGAGTCCTGTGGTTACATAGACATAGCCACCCGGAAGAGCAAAAGCGTTAACGGTGGGGTCATCCAATACGGTGAAGGTATAGCGAATATCGCTTCTATGACTTTGTTTTGCGAGTTCCTGACCAATATTGTTAACGTAAGCCTGTAATCCAGAATTGTTATAGCGCTTCTTCTGTTTCATGATGCTTTTATGGCCTTGCGCGCCAATTGACAATTCCTGCTCTTCATTGATCAGGGTAAAGTCTCTTTTGCCAGAGACAGGATTGGTAGAACAGCCTGCAAGCGTGGTGATTAGTGCCGTAGCGATTAAGCCTCTAAAAGTAGTTTTGATGTTCATTATTTTGAGCTCCATTTAATCATCGATTCAATTTGCGTCCCTGCAAATATTTGAAGTTGTGATGGGTGATTAAGTTGAATGGTTCGTCTTTTTCTTTGGTTTTTGAGCATACCTGAAACGATTATGCTTTTGCCGATTAATTTATCAAAGTCTATGGATTTAAAATAGCCTAAGTTTTTGTTTTTTATTGTTATGTGTGTTGGTTTTTTATCATGGCTTTCAAGCGTTAGAGAAATAGATTTTTTATGTGTTTGTTTACTTTTAACGACGCCTTTTAAACGGACATAACCTTTCGTTTTGGGTTTAATCGATTCAGTCGTTACAAGCCGGTTTTTCTTGAGTTTCCATATTTTTAGTGATTTTAGTTGAGCCGTTTGCTCTGCTTTTTTGTAGCAATCTGCGAATGCAATATTAGGTGATATGGCGAGTGTTTTTGCATAGCCTTGCTGAAGTAGCCAGCTAGATATATTGGTACCATCTTTTAAAAACACATGTGCCAGTACTCTAGAATACTTATCTTTCTTTTCTTTTCCATAAAGGAGTCTGACTTTGTAATTGTGCTGTTTAAGTTTTTCTCTTAAAGCTTCTTTGGCTTTTGCGCCGTATGCCTGACCTTTTTGTTTGTGGTGTTTTGTTTCTGGCGTGTCTACACCAATGATTCTTACTTTGCGTTTGTCGGTAAGTAACACCGTATCGCCATCATAGACCCACTTAACGGTTGCGCTTTCTAATTGATTATTTTTAGGGGAAGGGCAAATTTCGGCCGCAAAGGTGGGGGGTGTCAAAACGATAAATGTGATTATCACAGACGCAAAAAAGGCACTCATAACAGGTGCCTTTTTTGAGGTATGCTTTAAAAGCATTAACGAATGTAAGTTTGCAGCAAGCCAGATCGGAACCCGGTTTAGCTCAGCAGACAAGGATTCGTTATTTTCTACCGTAACGATTGTTAAACTTGTCAATCGCACCAGCAGTTGTTTTAGTGTTTTGCTTGCCCGTGTAGAAAGGGTGAGATGCACTAGAGATATCCACTTTAATTAGTGGGTATTCATTACCATCTTCCCATTTTGCAGTCTCTTTTGAAGAAAGCGTTGAGCGAGTAAGAATTTTAAAGTCGCTCGCAAGGTCCTGAAAAATTACTTGATTGTAGTCTGGGTGTGTATCGGCCTTCATTAGAAGATCCTCTTAAAATCGTGTTCAAAAATCGAAGAGCGGGGATTCTAACAGATGCCCCCAATGCTTTGCAAGCGGAGTATGCCCTTATAATCCTAAAAGTGGAAGATGTTTTATCTTATGGTAAGTCAAACAAAGCAATAAGCATTGTTTTAATGCATCTTTAGGAATTGTTTCATCGAGAGAAAAAATAATCGCTCTATTACCATCATAGCGAAACGTATCTGGATAAATCTCTCTGAATGTCTCAACTAAAGTAGT
This sequence comes from uncultured Cocleimonas sp., assembly GCF_947495625.1. Taxonomy (GTDB): domain Bacteria; phylum Pseudomonadota; class Gammaproteobacteria; order Thiotrichales; family Thiotrichaceae; genus Cocleimonas. The sequence goes on from NZ_CANLZW010000020.1 coordinate 23,691, forward strand.
GCTACAGGTCAAATAAACCGCGTAGTCATTGGGAGTCGACGCCTTCCACGTTAATCTTACGGTAGATCCAGACTTGGCTTTGTAAGCAGGTTCCCCCCATTTAAGTGTTTCTTCAATATCACTGATTTCATCATTATGTTTAGCGAGATCAAATATCATTTGTCGAATGGTTAGCAGTTTTTTCTGAATCGTTTCAGGATACAAACCATAGGTATGTTTGACATCATCGGATTGAATAACGTTTTCTAGTGATTTTAGATCTGGGTCAGGCATGGCTGTTAATTCCTTTGATTAATCATCCTTTTTCTTTTTCTATAATACACCCCCCTACTTATAGGCACTTTTTAAGCAGGATTAACTTAGATGTTAGATGAGATGGCACAAAAGAAGCGAGCAGGCTAGACTAGTGACAAATTCATAAATATATGAATTAATAAGGCTATTCAAAGTGAAGTTAAGTTTACGTAAAACAGAAGGGGAGAGAGAGAATGTCTAAGTTCGGAATGGTAATTCTTGCAGCAATCACATTATTTATTATTTTTGGTGTGGGTGTTTATAACCGCATTGTAAGTGGTGATGAAGGTGTGACTGCCTCCTGGTCTGAAGTGGTTAACCAATACCAGCGCAGAGCAGACCTGATACCTAATCTGGTAAGCACGGTTAAAGGTTTTGCCGCACAGGAAAAAGACGTATTAACCAGTGTTGTTGAGGCGCGTGCGAAAGCTACCTCCGTTCAAATCACACCGGAAACGCTCAATGATCCTGCGGCATTCAGTCAATTCTCACAAGCGCAAAGTCAATTAACAGGAGCTTTGAGTCGTTTGCTGGTAACGGTTGAGCGCTACCCTGATCTGAAGTCAGATAAGAACTTCCTGGAATTACAGACTCAGTTAGAAGGAACGGAAAATCGCATTACAGTCGCACGTAAACGCTATATCGATGCGGTAAAAGATTACAATTTAACGGTCAGAAAATTCCCCGGCAATATGATTGCTAGCCTTATGGGGTATTCGACCAAGCAGAATTTCACCGTTGAAAATGAAGACGCGATTGCCGCACCACCAAAGGTTGATTTTAATACGGCGCCTGCTACAAATTAAATTGATCTACTAAAACCAGAATGTATACAAGGCACTCATTATCAGGGTTATTCCTGAGTTTCTTCATAGTGATTGGGACTATCAGTGGAATACTAGTCTCAAGTAATGCGATGGCTGACTTGGTAAAAGTCCCTGACTTAAGTAGCCGAGTGACTGATTTAACGCGGACCTTATCATCGGCTGAGAAAGCAACACTCGAATCGACTCTGGAAAATCTGGAGAAGACCAAAGGAAGCCAATTGGCTATCTTAATCGTAAATAGTACAGCTCCAGAAGCCATTGAAGATTTTTCCATGCGCGTTGTGGATAAATGGAAATTAGGTCGTGAAGACACAGATGATGGCGTATTACTTTTAATCGCGATGAAAGATCGAAAGATGCGGATTGAAGTAGGTTATGGATTAGAAGGTGCAATACCTGATATCGCAGCGGGCCGGATCATCAACGAATACATCACCCCTGCGTTTCGAAGTGGCAATTATTACTCAGGAGTTGCCGCAGGTGCGAATAAAATAATCGCGCTAATTAATGGTGAAGCATTGCCACCACCGAGTTCATCACAAGGCAGTAACAGTGATTCAGTCGGCCCGATTCTGTTCTTTTTAATCTTTGTCAGTAGCTTTATTTCAAGAGGGCTTACCGTTATGTTGGGTAGCCTGATTGCTACCTCAATTATCGCTATAAGTGGGGGGGTGATCATTTGGTTTTTAACTCAGGATATATTCTTCACCTTATTTGCCGCCATGTTTTTGGCGATCTTTAGCTCTGCATTTGGCAGCTCAAAAAGCAGTAGTTACCGCGATGGTGGGGGTTACGGCGGCGGTTTTGGCGGCGGCGGAGGAGGAGGCTTTAGTGGCGGCGGTGGTGGATTCGGCGGAGGCGGCGCGTCCGGCGGATGGTAATTATGAATTTTAAAAGAACAATCAAACATCTGTTTTATCCCGGTTGGTGGTTGCGTCGTGATTTTCCGCCATCAGAAATGGCGAGAATCGAAGGGGCAATCAAACAATCAGAAAGTAAACATAGTGGCGAGATTCGTTTCGCCATTGAAAGCTCATTGCCGTTCAAGGCGCTCTGGCATGATGAGTCGATGCATGAACGCGCTATTGAGGTATTTTCGCTCTTAAGAGTCTGGGATACCGAAGACAATAATGGCGTGCTGATCTATTTATTACTGGCTGATCATAAAGTTGAAATTACCGCTGATAGAAATATCAATAAGGTCGTTGGTGAACAAGAATGGCAGAGAATTTGCGGAATAATGCAAACGGAATTTCGCGCAGGAAATTTTGGTAATGGCGTGGTGTTAGGGATTAATGAGATTGGCGTATTGCTGGAAAAGCATTTTCCTGTTACTGCCGCTGATACTAATGAATTATCGAATAAACCTGTGATTCTTTAACGGATAAACGCTTAGGTATCAATTTAAGGTCACCCCCCTACTTATAGGCGTTTTTTAATCGCTCTTCTTTTTACGCGCTCTAGGGTGCGCTTTATCGTAGACTTTGGCCAAATGTTGAAAGTCTAAATGGGTGTAAATCTGTGTAGTCCCAATATCGGCATGCCCCAGTAATTCCTGTACCGCTCTCAAATCTCCTGATGATTCTAGAATATGACTGGCAAACGAATGTCTTAGTTTGTGCGGGTGTAGATGCTGTTCCAAACCTTGTTTCTTACGCCAGAAATTTAAACGCTGTTGGATCGAGCGCTGACTAATTCGTTTGCCTCTATTGCTTACGAATAGTGCTTGTTCATCAATTTTGGCCAAGATATCTCGCTTACCTAACCACATTTGTATCGCGTCGCTCGCTTTACGTCCAATCGGAAGAACTCTGGTTTTATTACCTTTACCCAATGCTCTAAGAGAGTTTTCAGTGAGGTCGATACTGTCTAAATCAAGATTCGTCAGTTCAGAGAGTCGCAAACCAGATGAATAAAAAAGCTCCATGATCGCTTTGTCACGAATCGCTAAGATGCTGTCGGGTGGAATATCCAATAGCTGGCTGAGCGAATCAACATCTAATGTATCTGGGAGTGTTCTGGCCGACTTTGGAGCACGAATGTCGACTGCAGGATTGTTTTTGAGTTGATGATTTCTAATCAGGAACTGATAGAAGCTACGCAATGACGATAGCTTCCGTTGTAATGTTTTTCCGCCGATTCCTTGTCGATGTAAACCGGCAACCCAGTTGCGCACGTGCAAGCTGTCTGCTTTAACAATGTCATCGCAGTCATTTTTTTTCAGCCAAAGGCTGAATTGCTTGAGGTCTCTTTCGTAGGCGCCAAGCGTATGCGGCGAGTATTGTTTTTGGTATTTTAAGTGTTCAGCGAATTGTTTGGTGGCGTGCGACAAATCAGTAATCAGATTACTGATTTAGTTTCGGTAAATGGTAAGTGATGCTGGTAGAAATTAGCTCACCTAAATGACTGATAAATACAGTGCCCATTCCAGGGTGGAAACGGCTTTCGTCTTCACTACCAAGCGCTAATATACCGATGTTTTCTGCGCCGAATAATGGGACTAGCGCTGCAGAATTAACCTTGTCAGCCTGTTTTTCAAACAAGAAGGCTTGCTGCTCTTCTTTCATGTGACCACAAATAGGTTTTTTAGATTTGAAGAGGTTATCAAAGCTTTTCAGGTTTTCGTTGCTTGATGAGATAAAGTGCATGGTGTCATCGCCACCAATGATTTTTAGTGTGACAAAATCGGCATTAAAATCTTCACGAAGTACATCCTGACAGGTACCAATAACATCGTCGATACCGTCGGCGCGCATTAATTCGAGTGTGAAACGTTGTAAGCGCGTAACAATTTGCTCATTACCACGAGCCGTTCTGATCAGACCATTCAGTTGCTCTTCAAGGTCACGGCTTTTTTCACGAAGTATCGCAACTTGACGCTCAATAAGCGATGCTGTTCCCGCCCCATGAGGTACTTGAATCTGTGATAACACATCAGTGTGACGCTGGAAGAAATCAGGGTGTGAAGCTAAATACTTGGCAATAACGGACTCATCCATCATTGCATCGGCCATTATCGCGTCAGCGGATGAAGTGTCTGTGCTTTTTTCATCATTCTCTTTCGCAGATTTAGATGTTTCGCCGGTACTCATTAATAAAGCTCCCTAAGATTTCTTTGTAGGTTTAATTGGATTTTGAATATGGTTTTTATGTGGAACATGGCTATTAACCTATGTGACCAAAAATTTACAGTGAAATCATTCCCTTGAACACCGTAGCTGTTGGTCCGCTCATCATAACTGGATTTGCATCTCCTGCCCAGCTAATTGATAAATTGCCGCCGAGCAAATTTACATCAACATCATTATCCAAATGCCCCATAACTATGCCAGCAACTACTGCTGCACAGGCTCCTGTGCCACAAGCCTGGGTTTCGCCAACGCCACGTTCGTACACACGAAGTTTGATATTTTGTCGGTCGAGTACTTGCATAAAACCTACGTTTACCGAGTTAGGGAAGTAACTGCTTTGCTGAATTGCTTTGCCTAATTCTTCAACCGCTGCGGCTTGTGTGTCATCAACAACTATAACAGCGTGCGGATTACCCATAGAGACTGCACCTATCTCAATGTTCTGTTGATTGATTTGAATAGGGTAGGCTCTTTGTTGAAGGTTTTCTGCTTTGTCTTCATTGCCTGCGTTAGCAATAAAAGGGATTTGTGCTGGCTCTAGAATAGGTGCGCCCATATCGACAGTGACGTTACCATTCTCTTCGACATTTAAAATTAGCCGGCCGTTTTTAGTGATGACTGAAATTTCATTTTTATCTATTAAGCCTTCATTTTGAACAAAATGTGCAAAACAGCGTGCGCCATTTCCACATTGTTCAACTTCGCCACCATCAGAATTAAATATTCGATAGCGAAAGTCTGTGCCTTCAACATCAGACTTTTCGACCAGCAATAATTGATCGCAGCCAATGCCTAATTTACGATCTGAAATGAAACGCACTTGCTCTGGAGTTAGGTTAATTGCCTGATTTATGCCGTTGATAACAACAAAGTCATTTCCGAGGCCATGCATTTTTGTAAAGTTAATATTCATTGTGCTATCTGTCTAATTGCCTTGAATAAACGTAATTAATTCCTATATTACAATTATGGTGTCACGTTTGACATACAAAGTTGATGCAGAAATAGAAATTTAATGATAAAGTACGCGACAATATCAGCTTTCACTAATATAGAATAGGAGAATATAATGAGTGATTTTAACGAAGAATTAGACGCACGTGGACTTAATTGCCCTTTACCAATTTTACGTGCTAAAAAAGCAATTAATGGATTAGAGAATGGCGAAACTTTAAAAATCATTGCAACTGACCCTGGTTCAGTTAAAGATTTCGAAGCGTTTTGTAAGCAGACTGGTAACGAGTTAGTGTCTACTGCTGAAGATGGTAGCGAGTTCACTTTCTTTATCAAGAAAGCTGGCTAAAAAAAACTAATTATTTCCCGCTAGAAATGATTTAGTAAAAAGCACCTTCGGGTGCTTTTTTTTTATCTTCAGATTACACTGTAATATTTTAGGCTTACATTGTAACAATGAAAAATGATCCAAAATTAATACAGGCTTTCTTAAAAGAAAAACAACAGCAACACTTATATCGTAAGCCGCGTATTAGTGAATCCGCACAACATCCATTAATGCAGATTGATGGTGATAAATATTTAACCTTTTGCAGTAATGACTATCTAGGGCTGGCCAATCATCCTGATTTGATCAATGCTTTCAAACAAGCGGCTGATAAATATGGGGTTGGGAGTGGTTCAGCACACCTAATTAATGGTCATTCAATTGAGCATCAAAAATTAGAAGAAGAATTAGCTGTATTTACCGGACGAGATCGAGCTTTGCTTTTTTCAACGGGTTATATGGCAAATCTGGGAACGGTAAACGCACTATTAGATCGGGGTGATTCTTTATTCGCTGATCGATTAAACCATGCGTCTTTAATAGATGCGGGTTTGCTTTCTAACGCTAAAATGAAACGCTATGCGCATGCAGATGTGGGAGCACTCGAAAAACTCTTTAAAAAACTACCGAGTACTCAACAAAAAGATAGTTTCACCAATAGCATGATTTTGACTGATGGCGTTTTTAGTATGGATGGTGATGAAGCACCACTGCAAGATCTCGCAACAGTAGCAAAGAAATATCAAGCCTGGTTGATGGTAGATGATGCGCATGGTTTTGGCGTGCTGGGTAAAACCGGAGCAGGTCAGCTACAGCAGGATAATCTTTCACAAGATGACGTGCCTGTTCTGATGGCAACGTTAGGTAAAGCAGCAGGAACCGCAGGTGCATTTGTCGCAGGCAGTGAGGATTTGATAGAATATCTGACACAAACCGCGCGTACTTTTATCTTTACTACAGCAATGCCACCGAGCATTGCGGCAGCGACGCGTGCTAGTTTAAAAGTAATTGCAGAAGAAAGCTGGCGTCGAGAAAAATTGAATGCCCTAATCAATCAATTTAAGCAAGGGGCCGAACAATTGGGTATTGAATTAATGCCTTCCAATACAGCCATTCAACCTATTTTACTCGGTAGTACAGAACGCTCATTAAAACTAAGCAAGGCCTTATCTGATCAGGGTATACTGGTTTCTGCCATACGACCGCCTACGGTACCCGAAGGCCAATCTAGATTAAGAGTAACATTTTCTGCAAGCCACACCGATAAACAGGTAGAGCAACTTTTAACCGCATTGGAAAATGCCTTTCATGAAAATAACAGGAATACACACGAATGATCGCAACTAGTTTATTTATAACTAGCTCAGCTACTAGCAAAATAGTCAGAAAAGTAAACGGTATAGTTTCTAACTGGCTAGAAGTTTTTCAACGTCTGTTTTTAGCCTTTTGTGTGTTTTGCTTGCTCTTATCTGGAGCACCTGTTTTCGCAGAAAGTCATACAAAAACGGATGAAAATATAACGGAAAAAGTTGAAGTTCCTTCAGTTGAAGCGACTAAAGAGGAAATAAAACTAGGTCTTACCCAACAAACACTCTCTACGATGCTGGATTTTCTGGAGCTGCAAGAACGACTAAAAAATGATCTTGTTCTTTTACAAAAAGAATTAAAAACGGCTAAATCGGAAACCGAGACTGCCGAACTAAAAGCTGAAATCAAAACGATAGAAGATAAACTAAAAGACACTAAGGGTAATATTGAAAACATTGCGGCTGATACAGATTTGGGGGCATTAGAATCTGTTGAAGCAAAGCCTTTTGATCTGCAAAAAGAAATAATGGCGTTACTTGAACCTGCTTTAAAGGAGATGAAGTACGCAACCAATGATGTTCGGAAAAAATCTGATCTTCGCGAAAAGATAGATTATTTTAGTAAGAGAGAGCCAATCGTAAAAGAAGCTTTAGCCAATATTGCAGAATTAAACAAAGCAAATAAGAATCCCAAAATAGCTAAAGCATTAGAAGAAATGAATGACAACTGGTCTAAGCAGTTAGTTTTTATTCAAAGTGAGCTTAAGGCGAAGCAGTTGCAACTAGAAAAACTCGTTGCGGAAGAAACAACCTTTTTAAATAAGTCAGAGAGCTTCTTTAAGAATTTTTTCCAGCGACGTGGCTGGGTATTAATACAAGCGCTTCTTTCTATTATCGGGATACTCATATTGTCCCGGTTAATTCATTCAGTCCTAACTAAAACAGTAAAAGGGTACCGCGCTCAATATCGCAGTGTGCAACTTCGCGTTATTGATTTGATGCATCGTATTGGAACTTTGCTATTCCTCATTATTGGGCCGATGGTGGTGTTTTACCTAGCTGAAGACTGGGTGTTATTTAGTTTGGGTGTACTATTTTTAATCGCATTTGCCTGGAAGTTAGGTCAGGCAATTCCAAGATATTGGTCGCAATTGGAATTGTTTTTGAATGTTGGTCCAGTGCGAGAAGGTGAAAGACTTTTATTGTATGAAATCCCCTGGCGAGTTAAAAATATCAATATGTATTCGGTTCTGGAAAACCCCGTAGCTGATCTTACTCTGCGTTTAGATATCAATGATTTAGTCGATTTACGTTCGCGACAAATCGTACCGGGTGAGCCCTGGTTTCCCTGTAAGCAAGGTGATTGGGTCATTCTGAAAGATGGATTGCGCGGAAAAGTCATTGGTATTTCATTGGAGCTGGTACAACTTATCCAGCGCGGTGGCGCAGTGTCAACCTATCAGATGGATACTTTTTTATCGTTATCCCCATTAAATATGTCAAAGAGTTTTCGTGTTAAGGAAACGTTTGGCGTTTCTTACAAGCATCAAAAAGAAAGCACCACTGATATTGTTCAGAAACTGAAATTCATCATCAATAAACGCGCTGTAGACGAAGGATATGAAGATCATATTCAGAGCATTAATGTAGAATTCGAATCAGCTGCTGAGTCCTCTTTGAATCTGGTTGTGATTGCCGACTTTAAAGGTGAGGTTGCTGATATTTCTAATCGTTTGCGTCGTTCCATTCAACGTTGGTGTGTTGATGCTGCGACTGAGAATGGCTGGGAAATTCCGTTTCCACAACTCACAGTACACAGAGAAGATAATTAGATAGTTAAGTCATCGTATCCATATTAATTAACACACCCCCCTACTTATAGGCACTTTTTTAAATGAAATATAAAGACCTGCGTGATTTTATTAAACAACTTGAGTCTCAAGGAGAATTAAAAAGAATCACGGCTGAGATTGATCCTAATCTGGAAATGACTGAAATTTGTGATCGTACATTGCGTGCGGGTGGACCTGCATTGTTGTTTGAAAATCCTAAAGGCTTTGATGCACCAGTTTTAGGTAACCTGTTTGGTACGCCAGAGCGCGTGGCAATGGGGATGGGGGAAGATTCAGTATCGGCGTTGCGTGACGTGGGCAAATTATTAGCGAGTTTAAAGGAACCGTCACCGCCAAAGGGAATCAAAGACGCACTAAGCTCGATTCCCAAATACAAAAAAGTATTGGATATGGCTCCGAAAAAGGTGAAGAAAGCTGCCTGCCAAACTCATGTGATTGAAGGCGATGATGTCGATTTATCCAAACTGCCGATTCAAACCTGTTGGCCGGGAGATGTTGCTCCGCTTATCACCTGGGGTCTAGTTATCACCAAGGGGCCGAATAAATCTCGTCAGAATTTAGGTATTTATCGACAACAGGTAATTGGTAAAAACCGGGTAATCATGCGTTGGTTATCGCATCGTGGTGGTGCACTAGATTTTAGAGATTGGTTGGAAAGTCATCCGGGAGAACCTTTCCCAATTTCCGTTGCCTTAGGCGCTGATCCGGCAACCATTTTAGGTGCGGTGACACCGGTTCCTGATACCTTGTCTGAATACGCATTTGCTGGTTTGTTGCGAGGTTCTCGAACTGAAGTAACCAAATGTATAGGTAATGATTTACAAGTGCCAGCCTCGGCAGAATACGTGCTAGAAGGCTTTTTATATCCTGATGATATGGCGGATGAAGGCCCCTATGGCGATCACACGGGGTATTACAATGAAGTCGAACGTTTTCCTGTGTTCACTATAGAACGAATCACACATCGCGAAGACCCTATTTATCACAGTACCTATACGGGTAGACCACCTGATGAGCCAGCTATGTTGGGCGTTGCGCTCAATGAGGTGTTTGTGCCTATCTTACAAAAGCAGTTTCCTGAGATTGTAGATTTCTATTTACCGCCAGAAGGCTGTTCGTATCGCATGGCCGTGGTGAGTATGAAGAAACAGTACCCGGGCCATGCAAAGCGCGTGATGATGGGTGTCTGGTCATTCTTAAGACAATTTATGTACACCAAGTTTGTGATCGTGGTAGATGATGATATCAACACGCGTAACTGGGAAGATGTTATCTGGGCGATGACTACCCGCATGGATCCTGTGCGAGATACCACCATGATTGAAAATACCCCGATTGATTATCTTGATTTTGCCTCACCAGTGTCTGGTTTGGGTTCAAAAATGGGCTTTGATGCTACCAATAAATGGCCTGGTGAAACCAGCCGTGAATGGGGAGAGCCTATCGTGATGGATCAAGCGGTAAAGGACAAAGTAGATCAGATTTGGGATGATTTAGGTATAGATTAATCACAGGATAAACTTTCTCCTTAAGCTTCCCTTAAGGCTTAATATGTAATACTCTCCATAAGGCTTGGAATTTATTAATAATAATTAACTGAAGTCCGTTAAAGAATTAAGCCAAATCAAGATAAGAATAATAATTCAAATAAATTATCGTCGAGAAAATAATATTAAGGTGTGAATATGAAATTTGAGAAAATCTTTCTCATTTTGCTTGGGTCTGTTTTTACTATTGTTTTGTCTACTCCTGCGCGCGCAGCAGAAAAGCTTAGCTCAATGGAAGCGGTTTGGAATGCTGTAGGTGTAACACCCAATGCAAATCCTGTTGCGCAAAAGAAAGCCGCCCCTAAAACAAACAAAGCAAATAACTCTCAGGCAGAAGCCAAACTCGCACGTCAACGTGCTATGTGGAGAGCGAAATGGGAAGCACAACAACGTGCTAAAAAGAACAAGAATGCTACCGTTGCAAAAGCAGCAGCAAAACCCGTGTGGAAAAAGCCCGTTGCTGCGCCCGCAAAAGCGCCCGTCAAACAATTGGCAAAACAACAGGCACCAAAGCCTTTAACCAGAGAGCAATATATCTGGCGCTGGAAACAGCAGCAGCTGAAGGAAAAGCAACTTGCTGGCGGTAACGCTCCTGCAAAAAGAGCTCCTGCACAAAGACCAGCAACTAACAAAATACCTTCGTTTACAAACGCAGATATTAATACCGTATTAAATGGACGCGCGCCATTAACGTCCAAAAGAACTGCTTTTCGTCAAAACAAACAACCTGCCGCAATAAGCTCATTGCCGTTTGCAGTAAAGAACAAACTTCATGCTGCAAAACTAAGCTCCAATGGTATGAGTGCTTATGTTCAGGATGTGAATTCACCTAGACCTTTACTGGGTCATCAAGCGACAACTTCTAGAGTACCAGCATCAGTAATGAAGTTAATTACTTCTTATGCTGCTTTAGGAGCACTAGGACCAAAATATCGTTGGCCTTTAGATGTTTATACCAAGGGCCAGGTCCGCGGTGGAACATTACAGGGTGACCTCATTATTAAGGGTTATGGCTCTCCAGAGTTTAAACAAGCAGAATTGCGTAAAGTGTTGCAGGGTATTCGCAACAAAGGCATTAGAAATGTTTCTGGTCGCGTGGTGTTCGATAACACCTACTTCAATGTTCCGAATCAGGGTTCATTTGATGGCAAATCTCAATCTGCCTATAACGCACAGCCAGATGCATTGTTGTACAACGAGCGTCTAAGCAGTTTTCAGATACGATCTACTGGAAAGCGTGTGCATGTAAGTACTACGACGCCAACACATAATTTAAAAATTGTGAATAATATGCGTACCACTAAAAGAGGGTGTAGACCGCATATCAAAGTGTCTAAGCGAGGGGTGCAAACCGTTGTAACATTTAGCGGTCGCTTCTCCAGACGTTGTGGTACTAGAAGCTACCATCGTGTCATTAGTCGTCCGGCTGAAATGATCTATGGTGCGATGCAGGCGATGTGGAAGCGTGATGTCGGTGGTAAATTAAATACTCGCTTTGCTATGGGTAAAGCGCCTGCAAACGCTAGACCACTACTAAGAACCTACTCTCGTACTTTGGCTGAAATCTTGCCAAGCATTGATAAAGACAGTAATAACGTGATGGCTCGCCAAGTGATGTTGACCATTGGCGCGAAATCAACAGGGCAGGGCACGCAACGTAGTGGTGCAAATGCAATTGGTACCTGGTTGGCTTCGCGTGGATTAAACTTTCCCGAATTACGCATTGAGAATGGTTCTGGTTTAAGCCGAACTGCGCGTATTAGTGCAAGACATGTTGGTGATTTACTTGTTGATGCATATCGCAGCCCATTCAGAAATATATTGATGCAATCACTAGCAGTTGCGGGTGTTGATGGCACCATGAAAAGACGCTTGAAAGGCACTGGTGTTAGAGGTCGAGGCTTCTTTAAAACTGGGACTCTACGTGACGTGCGCAGTATCGCTGGTTATGTCAAAGCGGCAGATGGTAAAACTTATGTAATGGCTATTCTGCATAATGATCCACGCGCCAAACGCAGAGCATTAGCGGCTCATGATAAATTGATTGAGTGGGTTTATTCAGGTGGTCGAAGTCATAATGTGGCTATGAGATAGATTTTTATTCACTGTCTATAATATTTAAACACATATAAAAAAACGCCTATAAGAAGGGGGGTGACCTAAATAAAGTCACCCCCCTACTTATAGGCGTTTTTTTATTAAATAGAGTGTGTTTACGCTTTAAACTTACCTTTCTTGAGTCTGTCAGCTTCCATTGTTTCTATCTCTCTTGCGCCTGAAACTACAATATCCGGGTCAGGAATATAATCCAAATCAGGATTGGAGCGTTTATAAGGAACGCTGTTCAAAATTACTTTCAATGTATTCAAGCGCGCCGCATTTTTGTCATTAGAACGGACAATCACCCAGGGAGCTGCTGAAGTATGCGAACGTTTCAGCATTTCGTATTTTGCGTTGGTAAATTCATCCCAATGTTCCTGTGCCTGAATATCAACTTCAGATAGTTTCCACTGTCTTAAGGGGTCGGTTTTTCTGCGTTCAAAACGTTTAGCCTGTTCATCTTTAGTCACACTAAAATAGAGTTTTACCAATATCGTACCTTGGCGCACTAAATCTTTTTCGAAGCCAACCACACCCTTCATAAAACTTTTGTGCTCTTCTGGGGTACAAAAACCTAATACGGGCTCTACCATTGCGCGGTTGTACCAGCTCCGGTCAAATAAAACCAATTCACCACCATGCGGGAATTGCTCGACGTAACGCTGAAAATACCATTGTGAGCGTTGTTCTTTAGTGGGTTTGCCTAAAGCGACAAGACGATAATGTTTTTCATTCATATATCGTGCAACACGTCGAATAGTTCCGCCTTTTCCTGACGCATCGCGACCTTCAAAAAGGATGATCATGCGTTTATTGGTATCTTCAAGGTATTTCTGTAAAGCGATTAATTCTGCTTGAAATGGCTTCAGTGTTTTTTCTATTTTGTATTTTCTATCAGCTTTATGTTGGCTTTTTGTTAGCGCTTCAATTTGTTGTTGAAGATCAAGAATCTGTTGTTCTTGAGAAACCTCAGCGGTAATGTCTTGAGTTCCAAGGTTTTCAGCAATTACTGGATCTGGATTGGAGTTTAGATCGACTATCTTTTCATTGCTAGAATCATTATTTGCAGACATTATATTCTCCCTAATTATTACTTTTTGAGGCTTCGGGCTTTTTTAGATGTGCCCTAGAAAGTCATCATAACGAATATCAGTATATGCACCAAATTAAGTTTTTAATATGTGTCGTGTTTGTCTTAATTGGCGTTTGGGGGAACCCTCTATACGCTAAAAGTTCTTCTAAACCATCTCTCATGTTAGCGAATGTCTACCACGAAGGTATTGATCTAAATCAGTATTGGGTTAGCGAGAAGTATGATGGCGTGCGTGCTTTATGGGATGGGGAGAAGTTTTTATCTAGAGGTGGCAATATCTATCATGCCCCAAACTGGTTTATACGCGATTTCCCAAAACAGAAACTCGATGGTGAACTGTGGATAGCTCGACAACGATTTGAATTACTGGTCAGTACCGTAAGAGATCAGCAACCCGATCATAGCGCCTGGAAAAGAGTTAAATTCATGGTTTTTGATATGCCAGAACTGTCTAGACCAGGATTATCAATGAAAGAGGAAGCGATGGATTTTGATTCACGGATTCTTCATATAAACAAAGTGATTAAACAAGCCAATATAGAATGGTTGCAAGCAGTAAAGCAGTGGAAGGTTGCGAGTCACGAAGAGCTTATGCAAGAGTTGGCTACGATCACAGCTGCTGGAGCAGAAGGTTTAATGCTACATCTTGGCTCCTCTTTGTATAAAGGTAAACGCACTGGTGATTTATTAAAAGTTAAACCTTATGAAGATGCAGAAGCTGTTGTTATTGCTCATATTCCGGGCAAAGGAAAATACACCAATAAAATGGGTGCGCTTCTGGTAGAGACTGTTCCAAAGACAGGTACGCAAATCACGCAGCAGAAAATTCGTTTCAAACTGGGTACCGGTTTTAGTGATGAAGAACGTCTTAATCCCCCACAAATTGGAGATATTGTTACTTTTCAATACAGAGGAAAAACTAAAAATAATGTTCCTCGTTTCGCGTCATTCCTAAGAATTAGAAAGACTAAAAATAATAAATAGTTTACAAAATAAGAATATTAGGATAATCTAATATACATATTTTAATAATCCCCTTTATCAAATTCTAGGAAGGTAACAAATGAGAACTCAAATAATTTTAGCTACAGCATTAATTGCATTATCGGCGACGACAACTGCATCTGCAGATTGGTTTGATGGTTTTAATAACGGTACTGGAAACGGCAACGCTTACGGTAACGCAGCTGGAAATACTTCAGGCAACGGCAAAATTGATGGACAAACAGCCGCAAAAGGAAATGGCTGGGGTACTGGCAAAGGCAATGCTGATGGCGAGATGGATTTTGCTATTAATTTTAAAGCAAAAGGAAAAACCGATGTAAATACCCAAGGTAATTTACAAGCAGAAGGCACAGGTAAGGGTAATGCAGATGGCCGTGGAAATGTAGACGGAACAACAGCTGCGAACACTTACGGAAACACTATGACTAATACAGGTTCTAATGGTGGTGCTTATAACATGCCGTGGAACAACAACAGTGCGAATGGTAACGGTTTCACAATGCCATGGAATAACAATAATAATGGTTACAGAGGCAATAACTTCAACATGCCTTGGAATAACAACAACGGATATAACGGAAATAATTTCAATATGCCGTGGAATAATAGCAACGGTAACGGTTTTACCATGCCTTGGAACAATAATAACGGCAATAGCTTTAACATGCCGTGGAACAACAATAATGGCAATGGTTTCAATATGCCATGGAACAATAACAACAGTAATGGATTCACGATGCCATGGAACAATAATAATTCTAATTATTACTATCCTCCGCAGCCTCAGGGATACAAATTTGCTCCAATACCTACTGTTCCAGCTAATTAATCTTAACCAGAGATTTTATAATCAGTTTTATGGGGAGCATCCCAAAAAAATAGCCGCTAATGCGGCTATTTTTTTATTTGTTTTTAGATAAACTACTCGGGACTATTTGGAGTAGCGCTTTTACTTTGTTCCGGTGCCTTTTGCATCGTGGCTTGGTGCACTGGGTTTTCTGATGCTGGTTCTTTTGGGGTTATCTTAAAGAATCTCGCTATGCGATAAGAGAGTTTTTTCTCTTTCTCCATCTCCAATACTTTTTCGTAAGCAATCTCATTGACTGTTTTGTCTAATTCTCGATCATAGACTTTATTGAAGTGATCAAATTCGATATCGACCACTTTTTTGTGTCGATCACTGAAAAGGTTTTCTATTAGTGGAAGTTCGCGTTTACTTTGTGATGATATACCTTGTGGCTGTCCATTCTTATCCAGAAAGGTCATGCCAGTCACTCTTCGACAACCGCCATTTTCGTCAACCAAATGAAAAGTCATCTTACCTGTAGAATCAGAACACACTTCTTCTTCTATCTTTTCGATCATAAATGTTTTTAACATATCTCTGCTCTAAATTTGCGCTACGAATTATTATTATTAGGCTTGTAACTTCGATTGTAGGTATTTACGGGTTAAATACAAATGTGACTGACGAATGGTAATTCAAGATTTATATTAAATGAAAACATACGGGGATTTTAGAAAATGACTTATATAAGAAAAAGCCAGATAAAAAATGCTCTGAGAAGCATGATGGCTTACTCAGAGCATGGTCGTACTTTGTAAAGATAAGAGTTACACGTCATTCATTACGAATAAAGAGCAGGAGCGCCTAATTTTTCATGAATCTGGTTGCACGCCTGATTAGAGATATTCAAGCCTTTCGCTAACTCATCAAGGAATTTAGCTTCGTGATTAGAATCCAGGTCAATCGCTAACAGCGCCATGAAATAAACTTGTTCTTCCATTCCGCGCGGTACACTCTGGATTAAACCTTGTGTATCTAAAGGAGATTCTAGTTCCTGACGAACGAATGCGATTTCTTCTGGCGTTGCGTCGCCAAGGTGCTCAGTGATTTTACGCTTTTCTTCATCATCCAACACGCCATCAGATTTAGCTGCGCTAATCATCGCTCGTAACATGACTTCAGCCTGGTTATCTTGTTCTGTACTTGCTTCTGGATCATTACCATTTAACGCGTTATTCAATAAATCTCCAAGACCACCGCCAGATTGTGAATTGTTGCTTCCACCTAGAGAATCAAGAATTCCACCTAGACCTCCACCACTGCCAGAATTTCCTGCGAGACCACCTAATAAGCCACCAAGGCCGCCGCCTGTACTGCCAGAATTAGAGCTGTTACCGCCAGTAAGACTGCCAAGTAAACCACCTAAACCACCACCGCTGCTACTTCCGCTTCCGCCCATCATTTTGCCAACGCCTTTAGCAACGATAACGCCCATAGCGACTTTTCCTAATGTACCCATTAAACTCATTTGATCATCTCCTTTATAATTATGAATAGTTGTTGTAAACACTACTTTCATTTAGATAGTAGCAGCGAGACTCAAAATGGATTGATATTTTTTATTTTTTATTAGATTCAATAAAAAAAGCCCCCAAAGGTGGGGGGTGTCTTTGATTTACATTGTTTACGAGATACGGCAGTAAGCGATAACAAATAGTCTTAACTGTATCTGTACTGTACTAGGATACAGCGGTAATATTCCGTATTGCTTAAAAAGAATCATTCAATGAAACCCATAGACATTCAAAAAGATTTAAAGTCAGAAGGCTTTTGCTTGCTACAAGGCTTGAATATTACTAATTCTCAATGGAGTGATTGGTTAAAAAAACATGATATTGACCTAACTACCTTCCAACAAAGCTGGAATGACCTGCCAGAGGATAAATTTTTAAGTGATGGAGGACACTATCGTTTTCGACGTTATTCGGTGTTTAACTGGTATGACAATGGCAAGTTAGAATTATTACCGCACGAGCCGCATTACCAAAGTACTTACCGGAATAATATGAATGGTGGTATCTACCGCGAATTCGAAGCGTTTAAGGATGCTACGGTAAAAAGCCCAGTCTTAGAAAAACTGATTCGATTAGTCACCAAAGAAATTAGTTTTAATAACGAAAAACAATGGCGCGTCCAGGCGCATCAGTTTCGAATCGTAGCGAGCGCTGAGGAAGCGGGAAATCCTACTCCTGAAGGTATTCATCGTGATGGCGCTGACTTTATCCTGATTATGGTGCTCGAACGTCATAACATTACTGGTGGTGTGAATCACATTTACGATGATGATCAACGTTTAGTGTTTGGTAGTGTACTGACAGAAAAGGGTGATGCCGTACTAATTGATGACAGAATGGTATGGCATGGCGTGAGTGAAGTTTATCCTATTGATGAAAGCAAACCCGCATATCGAGATGTTCTGGTGCTGACATTTCATAATCAAGTGAAGAGCTGATCTGACGGTTCTTTATTCAATGGTTTTTTCATTGCATCGATTTAAATTCCTTAAAGTACATAAGTAAATAAAGAATAAATTAAAATAATACGGTAGACTGAAAATGCAAATCGTCATAGTCAGAGCTTGGGAGTGGCTATAATTTTTTTATAAGTTTAATGGCATATCCTAACGATATGTATACAGGAGATTTCAACAATGTTCGGACTATTTGACAAATTAAAAGATATGTTTTCAGGTGCCGCTGAAAAAACCATAGACGCAGCTTCCGAGGCTGCTAATTCAGCCATAGATACTGCTGCGGATGCTGCCAGTAGTGTCACTGATGTGGCAAAAGATGCCGTATCAAATGCAGTAGATACAGCCACTGAAGTCGCGTCAAGTGCAACAGATATAGCTAGCGATGCTGCTAGTGCTGCAACAGATGCGGCTAGTAATGTAACCAGTGCCGCGACAGATGCTGTATCGAACGTGACAGATACCGTTGGAGATTTGGCAAGTTCAGCAGTAGATGCAGCTACAGATGCAGCCAGTGGTGCTGTTGATGCAGCCACAAACGCGGCTTCAGGCGCAATGGATGCCGCAGGCGATGTGGCAAGTAGTGCAACAGATATTGCAGGTGATGCTATGAATAGTGCCACAGATGCAGTCACTGATGCTGTGAGTCATGTAACGGATGCTGCTGGTGATGTCGCATCAAGTGTGACAGATACGGTGACAGAGTCCGTAAGTAATGCAAGCAATGCAGTAGGGGATATGGCCTCATCGGTTACAGATTCTGTGACAGATGCAGGCAAAGCCGCCTTAGACTCAGCAGTAGAAGCGGCAAGTTCAGTTTCAGAAACGGCCGGTGATATAGCAGGAAGCGTTGCAGATGCAGGTAAGTCAGCGATGGATACAGCTACAGATATGGCAAAAAACGCGGTTGATGGCCTGACTGATACTGATTTAACAGATGCTGAGATAACCGAAAAAGACGCTTAATTATCATAAAAATGACTAGTAACTTTATGTTTTAATTTTAGTTACACAAAGAAGAGTAAATATTTTTTACTCTTTTTTTTGAATTTTTTTACTGTTTATGAATCTATATGATGAGATCTGGCGTATACAGGGGTAAGTTAGTTGGTCTACTTATCATTTTAATCTTTGATAAGGCGAACTTGGATTACCCCGAATAATCTTTTGTTAGATTCAAATAACTTTAAATAATTATCAACAACAACTTATCACTAGAGGATCATTAAAATGACACAAGTAAAGAAATTATCTGGCGTAGCATTAGCATCAGCGGCAGCAGCACTTATATTAGGTGGCGTTAACACAGCATCAGCTGCGTCTCATAGCAAAACTGCAGAAGTTAAATGTTCTGGAATTAACTCGTGTAAGGGAACTAGTGCATGTGCGACAGCAACTTCTGCATGTGCAGGTCAAAATAGCTGTAAAGCTCAGGGTTGGATAAAAGTATCTGCTGAAGAATGCACAGAAAAAGGCGGAACAGTTGTTGAAGGTTAATTAGAGCCTAACAGCGTTAAAATTAAGAGCCCTGATAGGCGATATGCTTATCGGGGCTTTTTATTGTCTGAAATTAACTAATAGTTAATCTCAATTCTCTAGTTTATTGACAAACAGAACCAATATTTTGCACAAGATACTTCATTGCTCTTTCTTGTTCAGAGTCCTGACTCGCGCCTTCTATGTGATATGAAGAGTAAAACACACAGCCTGAGTTGCTATTTTCTCTCCAGCCGACGGTGATAGGATGAATACCTGAATAAGTGCTACTAAGAGAAGTAATATCTCCTTCAACAAATGTTGTAACATCTGAGGCAACAGTATCAATCGCTGACCATACAGATAGGTCAAATTCAACTTCCATAGTGCTTCCCACTACTGATTGTAAACCTGCAGTTGTTACATCTGCTTCTATGGTACCTGTTGATGTTGCATTTCCCGCAAAATTTACTTTTCCCGGGAAGGCACTTGATAACCAACTGCTAGAAAGGTCAGAGAAATACACATGACCGCCATCATCCACAAAATCTTGAACAACCGTGTTTACTCCAGAAACATTGCCGTAATCAGCGGAGCAGTTAATAAAGAGTGAGTCGTAATTAAATAAATCATTGGACGAAAAGAAAGCGGATGCTTCTTCGGCTGAATTAATTTCATCATCGAGTACAAGCAGCCCTTTGTTTTCACAATCTGCACTACCTCTAGCACTTTCTGGTGATCCAGTTGCGTAGTTAAATGGGTTTCCTGAGCCATCCGATAAGGTACAGTCTTTTAATTGTGATAACAAAACCTGTACGCCATCAAAAGCGCCTGGTACGACAACCCATTTATTACTGTTGTCACTTTCTAGTGGCTGGCTACCCGCTTCTGTAACTGAGCCTGGTGAAACTGTCGTGTCTACGGTTGCGTCAACAAAACCAGGAAGACTAATGAGGAGGCTGACTGCTCCATTAACACCTTCAGGGAGTAAACAAACATAGTCTCCCGCAACATCGGTTAAACAAACATCAGGGTCTTCTACGCCTCTAGCAGATGCACCGCTAGGTTTAGCACCATCATCAAGTAAGGTGACTTCTGCATTTATTAATGGGGTGACACCATCACTGGCTAACGCTGTTCCACAAACCACCGCTTGTGTTGAATTGATTGTGTCGCACTCAGAAAGTCCTGATACGTCCCTTGATTCAGGTTCGTCGTTGCTACTGCTGGAGCCTCCTCCTCCGCAAGCAGATAAACCGAGAGTTATTAAGCTAATTCCAAACAGTTGATTGATGCGTTTCATTTAAACTCCTTTTATATAAATGATTGTGATCTAAGTCATAGTACATTATTAATAAGTCTGAATATAAAAAATAATTTAATAATGAAAGGTTTAGCGATTAGTAAGGAAATAATCTATTCCCGCTTGTGCAACTTCCATGTCTTGTTGAGGCGTTCCTGAACTCGCACCGATGCCGCCTACAAACTCTTCATCAATTACAACAGGTATTCCACCTCCAACTGAGCTTATACGACCGCCACATTCTGTATGAATACCAAAAGCAAGACTTCCCGGGACATTTGCAGCATTGTATTCATGGGTTGCTTTGCGTGCGGCTCCGGCAGTGAAAGCTTTATCCTGAGCGATACTAATACTGTGTGTTTTACCGCCATTCATACGTTCGAACGAAATTAGATTTCCTGATTCATCGGTGACCGCAATACACATAGGAATACCTATTTCATTGGCTTTGTCACGTGCGCCTTTGATGAGCAGGTTAGCATCATCAATATCAAGCCTTGTAATTGTTAGCATCATGATTCTCCTTGAGAGTTCCAGCAAAATTGATTTGTTTTTTATAGAATGTATTAACTACTGTTCTATATCTATTGTAGTAAGTGTTTGTAAACACACCCCCCTACTTTTAGGCACTTTTTAATAAAAAGTGCCTAAAAGTAGGGGGGTGACTTAATCTTATTAAATTATCTTTAAATAGTATTATTCACCAATCATTTGCAGGATGTTAGCTCGCATTTGCTTAGGTAATAGCAGCCGAATTCGTTTATCTGTTTTGTGAAAGACTTCATTGTATTGAAGTTGCTCCGTATCAAACTCACGTAAGTAATCGATATGAATAAGCGTTTCAATGAAGTTAGCAATGAGATGTTTGTCTGAATAATCTGGCGAGTTGATTTCGTGAATCATCGCTACTCGCTGAGACATCAAAATACATTCATCGACTAATTTTTGTTTACTGATGGTGGTTGATTCTTCTTTTTTAGAACCTCTAGAGAGTAAAGCAAGTGTGAGGTAATAGACTTCGAGAACGGGTGAAATGACCTTCGCTAGAAGTGTTAATTGCGTAAACGCTTTGGTATTTGGCGAAGGACGAGAGTAGTTGTGTTTGTCCTTGTCTTGAATGAGTAAGCCCGACTCAACTAGTTGATCTAATACTTTGGTAATCACATCTTCGAGTTCTGTTTTATCCCACGCTAAAAATAACTCTTTCTGAATAAAAGGGTAGGCAAGTGAAGCCAAGCTAACAATTTCATCTTTTGTCATCGAGCGCACATTAAAAAAGCAGCAACTGATAATGGAAGGTAGCGCTAATAGATGAAGAATATTATTGCGATAGTAGGTCATTGAAACCGCTTGTTTGCTATTCAGATAAATAATATCGCCAAGCTCATGAGGACGCCTTTTGACCATCTTTAGTGATTCCGCATGGCTGATTTGATCTTTACCCGTACGAGGGGTGATGATTATTTTTTCCGAATATCCAAGAGATTGAATCAGTGTTTTATAAGTTTCCAGTTGATGATCTAAATCCTTTTCATCCATGCTTTGATTTGAAGCGGCAAGCAACACGCTTGCTATCAGGTTAATCGAGTTAACCGTTGCCGCCTGGTTAATTCTAGTCATTATCTGTTCGGATAAATTGACCACAATATCTCTGGTCCAGACAGGACGTGAATCGTCATCATAACTTGCGGAAGCCCAATCCGGCTGCTGATGATCCAGAATATTATTCAGAAAAACAGGTTTACCAAAATTAGTCGAAACCTTGCCGTATTCACCACGTATTTTAAGGATTGATTTCACCGAGTTAATAAAAGTTTCGCTCTTTTTATCTTCCCCAGATAATTCTGCTTGATAGGCTTTGCTTTCAAGCAGTTTCTCATAGCCAATATAAACAGGAATAAATGCAACGGGTCGTTTACGGTATTTTAGGAAGCCACGCACGGTCATTGATAACATTCCAGGCTTTGCCTGTAATAAGCGACCCGTTCGACTTCTGCCTCCTTCGACAAAGTATTCAATCGCAATGCCTTTTGCGATTAACTCAGCAACATATTCAAACATCACCGTTGAATAGAGTTCATTGCCCTTGAAGCTGCGACGAATAAAGAAAGCGCCACCACCGCGTAATATCGAACCAATCACTGGCATGTTTAGATTTTTACCCGCAGCGATATAAGGAATGGCTAGGCCTTCAAAATAGATTACATAAGAAAGTAATAGGTAATCAATGTGACTGCGGTGACAAGGAACATAAACCAATTCATGGCTTAGAGCGAGGCTCTTCAGGTACTCACTATTATTGACTTCGATGCCCGAATAAAAACGATTCCAGAAAGACGATAGCGCGCGTTGCATAACCTGAATGGTGACATTAGTGCAGTTTGCGACGATTTCATTTAGATAGCGTCTTGCTTGAAGAGCGGCTTTATATTCAGTGATATTGTCTTCGGTGCTTCTTTTGCTGATTGCCGTTTGCACTGCTGGTTTTAAAATCAAATCGCGAACCAGAGTTCGTTTATGCGAGATATCTGGACCGAGTGTGGCACTTCTGATTTTCTTTAATCGATTGGCTAATGTGTCTTGCAAAGAATCTATGACTTCATCATCAGAGCGGATACTGGCAGGGTTGCTGCGATAGCTGATGATTTCTGAATATTGGATAAAGGTATTGCGTCCGTGAAATAGGACTCTGAAAAAAGTACGGGTTCTGCCAGCCAAGCCCCATGAATCTGAAAATAACACCTGCAACCAGTGTTTTTGTGTGGCGACTGGTCTGCCCCAGAAAATCTGTACGGGTATGAATTGTATTTCCTGTTCTGGGTAATCGTTGAGCGTTTCGATAATGCCCCGTAACATTCGAGAGCGCTTTGGTTGGTTCTGCAACCAGGCTTTAAACGGTTCTCTAGGGGCGATGGTATAAACGGAATGCCACGCATGTAACTCGGGTATTGCAATTTTTGCTAATGGCGCTTCAAGGCCCAATCGTTTGCATTGCTCTTCCAGAACCAGAAGGTTGGTCCATGAGCGTGTTTCTAAGACATAAATTACCGGCAAATCAGGATTGATATCCAGTTGCTCAATTTTATTGGGGATGACTTCTGTCTTAAGCCAAAGATATAAAACTTTGCGGCCGATGTAATTAAAAGTAGTTCTTAAACTCATAACACATAGTATAGAAAAAACTTGCTACTAATGTATTTCTTAATGTGTCTGTTAAATGAGCAGTCCTGAATTATTCCTGCTCATTTATGGCCTTAATTCAATTCTTTCCATCAGATAACAAAGGCAATCCTGGCGAATCACATTTTCATCTAAGGTCAGCATCGCCGGCATCATTGGTTTACTTAATACAATCTGGTTATTTTTTTTGGTGAAATAATGATCGCTAACGACTTGTTCATGGTCGTCTAAAGCTTCCAGACAGGCTTTATCGGCATTTTGTATTTGTCCAAAAACCGTTTCTTCTGTTAATTCTGAAAAATTCATACTATCAAGTTTGGTATCAAATAAAATATCTGCTGATTTTTCAGTAAAACTAAACGTGCATGTTTTAGGCACCGTAACTCTGGCGACAGTTTGGAAAACATCTATGTCGTTGGTATTTAAATGCGTTGAATTCAGACTTTCCATGTGTAATACAGTATCGAGATAATCTGTTGCATGCTCTATGCCTTGGGGTAGATGAGGCTGGCCACACTCAAGAGTGATAGCTGGGCATAGTTTAGCCATAGCCATTGATTGCACGCCTTTAGGCGTCTCAAAAAATACTACCGTGCGCGAAAACAGTGATGCTAGATACAAATACTCATCTTCAAGTGAATTGATGCAACCATAGTGTGGGTTCTTTCCGGTGTTATTGTGCACATCAATGCTGGCAAATGGTTTCTGTTTTGCTACTTCATCCACGACATTCTGCATTAAACGGGTTTCATCACATTCAGGGTGGTCGGTACCTGGCCATACCCGGTTGTAATCTGGCTGGTCTTTTAATCTTCTGACGCCTTCTTTACAGGCTGCGATATTGCCAAAAAAGATGCTCACTGATCTTGGTAATTCCTTATCCTGATACTTTTTTAAAAGCTCTTGAATAGCTATAAAACCAGTATCTTCATTTGCGTGTAAAAGCACTGAAATAAATAACGGATTTTCCTTAACTCCTTTTAAATTTAGCAGAGTAGGTTGGTCAAAAATCTGTTGAATATCCTTGGAACTGGCAAGATCTAATAGCCCATCAGGTATTTCGTTGATGATATTTAGTTTAAGCATGATTTATCTATCTTTGATTTTTAAGTAATTTAGTTGTGTGCCCAAGTGTGAACGGGTTGTCCAATGTGTTGTAAAGCAAGGTAATCAGCGGTCATTTTTGTTAAATCGCCATGATGTTGATTGAGATGATAAATTTGCCACACAGAGCCTGTTTGACCGCTAATGGTACGCTCTTTTATGATATTAAGATAATGATCGATTGATGCTTGTTCAAGGTCTAATTGTTGTAAACCTTGTTCAGCCAAAGGGATTAGTTTATCGACAATTAACTGTTGCAAACTGTCCCCAGAATAAGTGTTACCTTCCCAGTTTATTTCCCCTTGTAATCCATATTGAGCCGCTTCATAGAAATTATTTTTAGCGGTTTCAAAAGGCATTTTTTCCTGATTGGATATGCGTTCCATAATGCTTTGTGTCAGGCCATAGAAAAACGTAGCATTCGCCATCATGTCTGAAACGGTCGGCCCTGCGGGAAGAATACGATGCTCAATTCTGATATGAGGTGTTCCATCAGGGTCAAAGCCAACCAAAGGTCTATTCCAGCGCCAGATTACACCATTATGTAAGCTTAGATGTTTGAAGTCCTTTGGCTGACTATTGAATATCATGGGTAAAAACACGGAATAATCATTCAGGTTTTCCTCAAAACATTCAAGGATGGAAGATTCTGCGTAGCCAGAACCGAAGCTAACCCTTTGTTTGCCTCCTGTTTCTATCGCTTGTTCGAATAGAGGAATACGGGTTTCATGCCAGAGTTTGTCCCCAAAGAGTACGGGCGAATTCCCCGCAATAGCCATAATGGGGGCAGATGCAATAATCGAAGCATTGTAATAATGATGGGCTTGTTTCCATGGTGTCTGTATATGGATTTGAAAAGAGGTGGTAGCGGCTTCAATCATTACCGAGTGTTTGGTTAAATGACAGTGATCTTCGCCGTTAATATCAAGATGTAACGGTTTATTATTGCGTGCATTAAGAACGATTTCATTAAGCGCTTCGTAACGTTTCATTGAAGACATATTTTCCAGACAAAAATCATCTGCAACAGCAGTGGGAAGCGTGCCTATAAGAATTATATTTGATTTGAGTTTTTCTGTGACTGCATCAGCTTCTGATAAAACAGTGCGAATTTCGGATTCAAACTCTTTTAGTGAATTACCTGTGAGAGGTAAAGGAGTGTTATTTAATTCTATATTAAACTTTGCCAATTCAGGCGTAGCTAATGGATTATCGAATAAATCAAAGAATTCGTTATTGATAGGTGCTGGTCGTAAAGACTTGTCCACCAGCCAGGCTTCTATTTCAAACCCTCCCATAGGTTTATGTGAAGAAAACTCCCCAGCCTCAAACTGTTTCTTCAACAGTTTTGTTTCTTCAATCAAGAGTTCTTTAAAGCATTTGCTTTCTTCACTGGTAAAATGTGAATGCGATATTTCCTGACCCATACTTCACTCCTCCTTAAACTATGTATCCTCAGAGATGCGGATACGTTTGAAAAAGAATAACTTTTTAGCTTGTGTATAAATCAGTTTAAGATGTTGTGAAACAAATTTGTAGAATAAGTGGTGATTAATTGACCTGAAAGAGCTTCTTATTGTTGATTCTAGCTGATAATTTCGCGTTATTTACTTTCTGAGGCTTTAATAATTTCTGATTTTATAATTGAATTCAGCATTTCAGAGAGCACTGGCATTGAGTCTTTGATGCCTAAATCTACGCATTGCGTAATTTCGAGTCCTTCATAACCGCAAGGATTTATGTATTGAAAGGGTGTTAAATCCATTTCAACATTTAAACTTAATCCGTGTGTGGTTCGACCTTTAGATACTCGAAGTCCCAATGCCGCAATCTTCTTCTTGTCGACATATACCCCAGGTGCTTTTGCATCGCTATAGGCTGTGATTTGATAATCGGCTAATAGTTCAATAATGCAATTTTCAATTAAAGTAACTAATTGACGAATACCCATGCTTCTTCGATGTAAATCGAGCAAAAGATAAATCACTATTTGCCCTGGGCCGTGGTAGGTAACTTGGCCGCCTCGGTCAACTTTAACAATAGGAATAGAAGTTTCTTGGAGAATGTGATGTTCTTTGCCGTTTCTACCTAGTGTGAAAGTAGGGGGGTGTTCTACGATCCAGATTTCATCAGGGGTATTTTGATCTCGAGTTTGAGTGAAGTCTTTCATCGACTCCCAAACGCTTTCGTAATCAGTTAACCCTAATTGTTTGGTGATTATACTATTGACTAGAGTGCCCAAACTACCAGCTCGTGATTAGTAAGATCTTGATATAGCGCATCCAGCTGTGGCTTATTTTTGGCATGAATGTTTAACGTCAAACTCACGTATTTTCCTGTTTTACTGGTATTTTGTTTCGTATGACTGGGGTCAAAATCCGGATCGTGAGCTTGTACTATTTTTTCAACGGCAGAATGGAATTCCGGTATTGCTGCACCCATAACTTTAACGGGAAATTCACAAGGAAATTCAA
Organism: uncultured Cocleimonas sp.; assembly: GCF_947495625.1. Lineage (GTDB taxonomy): Bacteria > Pseudomonadota > Gammaproteobacteria > Thiotrichales > Thiotrichaceae > Cocleimonas. The sequence continues at coordinate 50,984 of NZ_CANLZW010000020.1, forward strand.
TCAGTGTTTCTTCATCTCGCACGGACATTTTTACTACTCGATATTTGTTTACTTAAGTTGAGACTTAAAAGCTATTTGATCAATAATTAGTTAAATAATTTCTTAACACTATCAGTAACTTTAGACCAGAATCCACCTGGGTCAACCGCATCAAGTGCTAATAGGGGAACCTGATTAACGATGGTTTCGCCATCTTTGATTATTGCTGTGCCAACGACATCGCCACGTTTGATTGGAGCATCGAGCGATCCATCAAGTTCCATCAAACCTTTTAACTGATTATAGTGACCTTTTTCAACAGTAACGTAGAAATCTTCCATTATGCCTGCGGGAACAGTGCTTTTATTGCCTTTCCAAACGCGAGCATCTGCAAGCACTGAGCCTTTGTCATAAAGCTTATGTGTTTCGTATAATCTGAAACCAAACTCTAATAATTCCTGACTGTAATCCGCGCGAGATTTTTCAGTTTCAGCGCCTAAGATTACTGAAATTAGACGCATATCATTACGAGCAGCCGAAGCAACTAAACAATAACCAGCAGATTCTGTATGACCTGTTTTAACACCATCAACCGTTGGGTCACGCCATAATAATTTATTGCGATTGTATTGTTTGATACCGTTGTAGCTATATTCTTTTAATGAATGAAGTTTGTATTCTTCTGGGTATTCTCTTATTACTTGACGCGTTAAAGTAACGATGTCTCTCGCTGTCGTGTAATGATTGGGATCAGGCCAACCTGTTGGGTTTGCAAAGTTTGTTGAATTTAAGCCCATTTCTTTGGCTATTTGGTTCATCTTCTCAACAAATGAAGCTTCATTGCCTGAGATGTGCTCTGCCAATGCTATAGCTGCATCATTTCCTGATTGAACGATAAGGCCTTTAATCATTCGATTTAGTGGAACTTTTTTTCCGGCTTCAACGAACATTCTTGAGCCTTCCATTTTCCACGCTTTTTCACTGATAAGGACGTTGTCATCTAGTGAGATACTGCCTTTTTCCAGTTCTTGATAAATAACATAGGCAGTCATCAATTTAGTGATACTGGCTGGTTCTATGCGTTTATCAGGGTTTTTCTCAGCTAATTGAACGCCGCTATGGAAATCGACCAGTAGATAACTATCCGCTTTTATCTCAGGAGCGCCAGTTGCTGCCCAGCCCTGATGAGTAAAAGAGATAAACAAACAAATAAAGACAGATAAAATTCGTTTCATGGTGTGTAATTATGGATTCCGAATGTCGAAGAAGTAACTACCCAAAATGAGTAATTACCAAAGTCACTAATTATAACGAGTTATAACCGAAATTGACTAGCTTTCTACTACTTTAAACTGCGATAAGCCAGTGCTGGTTAAGTTATCTTTAGCTTTGTCTATATCTTCTTGATTGTTGTATGGACCAAGACGAACCATATGCAGCAAGTTACCTGTTTTAGTCTTACGAGATTCCATTGTTGCGCCTTTTAAACCAATCGAAGAAAGACGGGTAAAGGTATCAAGCGCTTCCATTTGATCAGCATAAGTGCCAACCACGATATAATAGTTCTTGTTTGCTTGATAAGTAGCTTTACGTGCTGGCGTGGACGCGGTAGTTCTTTTCGTCGTTGCTTGTTGTGGAGCTGCAGTTGTATTGCGTGCGCCTGGCTCACGAAGACTCGGTGGGATGACTAATTTATCGTCAGTGCCTGCCGTGCTTTTATCGCTACCAAAAGTTGTCATATTTCTGGCAGATTTTCCAACTTGGCTAAAAGTACTACAGCCAGATAAGCCAACGAAAGTCGTTATTAATACTATGCTAGTACCAATGTTGAATTTACGGTATATCATTATCGTCCCCTTTTTGGATAATGGTTTTTCGTTTAAATATATAAATTTCTATAATTATTACTTTAATTTTTACGTTATTTAGCCGAGTTTAATTTCCTACGTTTTATTTCCCAAGCAAGTTGAAAAATGGCCATAGCGTATTTAGGGCTATGGTTGTATCTTGTTATTGTGTAGAAATTATCGCCCGTAATCCAGTATTCATAACCTTGCAATCCTTGTAACTGCAACAGTGAAACCTTATCAGAACTAAAATTCCCAAGTGGTTCAACGCCGTGTTGCTGCAATATTTGCATGGTATGTGCTGGTTTAATTGCTTTTGTATTTACAATTTTAGCATATAAATTGCCTAAAATTCGAGCAGGTACTGTAACATTACCATTTGGCTTCCAACCGTGGCGCGAAAAATAGTTTGCTACGCTGCCAATAGCGTCTTCTGGATGCCATAAATCTTTGTGACCATCACGATTAAAATCAACGGCATAATGACGATAACTACTAGAAATAAATTGTCCTAAGCCCATTGCCCCTGCATATGAACCGCTTAGGATATTTGGGTCTCTGATGCCTTCTTCTCTCATTAATTCAAGATAGTGTTCAAGTTCACTGGTATAAAACTTTTCTCTCGGAGGGAAATCCATCGCCAGAGTCGTCAGGCTTCTGAGAACTTTGTGTTTACCAGTGTTGCGACCATAGAATGTTTCTACTCCTATAATCGCAACAATATATTCAGGGTCAACGCCATATTGAGTACTTGCTGCTTTGATCACTTTCTCGTGGCGTTTCCAGAAGTTGACGCCAGAATTAATGCGATCTTCTGTGATGAAAATGGGGCGATATTTGTGCCACGGTTTTCCTTCTGCAGGAGAGCTAACTAACTCAAGAATGCGCTCATCGCGTTGTACTCTAGAAAAAATCTGATGTAAGTAATTTCGATCAAACCCTTTTTGCACCATGCGCTCGATTAGCTGCTGCATTGCTGGGTAACTTGTGTAATTAGCTTTTGCTGAAATTTCTGCCGCAAAGTAGGGGGGTGTCAATATTGAAGGCAATACTAATATTGCACTGATAATCAAATATTGTGTAAATACTTTTAACATTTAGTCGTACCCTCGTTTTCGTTTTCTTAGACCCATGAGGAGTCCAAATGCTGCCATCAGTGTAACTAGAGAGGTACCTCCATAGCTAATTAACGGTAATGGAACACCAACGACAGGAAGAATGCCGCTTACCATCCCGGTATTTACCAATAGATAGATGAAGAAAGTAAGACTAAGGCTACCACCCAATAATCGAGCAAAGGTGTCATGTCCCTTCATCGCGAGGTAAAGGCCGCGCCAGATAATAAATAAATATAATGTGAACAGTATTAGGTTGCCGAGTAAGCCGAACTCCTCGCCAAATACAGCGAAGATGAAATCGGTATGGCGCTCAGGTAAAAAGTCTAAGCGGGACTGATCGCCGTTCAACCAGCCTTTACCGTAAAAGCCACCAGAACCAATAGCAATTGTAGATTGGTAAATATGATATCCAGAACCTAATCGATCAGCACTTGGGTCAAGCAGTGTTAAAACGCGCTGTCTTTGATAATCGTGCATACCAAAATAAAACACTAACGGCGCAGCAATAATGATTGCGACCAATGTTGCCCCCAGCCATTTCCAGGATAAGCCGGCAAAATAGATGACGAAGAAACCAGCGCTGCCAACCAGTAATGCGGTTCCTAAATCCGGTTGCTTAACGATCAGTAGCATTGGTATAGCTACAAGTAATGTAGCAATAAAAATCTCTTTGAATCTTGGGGGTAAGCTTTTCTTTGAAAGGTAGCTAGCTACCATCATCGGGACTGCTAATTTCATGATCTCAGAAGGTTGGAAACGTAAGCTTCCTATTTCTAACCATCTTTGAGCACCTTTTCCCATTGATCCCTGAATCAATACTAAGACCAGAACAACAATACCGATAATATAAATCCAGAAAGCCCAGCGTTTGAGTAAATCGCTCGATAATTGAGTGGCAACCAGCATAACGATAGTCGCAAGAATCAAATGAATAGTGTGATTATTCATCATCCGGGCATCTTCGCCGGATGCGCTAAATAAAATAATGCTACCCAAAGCGATCAAAAGTGCGAGTGACAGAAGCATAACCAAATCTATCGAGGTCAGCCAGCGCAGTACATATCCACCAAAACTTGAACCGCCTTTTGAATTCATATTATGTTCTCGGTGCTGTTGTTAGAGGGCTGTTGATTTGAATTTCTCGTTTAAGTTTTCTTTCAAGCTCTTTCTTCTTTTTCAACTTGTTTATATTCATCAATGAAGGTGATTCATCCGTATTTTTGGCATTGTTTTGTTCACTGATTTCTTCTTTTTGTTGTGGCGTTAGCAGGTAAGTATCTAGTAATTGTCTAGCTATAGGGGCTGCCACTTTACTACCGCCACCTGCATTTTCCGCAATTACGGCTAATGCAATACGAGGGTTTTTAACCGGAGCGAAAGCCACAAATAATGCATGGTCATGTAGTTTCTTTTTTAATTTTGCAGCATCGTATTCCTTGTTTTGAGCAATACCGAAAACCTGTGCTGTTCCGGTTTTACCCGCGAATTGGTATTTGGCTCCTGCGCCTGATCTTCTTGCGGTGCCATGTGTACCATGAACAACATTAACCATGGCGCGAATCACATCATCCCAATACCTAAGTTTTGTGACACCTAATGATGGTAATTGTTCAGGTGTTACGATTTTGGGAGGTAAATTTCGAGAGACACGGGTCGCTCTGAGTACATGAGGTTTGAATTTTCGACCATGATTTGCCATGGTCGCTGTAGCAAACGCTAGTTGTAAGGGTGTCGCAGTAAAATAACCTTGGCCAATACCAGTGTTTACAGTGTCACCTGGATACCAGAATTTGTCGTATTTTTTTCTTTTCCATTCTGCAGAAGGCATGATTCCAGCACCTTCATGGGGTAAATCTATACCTAGTCTGCTGCCAAAGCCAAAGCGTTTCATTGCATCAGAATAACGTTTGATGCCCATCCGAAATGCGAGATCATAAAAATATACATCACAAGATTGATAGATTGCACGATTCAGGCTTATGTTTCCGTGTCCCGCCTTTTTCCAACATCTAAATCTATGTCTGTTGCCGGGAATTTGATAATAGCCTTTGCCGTAGACTGAGCTAGTTGGTGTGACAACGTCAGCACTTAATCCAACTAATGCAGCCATGGGTTTGATCGTAGATCCCGGAGGGTAAGCGCCTTGTAATGCTCTATTGTAGAGAGGGCGATCAATATCATCTCTTAAGGCATTATAGTTGGCATAGCTGATGCCATTCACAAATAAATTTGGATCGAAAGCCGGCATACTTGCCATCGCCAATATCTCCCCGTTTCTAGGATCGATGGCAACTGCGGCACCATTGTGTTCGGCTAATAATTCTTCTGCTTTCAGCTGAAGCTCAAGATCGATACTGAGGAAAAGGTCTTCTCCAGTTATTGGTGCTTTCTCATCAAGTTTTAGCTGAGGCTTACCGTGAGCATCGACTTCTGTTAGTTCCCAGCCAGCTTTGCCGTGTAATCGATCTTCGTATTGCTTTTCAATACCGAGTTTGCCGATATGGGTTGTGCCTTTGTAATTCTTTTTATCTAATGTTTCTAAGTCTTTTTTATCAATTCTGCCGACATAGCCAATTAAATGGCCTGCGGTTGAGCCAAGAGGGTAGTTTCGTCGCATACGTACGCTGACATTAAAGCCTTGGAAACGAAATCGATTGGCTGAAAATATTGCGGTTTCTTTTTCGGTGAGATTTTTACGTAAAACGACAGGTTGAAAACGAGAATTAACTCTCAATTTTTGTTTGAATTTTTTAATTTCCTGAGGAGTGATTGGAAGTAATTGCATCAAGCGCTTTAACTTCCTATCCATATCTTTCACATCATCTTCAGCTGCCTCGAGGACATATTCAATGTGATTGTCGGCTAATAATACGCCATTGCGGTCATAAATAAGGCCTCTAACTGGGGGGGTGGGTATTCTCTTTTGGTAATTTTCTTTTGAAAGCGTCGTATAGTGATCGTAATTTTTGACTTGTAAGAAAATAAGTCTGGCAAACACTAAGGTTAGTGCTACAAATACTAAGACTGCCGCGACAATAGCACGTGAGCGAAATAGGCGATATTCTTCGCGTTCGCTTTTGACTGTTACACGCTTTTCCATTAACTCTCTTTAAACCCGACAGCAGTGCTGCTTTTTTCTATTTTGGTGTGATGTAGTCACACCCCCCGGCTTTTATGAGGTTTTTAGATTCAAAGCTTAGTTGCTTAAGTCAAAGCAAAATCAATGAAAATCTAAAACCCTATAGCAAACGGTGAATCATTAAAATGATTCACCGAGCATAATTGCTACGCATGCTTTTTAGTGTATTTATACTCGCGTGAAAGTATTTTAATACAAAAAAGCCAAGTATTGTAATTAACCTTTTTTAACTTTTGTCATCGTTGAACATTTTGATGCTATCTAGAATAGCTTTTTTAGCTGCAGTCGCATCGTTCCAACCATCCAGCTTAACCCACTTATCTTTGTCCATAACTTTGTAATACTCAAAGAAATGTTCGATTTGCTCGAGTAATAATGGAGGCAGATCAGTATAGCTTTGTAAATGATCTGATGCTGAATGTAGTCCTTGAGCAGGCACAGCTAGAATTTTAGAGTCTTTACCCGCTTCGTCAGTCATTTCAAGAATTCCAACAGGACGTGCAGCGATAACACAGTTGTGAATTAATGGTGTTGGAGTTACAACGAGAACATCCATTGCATCGCCATCTTCAGCTAGAGTGTGTGGGATAAAACCATAGTTAGCAGGATAAAAAATGGGTGCCTGCATGAAACGGTCTACAAATAGAGCGCCACTGTCTTTTTCTATTTCGTATTTTACAGGTGAAGACTCTGCTGGTATTTCAATAATTACATTTACTTCTTCAGGGTAGTTACTGCCTATTGCGATGTTATCAATGTTCATAGAGGTATTCCGTTTCGCGGTTTAAATTACGGCGCATTATAACGGGCTCAGAGAGTTTGACAAACAGTATAGGAATTAAATAGAACCTATATTATGATTCTCAATAATTTAAAAACCTAAAGATAGATTATGAGTTCACTAAGCGACCAATTATTGAAAGCAGGCCTTGTTACTGAAGATCAGGTAAAAAAAGCCGCGGAGAAGCCAAAGCCTAAGAAGAAATTTACTGGAAACAGGAATAATTCTAAGTTAAAACAAAAGGCTACTTCAAGTCAAAACGCTGTTCCAAATAAAAAGCCAAAGAGGGGAGCGTCTGATTTAGAGCAGTTTTATAAAGAGCGTTCAAAGCTTGAAAGAAATGAAAAGCAAGAAGCGCTAAGAAAAAAGCAAGAAGCTGAGAAAATCAAGAAAGAAACAAATGACAAAATTAATAAACTGATCACGGCAAACCTTAAGAATGATGAAGCTGCTGAAATTCGTTACAACTTTGTAGTTGGAACCACCATTAAATATTTATTTGTCACCGAAAAGCAACAACAGGAATTAGCTGATAGAAGTTTGGCGATTACTTTTCTAGGTGGAAAACGAAGTCTAATTCCTATTGAAATAGCAAAAGAGATTACGGCATTGAATCCGAATAAAATTGTGATCATTGCCCCTGAGGATGATTTAACAGATACAGCAGAAATACAAACAGCGGATTAAAAGACACGAGAGTAATGGAGTAATTGAAAGAAGTGCTCTTTCTCTCTTTTTAGTTGTCGTCGCAATTTAAAAGTTTTTATGCTATAGTTATCATTCGGTTTCATACCGTGGGGCGAGTTGTTTAAATAAATACAATAATAATAGAAATGCTTATGTCTTCTTCGATAAAAATTTTTGGCAAAAATCCTCTGCTTTTAACAATACCAGTTTCATTGTTGTTACATGCTGGCTTATACGCAATGGGTTTTAAACCTCCTCAGTTTCCAGAGTCTAAACCTTCACCTACTTTTGATGTAACCATGGTTATGCCGCAGGATGTGCAAGCACCTGATAAAGCTGACTTTATGGCAAATAGTAATCAACAGGGTAGTGGCAGTGAAGACGAAAAAAGCCGTTTAAAAAGCCCTTTGGCAGCGCAAGAGGAAAACCTAGAAAACGGTGATGAGATAGTAACGTCAGAAAAAAATATCGCCGAAGTTACACCTAAACCTGAGCCACAAGTTTTAACCACGAAAGGTGATACCAATAAATTTATTGAAAAACTTCCAGAAGAACAACCTCAAGAAGAGCCTGTAAAAACGGTTGTAGATAATTCGGAGCAAACACTAGCCATTGCTAAATTGATGGCAGAGATGAGTCAACAGGAAGAGCGTTTTGCCAAGCGTCCAAGAATCCATTTCATTGATTCTTTAAGTGCTAAAGGAACGGTTGAAGCAGAATATATTTATACCTGGTCTAAAAAGCTTGAGCGGATAGGTAATATCAATTTTCCACAAAAAGCTTTGGATTTAAGTTTAAGTGGTACTTTAATATTAAATACAACGCTTGATCGCGCAGGTAGAGTGGTAGAAATTCAAATATCCGTGTCTTCAGGTTCAAAAATTCTCGATAACGCTGCTTTGAAAATTGTGAAACTAGCAGCGCCGTATGAACCTTTACCTAAAAAGATTCGTAAAAAATATGACCGATTAAATATCACCAGAACCATCGTTTTTCATAAGAAAGGCGGTAGTAAAGGCGTATTCTCATCTAACTAAATCAGGTATGATATTTTAATGGATGATAATGAGACCACGGAATCGGTCACAACTAAGAATACAAGTAGCAATGAAAATGACAGTTTTTTACAAAGTCAGCTTTTAATTGCCATGCCGGGTCTGGGCGATCCTTATTTCGAACATTCAGTCACACTGATTTGTCAGCATAACAATGAAGGTTGTTTTGGATTGACTATTAATCGACCTATCGAAATAACCGTTGATGAGCTTTTTGGTCAACTCGATATCTCTACTGAAAATTTTCCTGATAAAAAAATGCTTGCACTTCGTGGTGGTCCCGTTCAAGTCGAGCAAGGTTTTGTTATTCACGATACTCAGCGTAAGTGGGAAAATACCCTGGAAATCGGAGATGATTTAGCGGTGACTGCATCCAGAGATATTCTCGAAGATATTGCAAAAGGTGATGGTCCTGAGAACTATATTTTAACTTTAGGTTGCGCAAGCTGGGCTCCCGGGCAAGTGGAAGCCGAGATTAAAGAAAACTCCTGGCTGAATTGCCCCGTGGATAAGAAAATTATTTTCAACATGCCGTATGCAGATCGTTGGCAGGGTGCTGCAGATACTCTGGGATTTGATGTAAACCTCATTAGCGATGTTGCAGGTCATGATTAAGGGTTATTTTCATTGTCTGTAATAATTGCATTTGATTTTGGTTTAAAGAGAACGGGAGTTGCGGTAGGTAATACACTCACTGGTTCAGCAACACCAGAATGCACGCTAATAAGCAAAGATGAACGTCCTGATTGGGAAGGTATAACTCGTTTAATAGAAGAGTGGAAACCAGAACAGTTAGTCGTCGGTCTTCCGATTGAGCTAGATACTGGCCCAGAGATAAAAGAAAATCCTATTAAAAAACGAATTGAACGTTTTTGTAATCAACTTCAAGGGCGTTATAATCTCAAAGTAGATCAGGAAAATGAGCAATTTACTTCCATTGAAGCAGCAGCAAGATTAAAGCAACTAAGACAAAGTGGCAGAAAGAAAAAAGTCACTAAAGATGAAGTTGATAAAATTGCAGCGGCAATAATTTTAGAAAACTGGATGCAAAGCAACGCTTACAGATAGCACGTAGTAAAGCCATATTATAGAATGTGAAAGATAATGATAAATAAAGACCAGAATACTTACAACGTTGACGAATTGTTAACTAAAATGTCACAAGAGCTAAGTGATAGTGTTATCAAAAATAGCCCGGAAGCACCAGTAATGATCGGTATTCATACTGCAGGTGTATGGGTTGCGGAAAAACTTCATGAGTTACTTAAAATAGAAGAGCCTCTCGGTACATTGAACATCAGTTTCTATCGTGATGATTTTAGTAGAATAGGTTTGCACCCTCAAATCAAACCCTCAAAATTACCCTTCAGTTTGGAAAACAAACATGTCATTCTTGTGGATGATGTACTATATACAGGGCGAACAATACGAGCTGCAATGAATGAACTCTTCGACTTTGGTCGTCCTGCTAGCATTACTTTGGCAGTGCTCATTGATAGAGGTCATCGCGAACTACCCATTGAAGCTCAGGTTGTAGGTTTTAAACAAGAAATGACCCCAGAAAGTTATTTTAAGCTGAGTAAATCAGATGATAAATTGGAGTTGACAGTTATAAATCGTGAGACTAATTAACTCATTTATTTGAGCTAAAATGATACCTGACTAAGCTTCTAACGCATCCTCTAACCCAAATAAGAGAATAGAACTATCATTACCCCCGGCCCATTACCATCATCAATGCAGCTAACTGCAGATGGAAAACTTAAACATTTTCTCACTGTTGAGGGGCTTCCTCCTTTATTGCTAGAAGAAATTCTAGATCGTGCAGAACAATTCGTTTCACTACCTGGAAAAAAACAAGTTCAAGCTCCTTTGCTAAGGGGTAAAACGGTGATGAATCTATTCTTTGAAAATTCAACACGTACCAGAACTACGTTCGAATTAGCAGCCAAAAGACTTTCTGCAGATTTACTCAATTTGGACATTAGAAATTCCGCAACCGCAAAAGGTGAAAGCCTGCTCGATACCATTCGTAATCTTGAAGCAATGAACTGTGACATGTTCGTGGTAAGGCATCAAAGCAGCAGCGCAGCCCACTTTATTGCTAAATACTGTGCGCCTCATATCGGCGTTATTAATGCCGGTGATGGCAGGCATGCACACCCGACACAAGCGATGCTTGATATGCTAACCATCAGGCAACACAAAGGGGATTTCACACCGCTAAAAGTGGCCATAGTCGGGGACATAAAACACTCTAGAGTAGCTCGTTCACAAATACATGCACTGACAACATTATGTGCTGGAGAGATCAGACTAATCGCACCTAAAACCTTAATGCCAGAAAGGATCGAGGAAATGGGTGTGAGTACTTATACCAATATTGAAGAAGGCCTGGAAGGTGTTGATGTGGTCATCATGTTGCGACTTCAACACGAACGAATGAACACTGCACTACTTCCATCAGTCAGAGAGTTTTACGCTCGTTACGGACTCACTCAGGAGCGCTTAAATCTTGCTAAGCAAGATGCAATAGTGATGCATCCCGGTCCGGTTAATCGCGGCGTCGAAATAGATTCTCGTGTTGCCGATGGGCCTCAATCAGTAATTCTCCAGCAAGTCACTAATGGGGTTGCTGTGCGAATGGCAGTCATGTCTATGGTGCTGGGTTCACGTGCTGAAAGTGGGGAGGTGTAAACATGAGTAGATCCACACTTATTAAAAATGGCAGAATCATAGACCCTGCAAATGGTATCGATGAAATTGCTGATATAGCCATAGCTAAAGGTAAAATCGACGGTATTGGCAATAATATAAACACTGAATTTAAAGCAGAACATATTATCGATGCAAAAGGCCAGTGGGTATTACCTGGTATCGTTGATCTTAGCGCTTATTTAAGAGAGCCTGGTCAAGAGAATAAAACGCGAATTGCTTATGAAACTTATAGTGCAGTGAGTGCGGGAATCACCCGTGTATGCTGCATGCCAGAAACCAATTCACCGATTGATAGTGGTGCAACCGTAAAGTTAATTAAGAGTAAGGCGAAGCAAGCAGGCTTTGCGCGTGTAAGCGTTATTGGTTCTTTAACACAAGGCTTAAAAGGCGAGCAACTCAGTCACATGGGAAGTTTGAAATATGTGGGTTGTGTTGGTTTAAGTCAGGGACATCAGCCGATTAGAAACCTGGCAACGCTAAGAAAAGCGATGGAGTATGCGGCTACTTTCGAATTACCTCTATTTCTACATCCGATTGAGCATACATTGATGATGGATGGTGGGATGCATGAAGGCGCGCTATCGACGCGGTTAGGCATTCACCCGATTCCTGTTGCGACAGAAACAGTAGGAATGGCGCAAATTCTAATATTAGTAAAGCAGACTAATTGCCCAGTACACTTTTGCCGACTTTCAAGTGCAGATAGTATCGAGATGTTATCCAAGGCAAAACAAGACGGTTTGCCTGTGACAGCTGATGTTGCTGCCCACCAGTTGTTTTTAACTGAGATGGATGTAGCTGATTACAATCCACTCTGCCACACAATCCCTCCATTAAGATCAGAGCGTGATAGAGATGCCCTACGTCAGGCAGTTTCAACAGGCGTTATTGATGCAATATGCTCGGATCATCAGCCGCATGAGATTGATGCTAAATTAGCACCATTTGAAGAGACTGAGCCCGGAATATCGGCTTTTGAGACCTTACTGCCTTTAGTGATGCGTCTTGTCGAAGAAAAGGTGTTAACACTTTCTCAGGCAATAACATTTATAACGCAAAGCCCCGCAGAACTGGCAGGCATTAAAGCAGGTTCGTTAGAAGTGGGTCAAAGTGCTGATCTCAGCTTGTTTGATCCTGAATATTTCTGGCAGCTAGATCCTACTGATATGGTCAGTGAAGGTAAAAATTCGCCATTTACTGGTTGGGGTTTCAATGGAAAAACCACGCAGACTTTCGTTAAAGGTAAATCTGTCTTTTCTCTATGATTTCCAGTTTTGTTAAAAGGGCTATTTCTGGTCTTTTTATTTTGGGTTCGTCCGTTATAAGTGGCAGCCCTTTAAAGTCTGATGAAACGGTTGTATTTTTTCCAACTTCAGCATACCTAAATAGTCAATTACAGTGGGAAGTGCCAATTCACCAATGGGTTTTCGAAAAAGAGGATCAATCGATTCTGCGTAAACTCACCCATAAATTGCTCACAGAGCTTGCTGAAACATTAGATATTTCAGAAGAAGAGGCTAACTCTGAGCTGTTTAAAAATAAAGTGATGTGGTTTATCGTTGATAATGAGCGCAATAAAAAGCTCGATATCATTGTTGAAAGCCTAACTTCCAAGACTGATAAACAAGATAGTGTTCATACCTTAAATACTAGCGCCGCCAATGGACATGCAAGAACAACGATTAAACTACCCAGCTCATCCACGCAAAGTGAATGGATTAAATACAGGGCAATAACTGAACATAAGGCCTCTCAGGAATTTATTGGGCAATCTCAATTAATTCCCAGAACAGGTTTAAGTGTTATTTCTGATATAGATGATACGATCAAAATTAGCGAAGTTCTCGATAAAAAAGCGTTGATACGTAATACCTTTTTAGAAGAATACAGAACCACGCCTAATATGCCTGAATACTATAAAGAGTTAGAGAAGCAAGGCGCTTATTTCCATTATGTATCGGCATCGCCCTGGCAAATTTATCCGAGTTTGAAACCTTTTATGGATAAGCACTATCCGCAGGGAAGTTATTCGCTTAGAAATTTTCGACTGAAAGATTCGAGTATTATAAAGTTCTTACAATCTTCCAAGGAATACAAGCTTGAAAATATCCGTAGTATTTTAAAAAAATACCCAGCACATCGGTTTATTTTAATTGGAGACAGTGGTGAACACGATCCCGAAATATATGCCCAAATCTACCAAGAGTTTTCTGAAAATATACAGCAAATTTTGATCAGAGCAGTTCCAGATTCGGTGTTAAGCGAGGCACGTTTTCAAACAACGTTCGCTGGATTGCCAAAAGATAGTTGGAAAATCCTCAAGGATATAAAAGATACAGATACAAATTAGTTTAATTAGATTTCTTTAGGTTTTTCGTCCATATCACTGCCATATAGCATGAAATGAATGTGTACATAAAGTGCATAAGCGCGGCGATGTCTATTTTGTGAATAAGCATGACGCTCTGCTTTTGTTGCCTCAGCTCTGCGAATCTGATTTTCAACATGGCGCTGAGATTCTGCTAAATAAGCACTTTCACAGGCTTTATCGTCACAGGCTGATACATTAAAAGAGGCGATGAAAAGTGTCAAAGCTGAAAGAATAAGCGCATATTTTTTAAACATTATATTTAACCAAAGTGATTTTTGATTCAATATAATGTTGCATTCAAGCTGTTGATAGCAAAAGCAGATTTGAGGTCTATATCATCAGATAGTGGTCAAAAAACCAACAATTAACGGTAATATATGACGGATATAGTGATATTTTCCTTAAGCTACTTATTTGGCTACTAATACAAATTAAAAAGCACACCCCCCCTACTTACTATGAGATTGCCATTTCGTTTTTTGAAATGGGCAACTCATGTATGCCAGAGCTTAGGACTAGTTCGTCTGCAAGACGATTCTAGACCTTAGCGTGCATATAGAGCGTTTTTTAATGATGTATTGAAGAGCTAATCAATTAATTAACAGGAAGTTTTTCGCGCAGTTCATCTCTATCAAACCACCAATCACCAGCAACGATCGCATCAATGACCTGAGCCAGTTTTGGCAGGAATAGATTAGGATCATTTAATTCAAGTTTATCCATCCAGAAATTTAACTGGCCTTGATCTGTCACATTGCTGTGTCTTTCTGCAACCTTAGCAAGCATATTGGTAGTCAAAAACATCACACTATCTCGTTTTTCACCTTCGAGTCTAAGATCAGCAATATAGTGCGCGGTGGCAGCGGCAACAGCAGCACCATCGGATTTATCCGGTGTATCATCGACGAGGTTTTTCATCATCACAATGCTTAACTCTGGGTCGATCGGATAAGTCACGGAAAGCCACATTGCATGCCCCAGTGCAATGACTGAACCGGGTAAATCTGTACGATAAAGCGCATCCAGTGCGTTTACCGCCTCTTCATATTGATCATTTTTCATGTAAATCAAAAATGACTCTTTTGCTAAGCCCCATGCTGCTTCGGGCATGCCGTTACCACCAGAGTCCAGCATAATTTCAGCGATTTCATGTTGAAGATGGGCGCGATCTAATGGATCACAATCCGGTTTTAATTGGACCAGTTGCGCTTGTTTCTGATCGAGCTGCTGCTTCAGGAAGTCGCGAGATTCAGAGGCTTCGGTAAATTCTAAGCCAGATTTTTGAGATTCAGTGTTATCAGTCATGATTATGTTTAGTCGATGAATTCTAAGAATATTAGCAAACAATTATAAACATTGTTCTGCTTAAGGGAATATATATAAGGAAATATAGCGGATGCAGTAAATAGCCTTTGCAGTAAATAGCCTTTGCAGAAAAAGTCTGTGTCCGCTTGGATTATTAAGGTTGGGCTAACAGCAAAGGTTGGTTGTTAGCTTCACCTTCGGTGTGTAAAACCAATTCAAATTTATAAGGAGATTGGATTTTAATGGTGTCAAATGACATGAACAGATCTTTATCTTTTGTTACTTTAAACACTGCTACCAGGCTTGCTTGCTTATTAGCTTCGGTTAAATCGTGGACCCATAATTGATAATACTGATTGTCATTAATTTTAGGTAAATTGATAAATTCCACAACGCCTTGCTGCAAAGCTGCGCTCCAAACCAGACTTCCTTCCACATTTTTCATCAGTGGATTGAGTGTTCTCAACCAGTTGGTATTCACTACATTAGGCTGTAAAAGCAGAAGTTCTTTTCTTGACTGGATTTGTGAACGTTCGGCACTGACCTCAGGTTTAGCATCTTGTATTCGTTTATATGTGCTGACGCCAATCTGGCTAATAGAAAAAATGAGCACAGCAGTAATCAGCACCAGCAACCACAAGGGTAAACTGAATTTGTCTGATGTTTTTATTGTGCTGTTCAACTAAATTACCTGCTTATTCCTTAAGTCTATCTTGTAAAATGCTCGATTAAATATGTCATCAAGAAACTCTGATAAGACATCTAAAAATACATTAACAATTCATGTCGTGATGTAAATACTGATATTGTTCTGTAATAGATCCATTTTTAACGTGTTATTTAATAGTAGTTCAAATTAAAAAAAGTCCAAATTAAAAGTAGACCAAAAACCATGCCCTCGCAAACCCATATACCAGGTAAAGATGCTGCACTAGAAGATTCTATTGCTTCCATGCAGAAAAAGCTGGAAGCGTTAGACTTTCATATTACCGAACAATCCTGGTTGCATCCTGTTGCTAATATCTGGTCTGTAGATATTCGCGAGCGGGATTGTCCATTGTTATTTAGCAATGGCAAAGGCACTTCTAAAAAAGCAGCATTAGCCAGTGCCTTGGGGGAGTTCTTCGAACGCCTTTCAACCCATTATTTTTGGGCAGACTTCTATCTTGGGGATGAAATTGCTAATAGCAAATTTGTGCACTATAAACAGGAAAAATGGTTCGACACTAATAGTCATGGTTCGTGGCCAGAAGGTGTGCTTAACGATGAGCTACAAGACTTTTACAATCCAGATGGTGAGTTACAGGCAAATAAGCTGATTGATGCAAATTCAGCCAATCCTGAAAGAGGGCTGTGTTGTCTGCCTTATGTTTGTCAAAGCACGCAAGAGCCGGTCTATTTTCCTCTAAATATCATCGACAATCTTTATGTCAGTAATGGCATGTCTTCGGGAAATACGCCAGAAGAAGCCAGAGTGCAGGCATTATCTGAAATATTCGAACGTTTTGTGAAATTTAAAATTATTGCTGAAGGGATTTCACTTCCTGATATTCCCAGTAGCGTAATTGCCCGATATCCAGACATACAAGAAACTATCAAGGAAATGGAGCAGGCTGGTTATCCGCTTCTGGTCCAAGATGCCTCCTTGGGCGGTAAATACCCAGTGATAGCTGTGACACTGCTAAACCCTGAAGATCAGGGAGTGGTTGCCAGTTTTGGTGCGCATCCACTATTCGAAGTGGCATTAGAGTGTGCTTTAACCGAGCTACTTCAAGGGCGTGGATTAGATAAGCTAAATGGTTTTGCTGAAGCGGGTTTTGATATGGATGAAGTCGCGAGTCCACAAAATTTAGAAACACACTTTATCGATTCCAGCGGAATTATGAGTTGGAATTTTTTGCAGAATAAGCCAGATTATGAATTTGTTGATTGGGGGATTCATCAAAACGCTGATGATAGTAGCAACACAGCAAAAGAATTTGAAGATCTTTGCGATCGTGTTCATCAGGAAGGTAACGATATTTATATCGCTGATTTCCAACAGTTAGGTATGTATAGCTGCCGTATCCTGGTGCCGGGTATGTCTGAAATATATCAGGCAGAAGATCTGGTCTGGGAAAATAATAATGCCGGAATCGAAGTTCGTAATGCCATTCTGAAACAAAATAAAACAGCAGCAGAGTGTGAAGCACTAATAGAAGAAATCGAAGATTTGAATCTGGATGATCATCACTCTGTAGCAGCATTGCTGGGTCTGCCACCTGATGAAGGCAGTATTTTCGCAGACCTGCGTTTGGCAGAACTAATTACATTGCTGGCTCTCAAAGTTCAGGATAACGAGCGTATCCAGGAAGGTTGTGAATGGTTGCTGCACTACAAACAGATTAATCCGAGGCGTTTAAAAGTTTACCAATGCATCAATACCTTATTGCAATTAGACGGAATGGTTAATTATGCAGATTCATTAGCCAAACTTTACGGTAAAGCGGTGATGAATGATGCGCTAGCCTTGATTGATGGTGAAGATATCTTTCCTTTGCATAGTGACTGGAAAATGCATGATTTATTGATTGAAGCTTATCGCAAGGTGCATGTTGATTAAGTGTTAAAACACACCCCCCTACTTTTAGGGCTTTTTTCGTGTGTTTTTGTGATCATCTATTACGAACACTTCAATCAGAAAGAGTGAATACCCAACCTTGTTCATTATTGGTAAAGTCATTTCTCAGCACTAAATACATTATTTAATGCAATACTTAGTAGATAGAAGGGGTATGAAAATGAGCGACTTAGAACTAGTCATCGGTAATAAAAATTATTCCACATGGTCTTTGCGTCCGTGGTTTTTCTTAAAGAACCTGGATATCGAATTCAAAGAAAAAATGGTATTTCTGTTTGAAGATGATACCAATGAAATTCTAAGTCCCTATTTTTCTAACGATAAAGTGCCTGTGTTGCTTGATGAGGATCTACAAGTCTGGGATACCCTGGCAATCATTGAATATGCAGCGGATAAATTTCCAGAGAAAAATGGCTGGCCTGCAGATCTGAAAGCCAGAGCAATTGCAAGATCAGCTGCTGCAGAAATGCATTCGAGTTTTATGGCAATAAGAAATGCATTGCCAATGAATCTTAGAAAACACTTTCCTGATTATCCAATCGATGACGATGTCAAAGCGGACATTCAGCGTATTTTTGCGTTATGGGATTATTGTAAACAACATGCCAGCGTAAAAGGCCCATGGTTAATGGGGGAATTTAGTGGCGTTGATGCGATGTATGCGCCAGTCGTGATGCGCTTAATCGGTTATGATGTAAAGCTTTCAGGGTTTGCCGCAGAGTACGCAGACTTCATATTGAACAATCAGCATATGCAAGATTGGATCGCTGACGGTAAACAGGAAACGCAAATCATCACTTCAGATGAAGTTTAATCGTATAAAAAGTGGTTGAAAGTAGGGGGGTGTCCTATACTCCATTGAATTAATTCATTATTAGTAATTCATGCCGACACCGCACCTCCCACCTTTAAACGCTTTAAGAACCTTCGAGGCAGTAGCCCGTCTTAAAAGCTTTACTAAAGCAGCGAATGAGCTGTACGTTACTAGAGCAGCGGTAAGTCACCAAATTAAAAACCTTGAAGACTATCTGGGCTTTCAGTTAATAAAACGTCAAACCCGATCTATTTCTTTGACGCCAGCGGCTGAGGCGGCATTACCAAAGCTTCGTGAAGGCTTTAATAATCTATCGGATGCAGTGCATCTGATGAGTTCTCACCAGTCGAATGAGAATATCAATGTTTGGATGGCACCCTCATTTGCATCGAAATGGTTAGTGCCTCGTTTGCATAGTTTCTCCTTGAAGTACCCAGAAATTGATATGCAGATTAGTGGAAATACCGGTTTGGTCGACACAGCAGAACACGGCAATGTGTCTATGGAAGAAGTATTCCGCTCGAATAATGTGGATGTGGCGATACGATTTGGCTCAGGAAATTATGCCGGTTGTGTAGTGCATAAACTCTTCTCAGTTAAAGCGATACCATTGTGTAGTCCTGAGTTGTTAAATAATCCTGAAAAGCCACTGAAAACTCCGGAAGACCTTAAATACCATACGCTGTTACACGATAATACCGACTATAAAGGCCGTCCCGAATGGGAAGCCTGGTTGAAACACGCAGGAGTTACCGGGGTAAAAGTAGATCGAGGCTTGCGTTTTAATCATATATCACTCGCAATGGATGCAGCCATCGATGGTCAGGGTGTTCTAATGGGTATTGAAACACTGGCTAGAAGCGACATAGAAGCCGGTCGGCTTTGCCAACCCTTTGATTTAAGTTTGCCGTTGAAGCGTTCTTATTACGTCATTCGACCCGAAGCAATGGATTCTAACCGTCATGCGGTGGATGCTTTTATCGAATGGATAATCGAAGAAGCCAAAAACGATCAAATAATCTAAACGTTTTCACTGCTATTTAAGATAGTCATCCGCAATATTCGTAAGCTACTAATTTTCAGTAGAATCTTCATTTGTTCATTCTCGAACAATAGCTAAAAAGCAGTAATTAAATCTACTATAAAAATTATGGGTTAGTAAAACTAACCATATGGTTGATTTTAAGTCTCTTGTGGAAAAGCTTTCAGAACTCTAATATTAACTCATCGGACGACAAGCAAGCTTGTTCAGAAGATCAAACTGATGAGAATGTATTAGATCAAGAAAAATTATTTTCGACTCCTAATATTAAATCAGTAAACAAAATTTTCAATTAGGCAGTATATTTTTTAACTGCGTAATTAATACCATCTCCTCCTTGGACCGTGAAACATTGTGTTGTTTCGCGGTTTTTTTTGTCTAAAATTTGTCAAAGCAAGCTAATTGGTTACTAAAACTAACCAGTACGTTGATTTTAAGTCGCTTGCGAAGAATATGCGAAACCCCTAATATTCAATTGTCGAAGGGTAAAAAGCCTTTCTTATTCAAAAAACCAATAAATAAAAGATAAAGGTATATAGAGATGAGCTTCAAGAATGTATTAAAAAGTATCAATGAATCATTCAAGTTATCTGGGTATGCTCGAACAGCACAAGAATTAAACTTGCTTTCTAACGAGCAACTAGAAGACCTTGGTATTTCAAGAGAGCTTTTGAAACTTGGTGCAAGTGGCTATCCATGGCGCACAGAAATTGCAAAAGTAATTCCTGATAATGTATCGCAAATTAAGCCAGCGACATCATCAGTAGACCAAACAACAGTTATGTCGAAAACGCCAAAAGCGGCATAACTAAAACCGACTCCTCCTTGAGCCGCGGGGCATTGTGTTGCTTCGCGGTTTTTTTTTGCCTATAACTATTGTCTAACAACTAAGCTCCAAAATATTCTTGATCGTTAGTCGCAATAGGCATTTATTGATGCTCTCGTATTCGCGCCAACAATTCCATCTGGTGTCAGTCCTTTAATAATCTGATAACTGATTACCGCAAGTTTCGTGTTTGATCCAAAAATCCCATCCGCTGTTCCAGCTCCCAAGCCCAACTCATTAAGAAATCGTTGTAATTCAGCTACCTGAAATACGCCGTTTACGCCATCGCGTCTATTGATTCTTAAATATTGAGAAATCGTATTGTTTCTAAAATGCCTTAAAGCACAAGGTGCTCCCGGTGTAGGTTCAATCGGTGGAGTAGGGCCAGGGTTTGGCGCAGCTCCCGTGAAATCGGTTTGCATTGCGGATAAATAAGGCAATGCTTGAAGCCTTCGCCCCACCACATCAGCGACTATCGTATCAAACGTTGTTTTTTTAATAGAGCCGCTGGTTAATTCAACAGAATGCACAAACAAAGCTGCGGATAAATTGGCTGCATTGCGTTGCTGGATAAAATCATACGCCGCATTCACCGAATTGATATTCATTACCGGCGTATTTAGCGGATTATCTGCTGACGCGTCAGACCACGTGCTGATAATGCCTCTTGCATAAATAATGCCCGAATAGCTAATGCCATTCTCTGGCCCCGCATTACTGCCATGATAGGACATTATTCTGGGCTCAGCTCCAGTGATATCCGCGATCACATCTTTAATCTTATCCAGATTATTACTTTGATTCGCCTGACTATTGCCACGGGTAAGTGCATGCGCGCCAAGTGACACAAGATTATGATCAAGATCGTAAATACTTTGCGCAATTCTTTTTTCGGCAGGACAAAAATTGAGCGGATCAGAACATTGGATAAAAATAGTAACCGGTATCTGTTTACTCACTAAATGTTTCACAACATCGAAGGTGCTGTAAATTCCCGGGCCACCTTCGTGTAAATGGTCGATGGTGAACACAACTTTGTCGAGAAAGGGTGAATTAGCAGCATGTAGATACTGCTGCATAACAAAAGAAGGATTATACGTTGGCATGTTTCCTCGCTTTAGGTCATGAGACCTGTATTTTTTAACAATATGGCATAACAAATGCTGTTGGAATTGTTAGTGTTGATCGTAAAGTGTAAATCAAGTATTGAGAAAATCTTGTGACAAAAGTCACAAGCTCACTTTTCAATACTTTTTTATATAATGTTTAGAAATCAAACTATCATTAGGCATGAATAACATATTAGACAAATTCCCACGTAAACAAATCGTCCATGCGCCAACGCCTTTAGAGCACATGCCTAATTTGAGTAAACACTTTGGAGATTACAATTTATACGTAAAACGTGATGATTGTACGGGCCTGGGAATGGGTGGAAATAAAGCCCGTCAGCTAGAATTTTATTTTGGTGAAGCGCTGGCCCAAGGTTGCGACACGATATTAATTACAGGTGCCGTACAATCAAACTATATGCGTATGGCCGCAGCTTTTGCGCGTAAATGTGGAATGGATTGTCATCTTCAACTAGAAGATAGAGTGCCTGATAAGCCTGCTGAGTATCACAATTCTGGCAATGTCACTTTATACAAAGTGTATGGCGCAACCTTACATCATTATCCTGACGGTGAAGATGAAGAAGGCGCGGACAGACAGCTAAAAGAAATTGCAGATTCATTGGTGAATCGAGGCAAGAAGCCTTATATCATTCCACTGACTCTTTCTGAAAAGCCTAAAGGTGCATTAGGCTATGTTGCTGCTGCCTTTGAGCTAGATCAGCAATTTAAAGAGCAAAACCTAAATCCCGCAGCAATGATTGTTGCATCCGGAAGTTCATATACGCATACAGGTTTATTAACGGGGTTGAGATTGGTAGATAACCAAGTACCAGTGATTGGCGCCTGCGTGCGACGAGACGCAGTACAGCAGAAGGCTCGAGTCCATCAATGCGCGCAATATCTTTGCAATAATTTATTAGACACTAACGGCGATTTAAAAACCTTGATCGATGATGCCGATGTGCTTGTTGAGGATTTTTGCCTCGATGGAGGCTACGGCAAAATTACAGATCAAACCAAAAATGCCATTCAACTGTTGGCGCATAACGAAGGTTTATTGTCTGATCCCGTGTATTCAGGAAAAGCTTTCGCCTGCGCGTTTGGCTTAATTGAGCAAGGTCGTTTTCAACAAGGCGATGATATTGTGATTATTCACACTGGCGGCACCCCCGCTCTTTTCGCTTACAACTCTATATTTTAAAAAAGGTCTATAACTAGGGGGCAAGCAGTTATTTCGTAATGGTTTTTACGAAATAAGCTTCCAGTGACAGTGTTCACCAGCACGTAATGGTATGAGGTTTTCGTCTCCCATCGCAAGTGATTCAGGGACTTCCCAGGTTTCTTTGCTCAGCTCTATGGTGCCTGAGTTTCTCGGTAATCCATAAAAATCAGGGCCATAAAAACTCGCAAATGCTTCTAGTTTATCCAAGGCATCTGCTTTATCAAACGCTTCTGTATAAAGCTCCATCGCGTGTAATGCGGTATACATTCCTGCACAGCCACAGGCGGTTTCTTTCGCAGATTGTGTGTGGGGCGCGCTGTCTGTGCCGAGGAAAAATTTAGGGCTGCCACTTATTGCTGCTTTTACCAAGGCTTGTCGATGTGTTTCGCGTTTTAAAATAGGCAGGCAATAATGATGAGGACGAATGCCTCCGGTGAAAATATCATTACGATTCATCAGTAGGTGATGCGCCGTAATCGTTGCACCGATATTATCCGGGGCACTACTTACAAACTCCACTGCGTTACTGGTGGTGATGTGCTCCAGTACTACTTTTAGCGTTGGGAATTTAGCTATTAACGGTTTTAAAATGGTATCTATAAACACCTGTTCGCGATCGAATATATCAATCGCAGGGTCGGTCACTTCACCGTGTACCAGTAATAATATTCCGGCTTCCTGCATCGCTTCTAACGCAGGATAAATATTTTTCAGATCGCTGACGCCTTTGTCTGAATTGGTGGTAGCACCTGCAGGATAAAGTTTCAGTGCATGGATAAAACCACTTTCTTTGGCTTCGCGAATCGTTTCGGCTGTTGTGTTATCGGTTAAGTACAACGTCATTAATGGTTCGAAATCAGAATCAGGCACCGCCGCTAAAATCTCTTCACGGTATGCTTTTGCGTGCGCAACGGTTGTGACTGGGTTCGCAAGGTTCGGCATGATAATCGCGCGCTTGAATTGCTTGGCGGTATCAGGAACAACGCTTTTTAATGCTGTACCTTCGCGAACGTGGAGGTGCCAATCGTCTGGTCGTGTAATGATCATGTTATTCCTGAATTTATCTAATTGAGGGGTGGAGTTGGCTTCTGCCATGTCCATTTAATGATTCGATTCTAGAGTATGCGAATCGGGAATAAAAGAGGGGAATTAAAGAGAGTGTTATGACACCCCTCTACTTATAGGCACTTTTTTATAGTCACGTTTAAAAATGTGGCTATAAGTAGGGGGGTGACAGTTAATTATTTACATATTTGTTGAGTTAATATTGAGGCTATTTACCAAGCGCTTTACCCACACGACGCGGATCAGCACCGCCTTCTAAGCCAGTTTCTGTTCGCACGATACCGTGTAAGCCAGAATTTAAATCTCGTACCGATACTTTATGTCCAATTGCTTCAAGTCCTTGTTTCAGGCTTGCTGCATCGGTGTCCTGTTCCAAGTCGGTTGTACCATTGCGGTTTACATAGTGAGGCATGCTAATCGCTTCCTGAATATCCATATTCCATTCGAGCACCCCTAACATGGTTTTAGCGACATAATTGATGATACGGCTGCCACCCGGAGAACCGATCAACATTACTAACTGATCATCTTTATCGAATACCATAAACGGCGACATAGAACTGCGTGGACGCTTGCCCGGTTGCACGCGATTGGCAATCTTATTGCCATCTTTTTCATTGCTGAATGAGAAATCAGTGAGCTGGTTATTCAGCAAAAATCCATCAACCATAACCGTAGAACCAAATGCCATTTCGATACTTGATGTCATCGAAAAGCCATTGCCTAGTTTATCGACAATACTGAAATGAGTGGTGCTGGGTTGCTCGGGTGATTTAGATTGCTTCCAGTTAGCGTCAGCATTGGGCGGTACACCTGCTTCAGCTTTGCCCATATCTTTTTCGCCAATGAGTTTGGCGCGTTCTTTTAAATAACCCTCGTCGATTAAGCCTTCTACAGGAACATTCACAAAATCAGCATCTGCCATGTATTTGCCGCGGTCAGCGTAAGCGAGCTTGCCTGCTTGTGCGAATAAATGCGCAGACTCAACCGACAATGGTTGATATTGCGCGAGATCTTTGTCTTCCAGTAGTTTTAAAATCTGAATAACCGTCATACCGCCAGAGGTTGGTGGGCCCATGCCGCAGACCTTGTATTCTTTGTAATCAGCACACACCGGTGGACGTTCCACAGCTTCGTAGTTCGCCATATCGGCAACCGTCATTAATCCCGGGTTATCGACCGCAGCGTTTACAGCAGTCACGATATCCATCGCTATTTGTCCTTTGTAAAAACCTTTCGCGCCCAGTAACGCAATGCGTCTAAGTGTCATCGCAAACTGCGGATTTTTCTTAATAGTGCCTGCGGCAAGTGGTTTGCCATTGGGGAAGAAATAGCGCCAAGTTTCTTCGTATCGACCCAGTGCAGGATTGGTTTTATTCAGAATTGACTGACCTAACTTTGGTGAAATCTCGAAGCCTTCTTCGGCGAGTTTAATCGCATCTTCAAATAAATCAGCCCACGGAAGTTTACCGTGTTGTTTATGTACTTTTTCCAGCATTGCAACAACACCGGGAACACCAACGGCTCTACCGCCAGCGAGTGCTTCCCACCAATTCATATTTTTTCCATCTTCCTGAAAGAGTTTTTCAGTGGCTAGCATGGGCGCTTTTTCACGACCATCGTAACTGGATAGTTTTTTATTCTCATTGTCCCAATACAATGAAAATGCACCGCCACCAATACCACTAGATTCTGGCTCAACCAGATTCAGCACCAGTTGCACCGTAATAGCTGCATCAATCGCACTGCCGCCTTTTTCCAGAATACGTAAGCCCGCTTCTGTCGCATAAGGATTCGCTGACGAGACCATGTATTCATTGGCTTTAGCCAGTACCTGAGGGATTCGACCATTACCAAATTCTGGATAACGCGCTTCTTTAGCAGAGAGATTACTCGTTAAAAGAGAAAAACTAATGAGTGTGAAAAGCAGGATTCGTGTTTTTTTCATATCAGTCTTGGGAATAATTATTAGAACTTTAAGCTTAGTTCAAGATGATATTTTGGCAGGCGTTTTTTTATACAAATATCGTAAGATATTCGTATAAAGCCACCCCCCTACTTATAGGTACTTTTTTCTGAATTTCCCTATAATGGCGTTATGGTATATAAACTAAAACAGTTCATGACCGAGCCTGCATTGCTCACAGGCGCAGTCATCATCGCTTATCTTATCGATTTTATTATCCCTATCGATTTCAATCGCTTTGGTATTCATCCTCGTTCATTACTGGGGTTGTTTGGTATTCCCTTGTCTCCCTTTTTACACGGTGGTTTTGGTCATCTATTCAGTAATATATTTCCATTGTTTGCATTGGGCGTGCTGTTACGAAGTTTTGGACGACATTTATTTATTGGTTCAACCGTTGCTATGATATTGCTCAGTGGTTTATTAACGTGGCTATTAAGTTCCAGCATTGTGGTGGGTGCTTCGGGGTTAGTCTTCGCGTACTGGACGTATTTAATTACCACAGCGATTCGCCAGAAAACCACGCAAACGATCATCATTGCAGGAATTACATTGCTTCTCTATGGTGGGCTCATTTTAGGCTTAGCCAGTTTTCGGGAAGGCATCAGCTGGGCAGGGCACTTTAGTGGTGCGGTTGCAGGTATCGTGGTTGCAATATTAATACCAGCGGATAAACAGACGAGATAGCGACTAGTTTTTAGTGTTGTTGCTTCTGGTTTTATTTGGAGAGTGGCTATGATCCCCGCGATGATCATCACGACGATTGTCACGTCTATCATGATGATGGCGACGACGATGGTTATCCAGCCACAACTGTCGATCAAGCATTCTTTCTCTCAACTCTTCTAGTTCAAGGTAAATATCGCGACCTACTCGGTAGCCAGTGTAAAACGGTTGTTGTAATTCAGGAGCAGTACAAATGCCTCTGGGAATGTCGCCACTTCTGCCGAAATTTACACCATTTTCAAAGGTACAAAATACTCTTGAACCTGCACGATGCCCCGCCAGATACGCATTTTTATTCGGTACGACGCCCACTTTTGCACACGCTTTGGTATGCCCGGTAAGCCAAATTCCACGACCTTTTAAAGCATCGCTATATCCTTTATCGCGCCAGTTAGTGCCTTGGCAATCTTTAGGACTCATGGTGGCACAAGCGCTTAGTAAGCTTGAAATCAGAACAACAAATAAGGAGCGGGTAAACTTTTTCATATTATGTCCTCGGTGAGACCTTTACACGAAAGATATGACGTATAAAACTGGCTTAAATTTCCCAGATTTCCCCTGAAAATGCGATCAATAGCCCTGCTATTAATCTTATTTTTACGAAAAATTTGAGTAATTACAGTCATTTTTCTATCGCCATACTCTCGTGCAAAGGTCTCTTAATCTATAATTATCGAGATAGCCAGCTGACTAGATTAACTAAAACGGTCAAAACTATCGAGCCTATCAACATCGCTTTCCACGGGAAGAAAACTTTTACTCTGGGCTGATCATCATCTTGATGCTGCTCTATATTACGCCGGGCGTTTTCTTCGATCTTTTTCTGAAGTTTATCCGATGCATTGGGGAATATCAGGGGCAACGCATTCAGTAACACAGTGAGTATTACCGAGCCGACAATTGAGTAAAGGATAAAGTCATTCATATTATTTAGTTGGTAATCAAACAATTAAGTTCAGAAACGTGCTTCGAGCATAAAGCAATTAACAATTTTACAATGTTGAATGCAAAAAACGCTTGCAAACACAAATGAGAATCAATATCATTTAATCACGAATGACAGAAACAGAATAAATACTGATGCAAACATCAAAATCTCGTGAAATAAGTATAAAGGACATTATGCAAGGTGAAAAACAGGCCATTATCTTACACGCAGATAAGCGATATTCTTTAACAATTACTCGCCGAGGAAAGCTGATACTAACCTCCGCCGAAAACGCTAAGGAGACTGCGAGTAAATAGATTTATTCCTTAGTCGAAATTAACACAAAGTAGCGCACAAGGGGTGTGGTTCCTGCTCCCTTGTTTTTATCAAGCCAATACGATCCCTCCTCCTTCGTACTAGCCAGATCTTTTTAATTATTCTTAATGAATGTTTATGGCTCTCAATACCTAATTACTATTTATCGAGAGTCATAACAACCTAAGTAATAAAAGACTCACTAACAGAAGGTACGAATATGAATTTTTTAACCATGAATATCTACGTAAACGCCTGGTTGGATTGCCGCAATCCTTATATAGCCATCCACAACAAACATGATGGTGATTTGATGGCATTTTTTAATGCGAATAAAGTGAATCAGTTGATCGAAAGTGGTGAAGTTTCTGTAGAAGACTTTGAGTCCACAGATGAGAGCACTCGATTAGAATTGATTTCAACCTTACTAACCGTCAAGTTTGCCGATTCTATCAAAGACGAACTTAAGAAAAGAGGTCGCTCTTTAAAATCCAGAAAAGCCTCTCAACCAGCGAATGATTTAATGTGGATTTAACATTGCCTAACATTATGATTAACCCTTACAGCTTGACTCATTAATTAAAAAGTATTACTTTGTGGGTACTAATAAGTAAATCTTAGTACTCCGTAAGCTATACAAACTATAAAAATGAACTCTGAGGAGGGTCAAACTATGATGTTTACTGGTGTAACGATGGATGAAATGTTTCCAAAAGCATTACCCGTATTCAAGCCAGCATTGCCAGTGCTTAAAACTGATAAAGTCTATGCGAGCATAAACCTGAAAGCACATGAGCTTGGGCTAAACTTGAATGAACAGCAGTGGGAAGTGATTAATTTTGTGATGGATTTCTACGAAATCTGTGATGATTGTAAGAATGCAAGAAAGCTCGCAGACATCATGCAAGAAGAATATGCAGCGCAGGGTGGGCGTAAATACCTTTATCAACTATTTCCAAAAGGTCCAATAAATACGATTCATGAATTGGTTGATTTACCAAACCTTAGAAATGAAACAGATAAAAGTTTTGGAACGCGCTGGTAGCAAAATAGAAGCGAAAACTCGTAAATAATGTTTAATAGAAAATGGTCAGGATTTCCTGACCATTTTTGTTTCTGGAATACTTCTAAACTTTATAAACAACAGAAATGTGGATAAGGAAGTGAAGAGAAGAATAATAAAGACACCCCCCATCTTTTAGGCAGTTTTTCAAACGAGATAAATCCCAACACTTATTCTAAGTCTGTTTATAAATCCTCAAAACCCATTCAAACTGAATAATTCTTGTTGTTAATATAAAATAACTAGCTACTATAAAATAATCAAAAATATTACTAATGAATAAAATAACTATAAAATTCCTACTTACTTTATCCATAATCCTAATGGGTCAACATTCCCAGGCAGCTATTTATAAATGTAAAAATTCCAGTGGATCGATTGAGTATTTGGCCACTCCTTGCCCCAAAGGCACAGCAAAAAAAGATATATCAACACTACCAAAAAGCAAACAGCAGCAAGGTACAAGCAAGGCAAAAGTCTCTATGTATGAGATTAAAACCGTGTCTGATGGCATGAGTAATATTCTTCGTAATGGTTTTGCCAATGAAAATCTTAAGACATTAAAAGAAGATTATCTGAATAGGAAAAAAAGAAGTAATGCGTATAGGCTTACTGAAAAGAGTGCAGTTTGGGAGCAATATTTATGGGTAACTATCAATCCGAACTCAACTCGCGGAATTGAAATTGAATACAATGCACGCCGCAGCAAGCAAAAGGCAGCCAAGTTAAGCGAATTTGAATTAGCCCGAGCAGAGAAAGCGTTTGACCTGTCACTGATGGATGTAAATTTTCACGCAACCCGAATAGGTTTGAAAAATAAATCATCAAAAGTAAAAGCCTTAGGCGCCAAAGAAATAGAATGGAATTGGCTGGAAGATGGCTTCAAATGCGAAATGAACGCCACTATCGATAAAAAGAAGCGGTATAAAAACGCCTTAAACTACAAATGTAAATATCAAGGCGCTTAAAGCCAAAGGCTTGCTCAATCCTATTCGCTGTTGAGGATAGAAGCTTTGCTCTCCATCGCTTTTAATTCTCTGAGTTTTTTATTGTGCTTACTTATTCCTGAAGAGTTAGATTCGCATTTCGCCCATTCGATTGCTTCTTTATCATTGGTCCAGCCTTGAATATCTGGCTTCTCACCACAGCGGTTTTTAATCTCAGCGTATTCTTCACGTATTGCTTCTAGCTTTTCTTCGGTGTCTTTTCGCACAGTAAACAAACGTGCCGTTTCACGTTTTGACCAGCTATGGGCACATTCTAGATCTTCAAGGTTCTGCTCAGTTCGTTTTATAATGCCACTATTGTCGCCACTCATATTGGGATTGCTATCGAATTCATATTGTTCGTCAAAGAATTTTCTCAAACGTTTCTGTTGTCGTTGGATATCTTCTAACCAGTGTTTTTGTCGGTATTCCACATTCGCTAACTGGATCACCGGATCATCGCTGACAGGCAAGCTAATCTCACCGCAAAACGAACCATTTTTGGTTTTCTTAACACCTCTATTGACCTTGAATTTTTCTTTTCTAATTTCCACCTTTGGGGCTTTTTTGCCCTGTACCTTGGGTGGTGGTGTCTGACTAAAGTGCTTTTGACCGTTGCTATCAGTCCACTGATATATTTTAGCCTGGGCTGTAAAAGCTATGCTCATTAAGGATAAAAAGAGCAGAAGGGTAAGTGATGGTTTCATCATGATTATTCATTCGTTTGATATTTTTTGATTAGAGATCATAGTTCAAAAAAAACAATCCCAGCGATAATTCCGATTAACGTAACCCCATGATTTCCCGTTTATCTCTTGGCTTATCATTCCAGTTAAGCTTGCTATACAATGGATACCAATCGCCATATAAAAATTATAAAAACAAGGTTCGCCAATGAAAGCCATTCTAATCACCATCACTCTATCAGCGGTATTCTTATTTATCTTAAAAGCTAACGTGAGTGGCTCTGGTGATCAAGCAGCAATAGAAAAATCAGAAAGTCTTATTAAAACAGTAGAGATTAAATGTGCAGTTCCAGTTAATGGGATGATCCGTGGCGGACTGCCACCTTGTGATATGTTCCCTGATAAAAAATCCAATAAAAAGAAATATAAGCCACCTTACGTTGTCGATGATATTGCCTATAAAAATTACAACGACTTTAGTAATAAAATGATGATGCAGCAAAATGCACAACGTGACGCCTACGTAGAATATAAAAATCAATATCAGCAAGATTTAAATGAATATCATGAAACCCAGCATGAAATTGCTTATGCGAGTACACGCAAAAAAGTCGCTGAAAGAGATGCAAAAAACGCTGCTTATTTAGCTAAAAAAGAAGAAACTAAAATGCTGCGTAAGAAAGGGCAAAAAGCTAAATCCCGCGTGATGAAGTGTAAACGTTCTTCTGGAGAAACGTATTACTCGAATGATTGTTCTGGCAATAAAGCAGAGAAAGAACTCAGAATAGTAAAACTCCCAAAGCAAGACTATCAACAAAGATCAACGTATAGAGCCGATAAAGCAAATGAAGATAAACTAGCCAGTACTATTACCTATAAAGAACCTAAGGAAAAACAGTACTCAAGTAATGCAGAAAGAGAAAGAGCCACAAGAAAGTATTACGAAAAAATGTTTAATAATTCAGGATTTTCGAAAGCAGAAGTAAAGAGAAAAGTAGATAAGTATGTGAATGAAACGATGTCTTTATATAGATAGTAAATCACACCCCCCTACTTATAGGCCTTTTTTACAGATCTTTTGTTAAGAACTCTAAAAAAGCCGCTATAAGTAGGGGGGTGGATAAGCGTTTCAACAATAAACGAAACGCGTTATAGGTAACTCAAAGCCTGTTCCAAATCAGCCAGTAAATCTTCAACATCTTCAATACCCGTTGAATATCTAACCAAACCTTCAGGGATTCCAGCCGCCGCACGTTCTTCTGCAGTACATTCTACGTGACTAGTCGTTACTGGTGGGCCAACAACCGTTTCAACACAACCTAAGTTAGCAGCCATGTGCGCGTATTTCAGTTTAGGCAAAAAGATTTTGATTGCATCTAATCCGCCTTTAACAGAGAAGCTCAGCATGCCGCCGTAGCCCTTCATTTGTGCTTTGGCTACATCGTGATGCGGATGAGATTCAAGTCCCGGGTAGTTCACATGCTCAACTGCAGGGTGATCTTTTAACCAGGTTGCGATAGTCATTGCACTTTGGTTTTGACGCTGAACACGTAAGCTAAGCGTTTTCATACCACGAATAAAGCTATAAGCATCCATCGGTGAAAGCGTCGCGCCATTGATTTCGCGATAATGGTAAACCATCTTAATCAAATCTTTATTGCCACATGCAACGCCACCCAAAGCATCAGCATGCCCACCCAGGTATTTAGACGCAGAGTGCAAGACTAAATCGGCACCGAGTAGTAACGGGTTCTGATTGATAGGTGTAGCAAAGGTATTATCAACAACAACCAAAGCGCCGACCTTTTTAGCCGCAGCCGCTAATCGTTTGATGTCGATGATTTTTACCGTCGGATTAGTTGGCGTCTCCAGATATAGCATAGTGCAGCCTTTAGCCACTTCTGCTTCAATCTCTTCGTAATTGATCGTATCGCAAAGGGTTACATCGACATTCAGTGGCGGTAAAAACTCAGTGAATATTTTATTCGTTCCACCGTAACTGTCTTTGATAGAAACAACGCGATCGCCCGGGCGTAAAAAAGTCCCGAAGATATTACTAATAGCCGCCATGCCGCTAGAGAAACTGGTTGCAGCTTCTGCGCTTTCAAGCTCTTTGACTTTGTCTTCAAAAGCACGAACCGTAGGATTAGTATTGCGTGAATAGATATGCCCTGGCTCTTCTTCAAGCGCCACTTTGTGCCACGTATCGATATCTTTATAAGCGAAAGAAACACTGTGAACCACAGGGACCTGGGTAGAGCGTTCGTAAAGTTCGTGTTCTTGTTCGCCGCCCCAGATGCTAAGGGTAGATTGGCCGGGAGTGTGTTTGGATGTGGTTTTGTCAGTCATTGAAGCTCCTTTTTGTAGATGCAACTGATTGAGAAAAAGACGTATAAAAATACGAGTTAATTTCAAGGCAGCGCTTCGAGAGCCTTTATCTTGATGGGGTTCATCATACTGATGAATTTGAGATTGTAAAGGGTTTGAGATTTGAGTGGTTTTTTTCGTAGCTTGTGAATTTGGTCTTTTCTTCCGGCCTAATATATTCCTGGAATAAACTTCCAAGGTATTTGTTTTTTGTATTCAGAAAACTCAGGATTAGAACTAGTCATAAATTGATCTTCTCGTTCTGAACGTAACCAGTATTTCAATAGAAAAGCTGAAATAGCTATCCATTGTATTGGGCCAGACAAGGCTATGCTTGATAGCATAATAAACATCATTGCCTCTAGGAGATAACTGGGATGCCTAATGACAGAATAGAAGCCGTTTCGTACAACACCTTTATCAACTAAAACGCCAAACTTTCTTCCCATATTAAATATGGAAAGAGTATAGAGTAGATTTAATAACGCTTCAAAAATAAGAGTCAACCACATCCAACTATCTACGTTGTAGCTTGGTACGTTACCAGAACTTTGAGGAATAATTTGGTATAGAACACCACCTAATAATGGTCCATAACAAATAGCAGTAATAATCCAGCCTGTAAAAGTAAAATCAATATTTCGAATCTCTTTTCTGCTCCACAATATACTGACAACGGAGTAACTATATAATGCTAGACAAGTGGTAATCGTCAGTGACCAGAGGCTTAATCTAATTAATGAAAAAACAGATTGAGCGTCTACTACTTTCGTAGGTGTAGTGAGCATATGTTTAATTAATTCATACATATGGTCCCAAAACATTTTTGTATTAGCAAATTTTGGAAAAATATACTCTAACCAGCCAAAAAGCAATGGTGTAATCACGGCGGGTTGTGCAGGAAAATCAACCCAAGCGATATTGATCATAGCGCGAAGATTTGCGGTTACAACATTTCCCAGAGTATAAGCAAATGCCCAAAATACGAATAGATGTAATCCCCAAATAAGGAAAGGCCTTAAAGTTTTAGGACAGCCAAAAAACTTTTGTGGTTGATATTGTAAATGTTGCCAAATAGCATAAATGGGATTTTTTCTTTTGTAGAAGAATATGAAATAATAAATAACAGCAAGAATAACCTGACTAGGCACAATACCAATCGAAGGATAATGTGGTACTGTCACTGAGAGAATGTAGTAGTTGTAGACCCAGAATAGATGGCAAGCAACATACCAGATTAATTCGCCCACTACATAGCTAAATGGTAGGCCAAATAACAACAGCCAAATTGATCTCTGGTTGATGAAAATCTTATGGGTTATTTGGCGAACTTTTTTCGAAGTAGTTGGCCAAATATTTTTTCCGGACGGAAAAAAAGTAGTTAACCATAAACTAAAAACTATGATTAATACAAACCACTGAAAAGCTCGAATCAACGGATTATTGTTTAAATAAACGCCATTTGAATAGATGTAGATACTTGCTTGCAACCCAATTAAGTTTTGTGTTTCCATACCAGGTTCATACTGGATAACTTCTGCAGTTGATTCATTTTGACTCACATTAGTGATCTTTACATATGCTACTCTTTGTTGATCTTTATACAAATTAATTCGTTGGTTTTTTTGTATTTTGTGATTTGTGCCTAGATTTATTTTGATCAGGTTATCCGATTCAAATATTACGCTGCCTTGGTTGCCAACTGGGAATACGAAACTTGATGGAATAACTTTGGCTTTATATACACCATCTTTTAAAGCTACTATTTCAACTTCACCAATGGGTTTTTGAAACTCTGAATTAAATCGGTAAAATGCTAGCTTATCTCCAGCATCAGCTTGGTGAAGCCAAGTGTCTTTAAAAAAAACCCATTGTGCAGAATTTTCATTTTTGGTTTCAATTACAGTTTGATAGGGTGAACCGATTTTATTCAAAGGGTTAAGCAAAAGAATAAAAAAAGCCATTAACATAACAATTTCAAAACTTCTTCTTATCAAAAAATTTAGATTTTTTGCCGGAACTGATGGCTGCCTAGGGGGGGCTGTTATTTTAACACAATTGGAATCCATAATTAATTTGACAATAAAACTAAGTATATTGAAGGATATCTTATTTTCAGTAAAAACTATGGTACTTTTTTGAGGTATATTTGGATCTCAATAGGTGGCTTCTATTCAGTAATTCTATTACACATAAGAACCACGTCCTTAGGACGTGGAAGAGGTTCAAGGCTCTAGCCTCAAGAACCTACTCAGG
>NZ_CANLZW010000021.1 GCF_947495625.1 uncultured Cocleimonas sp.
TATGGAAGCAAATCTATCCCTGTCAAAACGGTTGAATATTATTTTGCAAAAATGGAGGAGACCATATATGGGGGGTGTCATTAAAAGACTTATTGTTTATTAAATCCCTTCGCCAGTGCCTGCGCAATAAAGTCCGGCTTTACTCGGGTGTTTCTTAATTGCAAAGTAGACCAACTAGGTCTGATTTGGTATAATGCACCATATTTGAATTTAAAGGTATCTTATGATTATTAATATCTCCGAAGCTAAAACGAATCTATCCAAGCTTATTGATATGGTGTATCACGGTGAAAAAGTAACCATTGCTAAGAATAATCTTCCTATCGCTGATCTTGTGATTCATAAGTCTTTGGGTAAACGCAAGCTGGGCTTGCTTAAAGGGAAAGTGTCAATACCTGAAGATTTTAATAAGGAAGATGACTCGATTAATGATCTGTTTTATGGCTCTGAAAAATAATGAGAATCATAATTGATACTTACATATTTTTATGGGCGATATCAGATCCGTCTAAGCTTGATGACAAACAAAGATTAGAGATTGAGACGGCGGCAAATATTATTTACGTGAGTTCTGTTTCGATCACTGAGTTAATGATTAAGGCTTCCATAGGTAAATTAGTGGTTAATTATGATCCGATTGCTATAGCAAAAGAGAGTGGGTTTGAATTATTAGACTTTTCAGCAGAGGATGCGCTGGCTCTAAAAGAACTACCGTTTCATCATAAAGACCCTTTTGACAGAATGCTTGTCTCACAAGCACTGAATAGAAAGTATGCGCTAATGACTGATGATGGCAAAATGTCGCAATATGATTGTCGTTTAATTTGATTGTTTAAATCATTTATATTTGATGGTCTTTGCCTTATTGCTAATGAATTATTAGCCACCGAAAGTGAGGCTTTTTAAAAATATCCATCGCATTACACTCTGATGATTTAGCATAAGCTAATAAAGGAGTTGTAAGTAGGGGGGGCATCTAAATAGTTAGTAATTGTTACTAAACCCCTAAGCCAACGCCTGCGCAATATAGTCCGGTTTAACCCGAGTGCCACCAACCTGCTGATTCGTTTTGTCATCAAACCAGAATTGCATGGGCTGTTCGTAACCTAATCCGTGCATATAGTTATACAGCGCTTTCTTTAGTCCTTCTCCTAATAGATCATGATCGACATTTTCAGGGTCACTAAAGGCGACATCGTTATTGGCAAAGGTGATGTTTTTATTCGGGTGTAAGGTTATCTTATATTCATCAGGCTGTAAGCCTACAGGGCTGTGAATAGTGGCTGAGAATCGATGCCAGTATGCCGATTGGAAACAGCCATGAAACATTAACTGTCTGACGACTTCTAATGAGTCTACGGTTTCTTCTGCAGTTTGTGTGGGGAAGCCATACATAAGATAGGCATGAACGAGAATCCCCGCATCGGCAAAACCACGTGTGACGCGTGCGACTTTTTCGATGCTTACGCCTTTTTTCATTAGCGTTAATAGTCTGTCGGATGCGACTTCTAATCCACCACTAATTGCGATGCAGCCTGAGTCTGCCAGTAGCTGACACTTTTCGGGAGTAAAGGTTTTTTCAAAACGGATATTGCCCCACCAGGTAATGATGAGGTTTTTTTCAATCAATTTTTCTGCCATTGCAAACAGCACTTTGGGTGGTGCGGCTTCATCGACAAAGTGAAAGCCTGTTTGACCTGTTTCTGCTATTAACTGTTCGATACGTTCAACAATGATGTCAGCTCCGGCTTCGTCATAGCGACCAATATAATCCAGGCTGATATCGCAAAATGTACATTTGGACCAATAACAACCGTGTGCAACGGTCAGTTTATTCCAGCGACCATCACTCCAGATCCGATGCATGGGGTTGAGCATTTCACACAGTGATAAGTACTTATCTAGCGGTAGGCCGTCATAACATGGGGTACCAATATCTTTGTGGGGCACATCGGGTAATTGCTTATTATTGCTATAAACGAGTTCGCCTTTTTCTAAATGCTTGTTTTTCAGGTGATACGTCCTTACCAAGTCAGCTTCAGTCGCTTCCCCTTGCAAGTAATCAAGCAGACTCAATAATGGCTGTTCGCCATCGTCTAATAAAATGAAGTCGACATATTCAAACAAACGAATGTCTTTTAATGTGCGTAACTCTGTATTGACGTAACCTCCGCCCATCAGCACGGGCATGTCAGGTTTGATTTCTTTGCAGTATTTAGCGATCTGCAAAGCACCCAGCATATTCCCCGGAAATGGCACGGTAATGCCTACGACATCGGGTGATTCCTGCGCCAGATAATCATCCAGCAAGCAGCGGATATGTTCTTCTGTAAA
Organism: uncultured Cocleimonas sp.; assembly: GCF_947495625.1. Classification (GTDB taxonomy): domain Bacteria; phylum Pseudomonadota; class Gammaproteobacteria; order Thiotrichales; family Thiotrichaceae; genus Cocleimonas. Next base: position 2,335 of record NZ_CANLZW010000021.1, read on the forward strand.
GCTTATGTCGCCGTGCAAGGTTTCATATAAGTCATCGAAACTTGGGTTTGATGCGGCGAGGCGTTCACCGTAACGCGATACTTCAAAGTTAGGGTCTACGCCGTCATGAATAACTGCGACTAAGTCATCAATGTACAAACTTGCCAAATACTTGGCTTTATCTTGCGTGCCTAAATCACCGAAGGCCTGATGCAAAACATTCTCGGAAATCTCCTGCATCTCATTGAGGTTTTCGAATGTGGGCCCTTCAGGTAAAAACTGTCGGGACACTATACGAAGCGCCAAGCTAGGATCTTTACCCTGTAAGAAACGCAGCACAGGTCCTGTACAGCGACGGTAAGCATCCACATGAACGAGAAAATGATAGATCGAGTCAGGTAACTCATCGTCTTCAAAATCAGCGTAATTATCTTCAACTCTATCCAGTATCGTATCTATGCTTTCGGTTGTCAGCATCGACAACAACACCTCGATAGCCATGTCACGCTGAACTACGTCATAGCCTTCTTTACGCAAGAAGCCAGTGATGTAAGCGGTGGCAGGGTAGGCAGTATTCAACTGCGTCATTGGAGGAGTTAGGAAGAGGGATTTCATTTTTAGATTATAACGTGAAAGGCTAGAAGTGCTACAGTGGTACTGGTCTCTGAATAGTTATTTTTGCGAATAGGGTGTAGCTGGTTTGTAGTGCTAATTTCAGATCAAATTTCACCAATAATTTCATCTCCTAATAAGCCAGGAAAAACTGCCTAAAAGTAGGGGGGTGACAGTTGTTTGTTTTTACTTGTTTTTAATTAGAGTCGCAGCGTAGTTTGTTAGAATGTCAGTTCGTTATCTGGCATTATGTTGTCTAATTGCATCCTTTACTTCGTTCTTAACTACACACTTACTTCACTATCTTTCATATCAAAAACGAGCTCCTTAATTATGCCACTTGCTTCTCTGCTGAATACTGCTTTAGCTAAACGTGCTGACCTTATTGCTCAACTAAGTACAGCATCCTCTGATTCATTAAAAACGGATTCATCAAAAACAAATTGTTTTCGCGTATTTCATGGCACGGTTGAAGGTGTAAATGGACTGAATATTGATCGTTATGGTGATGCCTGGTTAATTCAAACGTTTCATCAGACGCTTACCGAAGATGAAATTGAGGTGATTCACAAAGAGTTGCTAGCGGTAGCTGATTTGCCGATTGTGTATAACGACCGTTCCAATAGAAACTCGCGCATTCTTAATGAGCTTGATGCTGAAACTGAAGCTTTTGCTCGATCAGAACAAGTGATTTCTGAGAATGGTATTTTATACACGAGCAAATTACGTCATGAAGGGCAAGACCCACTGCTGTTTTTAGATATGCGTGTTGGTCGAGAGTTTTTTAAAGCAAACAGCCATAAGAAGAGTGTGCTGAATCTATTTGCTTATACGTGTGGTATTGGAACGGCTGCTGCAGTCGGTGGTGCTAAGCGAGTTGTTAATGTTGATTTCTCATCATTTGCTTTAGAAGCTGGGAGAAAGAATGCAGAACTGAATGAGGTTGGATCTGTGTGTCAGTTTATACACAGTGATGCCTTTCCCGCACTGCGCCAATTAGCTGGTCTGAAAGTGACTGGCCGTAACCCTAAAAAACTCCCAAGTTACCCTAAAATGTCGGCATCGCAGTTTGATCTGGTATTTTTAGATCCGCCTCGGTTCGCTAAAAGTGCGTTTGGCACTGTCGATTTAATCAATGATTATCAAAGCTTATTTAAACCTGCGGTATTAGCGACGAAGCCCGGGGGTAAGGTTATCGCCTGTAATAATGTGGCGAAGGTTGATAGAGAAGACTGGTTCAATAGTTTAGTGCGTTGTGTTGAAAAACAGGGGCGCTCAGTCAGTGAGGCGACGTGGTTAGATTGTCACGATGACTTCCCTTCATTTGATGATAATCATCCTTTGAAAATAGTGTCTTTAACCATCGATTGATGAGTTTTAAAATAGATGTTTGAATGAGATAGATTTAAACCCATCTACAAAAGAAAAGAGATAGCCAACCATTATGTCAGACACATCTGAAGCACGATTAAGAATACTCAATAAAATAAGAGAGACTATTCCACTAAGCAACGCGATGCAGTTTTCTATATCGTTATTAGAAGCTGATTCAATCGTAGTGAGAGCACCCTTATCTGAAAATTTTAATCTCCATGGAACAGGCTTTGCAGGTAGCATTTATTCAACAGGAATTCTGGCTGGCTGGGCATTGTGTTACTACAATATGGAATTATTTGAAATGTCGGGTGATCTGGTAGTTGGTAAAGCCGAGATTATGTATAAGTCTCCCGTCACTGACGATATAGTCTGTAGCGCATCAGTTAACAGTGAAGAACGTCAAGCTTTTCATCAAAATTTTAAAGATAAAGGAAAAAGTACCATGCGTTTAACGATTAAGATTGGTGAGTCAGAAAATGCGATCTTAAAAGCACGTTATTTTGCCATTGCATCAAAATCTTAATGTTATCTGTTATCAATTAGGTACTCTTAAGTTGAAAGAAACTTGAAAAAAAAATCATAAGAAATGTGAAAGACAAAAACCTTATAATATTGACTCGTTATATCTATTGAGGCCGACCCCTTTTATTATGATCGTTTCGATTAAAACTCCTTAAGACAATAAGAGCATTTCATGCAGACTCTGGACCCAAGCTACAATCAGCAACCTAGCAACAATCAAAATCCCGCAACAGAAGTAGCGTTCAGTTCGGCTGCCAGTGATGAGAGTTTAAATATAGAAACGCTTAACGATCTTGCAAGTCTGGCAGATTATTCGCTGTTGAATACGCTCGATGCAGATCCTGATGCGAAAACAGACGGAGTCAACCAGTCGCCTCGTCAGGTGTTCTCGGGACACTATGTGCCGGTTACTCCGATGCAAATTGAAAATCCTGAATACGTCACGCATAGTAAAACCTTTTTTCGTGAACTGGGCTTCGCTGACAACATGGCGCAATCAGCTGACTTCAAGAGTATGTTCTCTGGTGATCTTTCAAATCTTCCACACCCGATGCGCAAGATAGGATGGTCAACGGGGTATGCGCTTTCTATTTACGGTAACGAATACACCCAGCAATGTCCTTTTAAAACGGGTAACGGCTACGGCGATGGACGCGCAGCGTCAGTGCTTGAGGCTGTTATTAAAGGCCAACGCTGGGAAATGCAACTCAAAGGAAGCGGACGCACGCCTTATTCTCGCGGTGCAGATGGTCGTGCGGTGTTGCGTTCTAGCGTGCGTGAGTTTTTGGCGCAGGAGCAGATGCATGCGCTGGGCGTTCCCACGTCACGATCTTTAAGTTTGTACGCATCGAAAACAGAAACGGTTAAGCGACCGTGGTATTCGGAAGGATCTCGACAGAAAGATCCGGATATTATGGTTTCCGATGCAGTGGCTATTTCGACTCGCGTTGCCCCATCATATATTCGCGTGGGTCAACTCGAACTCTTCGGACGTCGAGCGCGTGGTAATGAGCATCCACAGGCAATGGCAGAGTTAGAGAAGATTGTGTTGCACTTGATCGATCGTGAGTACGCTGATGTTATAGATCCGCAATTAACTCTTGATGACAAAGTCGTGTTGCTTGCACGCGAGTTTCGCTGTCGCCTGACGACACTGATCGCAAACTGGATTCGCGTCGGCTACTGCCAAGGCAACTTTAACAGTGATAATTGTGCTGCTGGTGGCTTCACGCTTGATTACGGCCCTTATGGATTTTGCGAATTGTTTGATCCACGTTTCCAGCCCTGGACGGGAGGTGGAGAGCACTACTCCTTCCTCAATCAACCAGTAGCAGCGGAAAAGAACTTTGGGAGTTTTTGTTCGGCTTTAAAGCCTTTACTGGCTTCGAATCCAGAGGCTTTGCAACAACTCAATGACATTGACGATGGTTTTGCACTTGAGATGCATACCGAAATGGAAAAGATGTGGGCTGCCAAACTTGGACTTTCAACATTTGACCCTGCGTTATTCAGAGAACTATTCAAAGAGCTGTTCACGTTGATGATGCAAACGTCTGTCGATTACACGATTTTCTTCCGCGAACTTTCAGGGATACCTGACAATATTGACCCACTCAAAAAGAGTTTCTACTCAAATTCGAACTCGAGCGCAAAAGAGTTGGATGAGCGCTGGTCAGCGTGGCTTACAAAGTGGAAAACGTTAATAAACGGTGACTCATCTTCTCAGTCAAATGAGGAAATTTCCAGACAGATGAAACGCGTTAATCCCAAATACATTTTGCGAGAGTGGTTCGTAGTGCCTGCTTATAAAAATGCTGCGATCGGGAACTACGATTTAATTCGTGAGCTACAAGATATCATGACGCAGCCTTACGCAGAACAGTCGAAGGAGATTGAGGAAAAATACTATAGACTGAAACCACCTCAGTTCTTTGAAGCGGGTGGTACGTCGCATTATAGTTGCTCGTCATAGCTTTTTGATTCGCTGGTTTATTCTTCAATGCCATGGGCCAAGAACATAAACGCGTATTCTTCAGCGTAATCTTTTAAACGGCCATAACGACCACTATTAGAAAAATGTCCGGCACCCATATTAATTCGCATCACTAATAGGTTCTCATCCGTTTTTAGTTCGCGCATTTTGGCTGTCCATTTTGCAGGCTCCCAGTAAGTCACTCGAGGGTCGTTAATACCACCACTCACAAACATGGGTGGATATTCACGTTTCTCGATATTGTCGTAAGGGGAATAGCTGGCGATCAAGTCATAATCTTCAGGACTTTCAATTGGATTTCCCCATTCTTTCCATTCCGGTGGCGTTAATGGCAGGCTGGCATCGAGCATGGTATTTAATACATCAACAAACGGCACACCCAGGTTAACTGAGCGCCATAACTCTGGTGCCTGAATGACCGCAGCACCCATTAATTCGCCACCCGCACTGCGTCCTGAAATTGAGATATTGCCAGCGCTTACGTATTTTTCATCCACCAAATGACGGGCGACATCAACAAAATCATTAAATGTGTTGGTGCGCTTCTTTAATTTACCGTCTAAATACCATTGGTAACTCATCATTGAGCCACCGCGAACATGCGCGATTGCATAGACAAAACCACGATCAAGCGCACTGAGTAATCCTGATGAAAACGAAGGTTCGATGGTAGCTGCGTATGCACCATAGCCATAAAGCCACATTGGATGGCTACCGTCTTGTTTGAAGCCTTTTTTATATACCAATGACACGGGAACCATCACGCCATCTCGTGCGGGAGCCATAATGCGCTTGGTTTCGTATTGGGATTTATCGTAACCCGATGGAATCTTTTGTACCTTACGGGTGCTTAATTCACGCTTGGTTAAATCGTAATCGAACACGGTATGCGGTGTGATCATCGACTCATAAGACAGACGAATAAAGCTTTGATCAAATTCAGGGTTAACGCCCAAACCAGCAGTAAATAATGGCTCAGGAAACTCGATAATATGTGCTTCTATATTTTTTGAGCTTGTATTGGACGTGACATCAGGCGAAACATCAGGCGAAACATAGGGCAGAACATGAATTTTTTCTAAACCCAGATCACGGGTTTTAAGCACAAAGAAATCTTTAAAGGTTTGTAGTCCCAATAAATAAGATGCATCAGAACCGTCAATAATCGTTTTCCAATTTTCTTTAACGGGGTTTTTATCACTGACTGTGGCTAAACGAAAGTTTGAGTGTGTATCGTTGGCAAGAATATAAAATTCACCATGCGCATGGTCAACTGACTGGGTAAAGCCTTCACTTCTGTCTACCAAGGTAACAAGCTCCCCAGAAAAATCAGCGCTTAAAACATGCGATTCTTCAACTTCGCCTTGTGAAGATACAATCACCATAAATTCTTCACTGCTGGTTTTATCGAAACCGATGTAAAAGCCATCGTCTTCTTCTGTATAGACGCTTATGTCGTCTTTCTGCTGTTCACCAATTGTGTGTACGTTTATGTTTTTAGAAAGCCAACGACCTTGCTCAAGCAAGGCATACATGAGTTTTGTGCCATCAGTATTGAACTCAAGTTCGCCTTGAACGTCATTCAATACGTCATCTAAATACTCATCAGTCTCAAGATCTTTGATACGAAGCTGATAGCGCTCGTCACCATCAGTATCGAATGTGTACGCTAAATAGCGATTATCAGGGCTGATATCCCAATCCCCAATAACAAAATAATCATGGTCTTTTGCTAAGGCAGTTTCGTCCAAAAATATGGCTTCTTCACCCGTTACTAAATTCTTGCGGGTTCGCGTGCGGTACTCTTCTCCCGCACGAAAATACCACTGATATTCATAACCGTTCGAGACGTATGGCACAGAGGTTTCTTGCTCATCGGTACGCCCTTTAAACTCCTGAAAGATAGTCTCGACTAAAGACTTATTAGGTTTCAAAAACGATTGGTAGTAAGCGTTTTCTTCTTCTAAATATCCGATAATTTTTTTATCATCAACCATTGGATAGTTCTGGTCTTTTAACCAATGATAAGGATCATCCAGGGTGCGAGAATGATGCGTTTCTTGATGTGGAATTTGCGTTGCAATGGGTGCCGCTTGGTCTAGTTGGCGCAAGCGCTGGTATTTATTTTCAGACATTTTAGATTCAAATGATAGCTAGAAGTGGCAGGAGTCTAACACAGTACTTTGTGGTAGATTTCTGTCTTTATTTAATCGAATTAAGAGTGAAAAAAAAGACACTCATTACATGATAATAGAGCTGAATGTAAATTCAGCACATATTCATTGCGGCTATGCCACTATAGATGCTAGATTTTGAATAGATACAATAAAGTTTATGAAAAACTCACTTAAAGCAGCTTTGCTCTCAGCGTTGGTTTTACCTGGCGCAGGTCATTTTATGCTTAAGCGGTATTTGTCTGGTGCTATTTATGCTGTGATTTCAGTGACCGCATTGGCTGTTATCGTAGCGAAAATCATCAAACTGTCTAGTGCAATAATTACTAAAATAAATAGCGGTGCTTTAGATCAGATGAGTAACGGATTGATCGGCATACTCTCTGACAGTATGGTCGAAACTAATACTGGTGTTATGAATACGGCATTTTTGATTTATTTGGCGGTGTGGATTCTGAGTATTCTTGATGCGTATCGTGTTGGTGATATTGCCGATAAAAAGCAGGACAAACAAAATTCGGCTAGTTTTAATTTTTCATAAAGAGATTTTCAATCTACTTATTATTACCAATCTTTATTCTGCCTAAATTAACAATAAAAAAAAACCCCGTACTCTTCGAGTAAAGGGCTTCTAAGGAGAGAGTTTTTTTACTTTTTACTGAGCTTTCGCTAGATCTTATTGACCTTCACCCTGTGGGAAAAGTTCTGCATCTAGTTCTGCACTGATAGTTGATTTATCTGCTGCAGAGTAATTCACTTTTTCCATCATTACTGATTGGCTTTTAGCAGATAATTCTGCGTAAACGCTGCCTTCTATATTTTGTCCAGCGATTGCAGATTGGCCTGCAAATACTGCTGTAAGAAGTGTGCTTGCGATGATTGCTTTAGTGTTCATGTCTTTGTTCCTCTAATTTTGTTTTAAAAATCGTTTTAGGTTATTTTCAAACGTTTTATTTAATGTTTTATCTGTTAAATATTTATTTATTTTCTGCCGCTTACTACAGTTTCTTCCTAATCAAATGTTGATGCGTCGTAGCGAACTTTGTCAGTCATTACTGATTCAGTTACTACAGTATTTGTTGCGAAAACACCTTGGTCATTATCTTGACCAGCGATTGCAGATTGGCCTGCAAAAAGTGCTGTTAAAAGTGTGCTTGCCAAGATTGCTTTTGTTTTAGTGTTCATAATAATTTCCTTTAAAATTTAGTTAATGTTTCCTGTTATTTTGCTTAAGACTTAATCGTCTGTGTCTTGGTTATAGAAACGCAGCATTATTTTTTTTGGATTCATTTATTTTTAAAATAATTATTTTATGAATGCTAAAAATATCTTAAAGAAATAGTTTTTCAAATTACAAAGATGCTATTTATAGAATAGTTAAGTTATTGTTTGTAATAAGAAATATTGATATATTTTTGTGAGTATGTATACGTATTAGAAGAGTAGAATTTTAAGATTAAATTAATTGAATAAAAATTAATTTAATTCATTTTAGCTCGTTTCAATCTATATTTTTGAAGGATTAACAAGCAAAAAACATGCTTAAAGTAGGGGGGTGACATAATATTGAATTTAAAAAGCCACTTGAATCAAAATGATGATCGCTAATACAAGTAATAGTCTTTTGAGTATTTTTTTGTATAGATCGGCCTCGATTCTTTTTTTGATTTTAATGCCAATAAAAAGGGCAAATGATGTGACCAAAATCATGATCAAAGAGTTTGTCAATTCGCTCTGATTAAACAGGCCGTATGATGAGAACAGGATGATCTGGATCAGCTTGCCAAACATAAAGCACAAATTATTTGCCTGAATAATCTGTTTTTTAGTATGGCGTGATTCTAAGGAATAGATGATTAGAACCGGCGCCATAACATTGGTCAAGCCACCGAGAAAGCCAGCAGATGTGCCGAAGATTAGTTTTGATAGTTGGGGTCGTTGCCTTATCCAGGATAAATTGAACTGGACTTTGTCGATGTATAAATAGATTAGGATAGCTATCCCTAATAGCGCTTTGAAAATGTCTGAATTCAGTGATATCAGTAATATCGTACCTAGCGAACTCCCAAGTAAGGCATATAAAGCCAGTGGTACATGTTGTTTTACCGCGGCCAAAGCGTTCCCTTCGCTGATAATGCTAACCAGATTAACTAGTACCGTTGGAATTAACGTTAGAATAATTGCAATCTGAAGGTCTGTAATTAACGCCAGCAGTGGTGTCGCGATCATGGGAAAGCCGGTGCCAATGCTGCCGTGGAATATGCCTGCAACGAAGAAAATAATCGCGGCAATGATTAGAAAATCTGGGCTCATTAGCATTAGGTTTCTAAACCCCTATCTAAATAAATATATCTGGTTTTATCTAAAGTCACCCCCCTACTTATAGCCCTTTTTTATTGCGAATGTATTCTCATTCGTTATTTAGCTCATTTTATTTTATTTATTTGTAATTATATTAACCGTTTATCTGGATTAAGCAATTTTTATGAACGAGGAGTAAAGTTAAGTAGACTGAATAGTGTTAGCTTGGCTTGCTAATTTAAAATCTAGAAATAAACTATTATCAATTAATATTTGTGCGCAATATAACACATTGATTATATTATATTTATTGTCTAATTTATGATAGGCTAAGCAAAAATTATAATAAAAAATAAAATACATAATGTATGGGGAACATTCAATTATGAAATTTACAAAAGTTTTACCTTGTTTATTACTTTCGTGGTCGTTATTCACGCCACAAACTTATGCGGTTGAAGGGCAAGACATCGCAAAAGTACAGAACCTAATAGAGGCTTTCAAAAGTAGAAACACGGCAAGTATTGCTAAACTTGTTTCATATCCATTAATGGCAAAAACAAATAGGCCAGCGATTAATAACGAGTACGAATTTGTCTCTCGCTTCGATGAGGTATTTGATCAAAACCTGTTTGAATCTATTGCCTCATCTGATGCACGTAAGGATTGGAATGCAGTTGGCTGGCGCGGCATTATGTTATTCGATGGCGATGTTTGGCTGGATCACGATGGAAATATTCTTTCACTGAAACAAACGTCTACTTATGTAAGCAATAATAAAAGCTCAAATAAGACATATACTTATCAACCAGTAAAATCACATGTTAAGCCACAAATGAAGCAGCAAGTGAAACCTCAAATATTGGCAAGAGGACGAAGTGCGCTACATAGAAGTGTGAGTAACTACGCACAATCGGTTTTAGAGTGGAAAACTAATCGTTACCATGTTCGTGTAGATGATATTGGAAATGGGCGCTTACGCTATGCTTCCTGGCCTGTAAATGTGAGTACAGCAGTTAAGCCAGATATCGTTTTATCAAACGGTCGTTTGGAAGTGGATAGAACAGGCAGAAATCATCGTTATGTATTCAATAACGGTAATTTCAGTTACCACCTGAATGTCAATGCGAAAGGAGATCAATCACCTGGTTTACTAGAAGTATTTAAAGGTAATCAGAGATTTCTGACAGATAATGTAAAAGAGATAATTAGACGTTAGTAAGTGTTTTTTTATTAGTAAATATGTGGTCTTAAGCGTTTAAAGACTAATCAATTTATAGAGTAGGGAGGTTAGGTCACCCCCCTACTTATGAATGATATTAGGTTTTTGTAGTTTAAAAACCTAAATAGAATTTATGCAGAGCTAAGCCTTTTTTTGTTAAAGACTTATTTTGATTCACCATATTACCTATAATTTTCTATATTGCCTATTTCCTCTATCCCACATAGGTATTTTCAAGCCGACCAATTCCATCAATATTAATTTCAATAGTCTGTCCAATTTGCATATCAATCGCACCGGAAGACGTTCCGCAGGCAATGACATCACCAGGAAGTAGTTTTATATCCTGAGAAATAATGCTGACGATCTCTTGTGGGCTAAAAATCATATCTGACACTGGATAATTCTGTTCTAACTTACCATCCAGTATCGCTTGAATGTTTAGCTTTGATGGATCAATATCGGTTTCTATAAAAGGGCCTAAAGGTCCAAACGTTGGGAAACTTTTTGAGCGACACCAATGTGTGAATCCTTCTTCTTCAAATAGAGTTTCTGGTGCGGTGACATCGTTGACACAGGTATATCCGAAAATATAATCATCAACGTCTTCTGTTGAAACTTGAAAACATTCTTTGCCAATCACTACACCTAGTTCAGCCTCAAATTTAACACGCTGATCATAACCTTTAGGAAGTGATATCTCGCTTTTATGACCCGTAATGCAGCTAGCAAGTTTGACGAAAATAAGCGGTGATTTCGGCATGAAAAGTTTGTCGAGAACACGCCGCTCGTGGAAGTTATTCCACAACCCTAAAAACTGTTTAGGATCACTGGGAGCTAGAAAATTTGCTTCTGCGATTGCAACGGTTAAACCGTTTTCTTGATGGTCAGAAAACAAATCGCCATCGTGCAAATGTAGCGTATCTCCTTTGACTTCAGCTATTGTCGGTTTACCTTGATAATCTATTCGAGCCCATTTTGACATTGATTTATTACCTTATTCATTTTAGATAACTCATCGTATAAGTTAGCAACGAATCAGACAAGTATTGATAGGATCTTTGTTATTAATCTGGCTCTTTGGCTTTCATCAAGAGAGGTAAATAAGTAATGAAAAAGGTGAGAAAAGCTAATATCCATAAGCCCTGAGATATTTCAATCCACAATACATAATGGCTGGAATCAATTAATGGCAAGAATACACGGACTATTGCGCCAAGAATCAGAATGCCAAAGGCAATACCTACCGCTTTAGGCGGGTTACTTACATCTCTACCAGAGTGACCTAAGCCAACTCGAGACATCATTCCTAATGTGATTGCGCCGATACCCGCATAAGAAAGTGCATGAATGGCAACAAATTTAGAAATGCCTAAAAAATAACTTAAACCGAACAGAAGAAATCCAACACAGATAAACCAGATAGCGATATATAAACTCCATAGTAATGGCTTTTTCCAAATGCCTGGTGTGTGCCAATTTACTAAACGAATTGCGTTAACGATAAACAACAAAATTGCACTATAGGCTGAAAACATAGGGCTGATATTGCCAAGTTCTAATACGACAAAAATCAAAAATAACGCGAGGCTAGAAAGGTCGAGATACCTGGAGTTTTTGAGTGTCACGGTTTCATCTACACCACGTTCTATAAAGAATGGGACAACGCGACGAGCCATCATGAGTATCAAGCCTATTACCATATATAGTCCACCATAGATGCCCCAATTGACACCTTGATCAAGTATTCCCATTGCGCCTAAATAGAATAGAGCGTTAGTGACGAGTAATAATAGCAGTTTCACCACAATAGCTAATTGCGACCACTGTTTGGTTTTAACGATTGGCGTGACAATAGCTTGTGAAAGCCACAAGGTAAAAAGTAAATCAAATAAAGCTGCCGCCATTATTTGCCCAGAGAACAGCGCGATACGAGCCGCTATCCATACACATGCAAGCGCAAATAGAGGTTTTCCATTTAATGTTTGGATGCCAGTCCAGTTCTTGGTTGCAGTTAACAAAAAACCAGCGATTACAGCAATGCTATAACCATAAATCATTTCATGGGCATGCCATTGCATACTTGAAATGGGTGATTGCGGCATTTGAAAACCCATCGAGTATACGAGTAACCAAATAAAAATTGATACCACCGCATATAACGCAGCGCCTAAGAAAAATGGTCTGAATCCCAGATCAAAAAAAGAAAATTTAGGCGGGTTACTGGGAGAGCTTAGGTTAAGAACTTGCATGGTCTAGTGAATCCATTGGTTTGTAACAATTTTGAGAAAGAATATCTCAATTAGGATTATTATGGCTTGATCACTATCAAGGAACTTAGAGCAAGTTGTCGATTTCTTTTGGGTAGTCAATGAAGTGGTTTCGAGTGCCCTGTAGGTCTTCGATAATATCGTTGCGGCGCTTTTCTTCTTTGCTGGGTTGGTCAAGTTTATTCCAGTAAGCGAGTGTTTTTGCTTGTTTGGAAAAGATCTTAAGTTTATAAGTTTCTGACATGTGAAACATGGCACGAGCTATTTCACCCTGACTTGCGGGCGCCGGTTCAACCATTCTTCTTTTGTTGTCTACTTTAAAATCGTAAGAGCCGAATAATCTGACTTCGCCTTTTATTGCTTTGTCTATTTTGTCTTGATTTGGCGAGTCTTTATGTTTGATCGAGCCAAAGCGATGACTGGCCCTTAGCATATTCAAATCACGCCTGCTGGGGAATAGGTTGTGCATATCCGATTCGATGAAATTAAATTTGGTCGAGTTACTGCGGCAGTCTCTGCGGTCACGGCATTTTAACGATTTGACTACCCATGCCATTGGAAAAACATGTTCTATATTAATCCAGTCTGGTTTAGTTGGTCCGAAGTGTTGTTGGCTATATAATGTTTTTCCGCCAGTCATGTATAGCTCTTTCCAGAAAAGTCTAATCGCTTGTTGGTAGCTACCCAAATGTGTTTGTGGTCTATTCATTGGCGCTAACTGTAGCATAGTAATTTCTCTGTCACATAAACAAAAACTGCCTTAAATGTGGGGGGGTGACAATAGAAATATAAGATTATTAATTAATTCTCTACTATTAATAGTAGGGTGATTTAGAAGTATTAGTTGGGCTTATAGATATGGATTCATTTTTAACACCTTTTTCTGGTGAATACCTTTACAGCATTGCAGCTGTTTTTAGCTTTGCAGCATATGTTTTTAGTAATATTTTCTGGTTAAGAGTTTTCTTAATTATTGCCGCCTTGTTATATATTGTTGCCGGTATCAGTTTGGGGTTAACCTCTATGGCTGGATGGAATGCGGCTTACTTGGTTATTAATTCATATCATGCAGCAATGATCTTGTTTAATCGAAGTACGGTGATGTTGCCAGATCAGATAAAGGGTATATACAAAGAAGCATTTACAACATTGACAACGCGCGAATTTAAAAAAATTATCACGACTAATCCCTATCATGTTTATAAGGCAGGAGAAAGAATTATGTCTGAAGGTGAGGATACTAATGAATTATTCTTATTATTGAGTGGGACTGCTTCTGTTATTTCTTCATTTAATGAAATTGCATCTATCACCAGTGGTGATTTTATTGGCGAGATGAGTTTTATGAGTAAGCAAACAGCATCCGCTGATGTGTTTGCTAAAAATGATGTGGTGGTTGCGTACTGGACGCATGCTGATTTGTATAAGCTCGAGCAAAAAAATATTAAAATTTATAATAAATTCTTAACGATTGTCGGGCGTGATCTAGTGAAAAAATTAAAAAGAAAGAATCAACAAATAGTCAAATCTGTATAGTTATGAGTATTGCAAAGACTCTATAGTTTGTGTAAGTATTAATAGTAATCGAGTATTACTATTAAAGTAGTATGATAGTAAACTAAAATGGCAAAGTAATAATCTGTATTAAATGTCTGATAGGATTTATACATTTGTAGGTATAAAAAGCTATTAAAAAGCTGGTATACTGTCCTGCCCTTTTTACCCCAAACCCCTAATTTCAAGGGCTTATTTGGGTGAGTCTTTAATTGAAAATAACATAATTAATAGACTTTTCTAGATGGATTTGTCGAGGAATTTTATGCGCACTAAAGCAACATCAGCTTCAAAAGCTAATAAATCGAAGTTAAACCTTAAGAATAATGCTTCAACTAATACGATAATAAAAGAGAGCATGAATATTCTTCCAGCCAAACAAGGTTTGTATGATCCTGCGAATGAGCATGATGCTTGTGGCGTGGGTTTTGTTGCTCATATTAAAGGCGAGAAAAGTCATAACATCGTTGAGCAAGGTCTTACAATACTCGAAAGAGTAACGCATCGTGGAGCTGTAGGTGCAGATTCAAAAGCGGGTGATGGTGCTGGCTTGTTGATGCAGATTCCTGATGAGTTTTTTCAGGGTGATGCGACAGATTTTAATTTACCAGAGTCAGGAAAATATGGCGTTGGTATGCTGTTTATGCCTAAAGATGGGCGTCAACGTGCTGAGCTTAAAGGGCTTGTTCAAAGTGTGATAAAAGAAATTGGCCAACGTTTCATTGGTTGGCGTCAAGTTCCGGTTGATTCTAGAGGCCTTGGTGAATCGGTAAAACCAACCGAACCAGCCGTGTTTCAGGTGTTTATAGCCTGGGGTGATGAAATTAAAGATCAGGACGAATTCGAGCGAAAGCTGTTCGTTATTCACAAAATTCTAACTGCAAGAGTTGATTCTGATGAGGTTGACGGTAGTCGATTCTTCTATATCTGTTCTATGTCTTCTAGAACTATTGTTTATAAAGGCATGCTTTTAGCGGAACAGGTGGGTGAGTACTATAAGGATCTAGTCGAGCCAAATGTTAAATCTGCTTTAGCACTGGTTCATCAACGTTTTTCAACGAATACCTTCCCAACGTGGAATTTGGCTCATCCATTTAGAATGATTGCGCATAATGGCGAAATCAACACTAATCGAGGTAATGTCAATTGGATGGCTGCACGTCAGTCTTCAATGAAATCAACACTATTAGGTGATGATTTAGAGAAAATATGGCCCGTTATTCCAGAAGGTCAATCTGATACAGCCTGTCTCGACAATGCATTAGAGCTTATGGTTGCCGGTGGTTATTCCTTAACTGAAGCCATGACTATGCTTATTCCAGAGGCATGGAAAGACAATGAGCATATGGACAAAGACCGGGTTGCTTATTATGAATATAACGCAGCATTGATGGAGCCATGGGATGGTCCTGCTGCTGTAGCTTTCAGTGATGGACGCCAAATTGGTGCAATGCTGGATCGAAATGGTTTACGACCTGCTCGTTATTTAATTACAGATGACGATCTTGTTGTTATGGCATCTGAAATGGGTGTTTTAGATATTCCCGAAAACAAGATAATTAAAAAGTGGCGTTTAGAGCCTGGCAAAATGTTCTTGATAGACATGGAGCAAGGTAGGATTATTTCTGATGATGAACTAAAAACAGATCTTGCTACATCTCATCCTTACAGTGAATGGCTGGATGAAAATCAGATAAAGGTGTGTGAGATTTTTGGTGATAGTGATATTCCTGAAGACCTGGATTCGGCTGAATTACTAAAACAGCAACAGGCTTTTGGTTATACACAGGAATATATCAAGTTCTTATTAGAACCTATGGTCAAAGATGGTATGGAAGCGACGGGTTCAATGGGTGTAGATAGCCCTGTTGCCGTTCTTTCTCATCGTGCACGACATTTATCAAACTATTTTAAACAGAATTTTGCTCAAGTAACGAATCCACCTATAGATCCGATTCGTGAAGAAATAGTTATGTCTTTAGTAAGTTTGATTGGTCCACGTCCTAATTTATTAGGACACAATAATCGTGGCACCAGTATGCGCCTCGAAATCAATCAACCGATTATGACTAATGAGCAGTTATCAACCGTTCGAAAAATTACTGATCATGCGGGTGATGACTTCAGAACCAAAACTCTTGATATGACTTATGACGCCGCACTAAGAGGCGGTGGCATGAAGGAAGCTCTAAGGTCTTTGTGTGACCAGGCGAAAGAAGCAGTTGATGGCGGACATTACAATATTTTGATTCTTTCAGACAGAAGTATGTCTGCTGAAAGAATGGCTATTCCTTCTTTACTGGCTACCTCTGCAGTACATCATCATTTAATTAAAAACGGTTTACGTACAAAAACAGGACTAGTTATTGAAACTGGTGCGGCACTAGAGATACATCACTTTGCAACACTTGCAGGTTATGGAGCGGAAGCGATTAATCCATGGCTTGCGCTGCAGACTGTTGACGATAACTATAGTAAGTTTGATTCAAAACTGGATAAAGTGACAGCGGAAAAGAATTATATAAAAGCCGTCGGTAAAGGCTTGAAAAAAGTCATGTCTAAAATGGGTATTTGTACTTATCAATCCTATTGTGGTGCGCAAATTTTTGATGCGGTTGGATTGTCGACAGACTTTATTGAGGAATTTTTCACTGGCACTTCTACGACTGTAGAAGGTGTTGGTTTGAAAGAAATATCTAGAGAAGCGCGCCGTTGTCATTCACGAGGTTATGGTGACAAGAAGCTATATGAGAAGCATCTAGATGTGGGTGGTGATTATGCCTATCGCGTTCGTGGTGAAAAGCATATCTGGACACCAGTTACTATTTCAAAGTTACAACATGCTGTTCGCGGAAATGATGCCAGTAGCTTTGCTGAATTCTCAAAAACAATTGATGAGCAGTCAGAAGGTTTGTTAACACTTCGTGGTTTAATGGATTTTAACTATTCAGAAAACCCGATTCCACTAGATGAGGTAGAGTCAGCAAAAGATATCGTAAAACGCTTTGCTACAGGTGCGATGTCATTTGGAAGTATTTCCTATGAAGCGCATTCAACTTTAGCGGTTGCAATGAATCAGATTGGTGGTAAATCAAATACGGGTGAAGGTGGTGAAGAAGCATCGCGTTTCAATCCCTTAGAAGATGGCTCAATGAATCCAGAGCGTTCTGCAATTAAGCAAATTGCATCAGGACGTTTTGGTGTAACGACTGAATACCTGGTTAATGCAGATGATTTGCAAATCAAAATGGCTCAGGGCGCCAAGCCTGGAGAAGGTGGTCAGTTACCGGGTCATAAAGTCAATGAACAAATAGGTCGTGTACGTCATTCTACACCAGGTGTAGGTTTGATCTCTCCACCGCCGCATCACGATATTTACTCAATCGAAGATTTGGCTCAATTAATTCATGATTTGAAGAATGTGAATCCTAAAGCACGTATTTCGGTGAAGTTAGTATCTGAAGTAGGTGTAGGTACAGTTGCTGCAGGTGTAACTAAATCTCATGCGGATCACGTTACAATTTCTGGATATGACGGGGGTACCGGTGCATCACCGCTGACTTCATTGCGTCATGCAGGTTCTCCTTGGGAA
This sequence comes from uncultured Cocleimonas sp., assembly GCF_947495625.1. Lineage (GTDB taxonomy): Bacteria > Pseudomonadota > Gammaproteobacteria > Thiotrichales > Thiotrichaceae > Cocleimonas. Next base: position 19,931 of record NZ_CANLZW010000021.1, read on the forward strand.
ATTGGTTTGGCTGAAACCCATCAGACACTCGTTCTTAATAAACTACGTAGTCGCGTTTGTGTGCAGGCTGATGGTGGTTTGCGTACAGGAAGAGATGTTGTTATCGCTGCACTTTTAGGTGCTGACGAGTTCGGTTTTGCTACGGCTCCTTTGATTGCTGAAGGTTGTATTATGATGCGTAAGTGTCATTTAAATACCTGTCCAGTGGGCGTTGCAACTCAAGACCCAGAATTGCGTAAGAAATTTACGGGTAAGCCAGAGCATGTAATTAACTACTTCTTCTTTGTTGCTGAAGAGATGCGCCAACTTATGGCAAAACTTGGCTTCAGAACAATCTCAGAAATGGTTGGTCAGTCTGACAAGTTACGTATGAAATCTGCAATTGATCACTGGAAAGCTAAAGGTCTTGATTACAGCAAAATATTAACTAAACCAGTAGCTGCCACACATGCAGAAGAGCATCACACTATGGGACAAGACCATGGTATTGAAAAAGCTTTGGATAATGAGCTAATTGTTCAAGCAAAACCTGCTTTGGATGGCGGTGAAAAAGTAGTCATCAATATTGATATTCATAACCATAATCGTACTTTCGGTACGATGTTGTCAGGTCGTGTAGCAGAAAAGTATGGTCATGAAGGTTTGCCTGAAGACACTATTAGCATCAATGTGTCTGGTACGGCAGGTCAGTCATTTGGAGCCTGGGTAACTAAAGGTGTAACGATTAAGTTATCTGGTGAAGGAAATGACTATGTCGGTAAAGGTTTGTCTGGTGGCAAGATCATTATCCAGCCTCCGGCTGATTGTAAAATAGATAAGCATCAAGATAATATTATTGTGGGCAACACTGTTCTTTATGGTGCTATTTCTGGTGAAGCTTATTTCAATGGTTCTGGTGGCGAACGTTTCTGCGTACGTAACTCAGGGGCAACTGCTGTAGTAGAAGGTATTGGTGATCATGGTTGTGAATACATGACCGGTGGTGTTGTGGTTTGTTTAGGTAAAACAGGGCGTAACTTTGCAGCAGGTATGTCTGGCGGTATAGCTTATATTTTTGATGAGAATAATGAATTTTCCAGACGATGTAACACCGAAATGGTGGAGCTAGAAAACTTACGCCCAGATGGTGCTAATGTTAATACTGCTGACTTGTTACAAGCAGATGAAACACGTCTGAAGCAACTGGTTGAAAATCATCAAAAATATACGGGCTCTGAATTGGCTCAATCTATTTTGGATAACTGGGCAGAAAACTTACCAAAATTTATTAAAGTGATGCCTGTTGATTACCGCAAGGCGCTTGAAGGTCAAAGCGCTAAGAAAGTAGCGGCTTAAGTCATTCATATAATAGATTATTGAATATAGTTTAAAAAACCATTTCCAATAACCGTAGTAGAAACGATTAGATAGGTAGTTAAGAACCATGGGAAAAATCACAGGATTTAAAGAGTTTGCTCGTCATGATAGATCATACGAACCTGTAGAAGAGCGTATTATCAATTTTCAAGAATTTGTTATTCCACTAGATGATGAGGAATTGCAGACTCAGGGTGCTCGTTGCATGGATTGCGGTATTCCTTTTTGTCATGATGGTCCTGAAGGAGGTTGCCCGGTGAATAACCTGATTCCTGATTGGAATGACCAGGTATATCACGGTGAATGGCAAGATGCGCTTGAAACCTTGCATTCAACAAATAACTTCCCGGAAATAACAGGCAAAATTTGTCCAGCGCCTTGTCAGGAATCCTGTACGCTAAATATCAATGATGATTCTGTAACGATTAAAACAATCGAAGCAGCGATTATCGATAAAGGTTTTGAAAATGGTTGGGTTGTTCCTGAAATAGCCAAGAATAAAACAGGCATGAAAATCGCTGTCGTGGGATCTGGGCCTGCGGGTATGGCTGCTGCACAACAACTGGCCCGTGCGGGTCACGATATCGTCTTATTTGAAAAAGAATCACGTATTGGTGGTTTGATGCGTTTTGGTATTCCGGATTTTAAGCTTGATAAAAAAATCATCGACAGACGTATGAAGCAAATGTCTGCTGAAGGTGTTGAATTCAAAACCAATATTAATATAGGTGTTGATATTCCTGCAAAACAATTACTTGCCGAATTTGATGCCGTTGCATTGACTGGTGGTTCAGAAAAACCACGTGATCTTCCAATTCCCGGACGTGATTTGAAAGGCGTGCACTTTGCAATGGATTACTTAAAAGCAAACACCAAATGGGTTCAAGGTGTGCATGGAGAAGATCAGGTTATATCTTCAAAAGGTAAGCATGTTGTAGTTATCGGTGGTGGTGATACAGGATCTGACTGTATTGGAACCTCAATACGTCATCATGCTGCATCAGTTACTCAAATAGAGATTATGCCGCGTCCTCCTGAGAAAGAAGATAAAGGTCTGGTATGGCCAGATTGGCCAAATAAAATGCGTACTTCTTCTTCACAAGAAGAGGGCTGTGAAAGACTTTTCTCAGTTGCCACTAAAGAGTTTGTTGGTGATGATGAAGGTAATCTTAAAGCAATTAAATGTGTCAAAGTAGCTTGGGATAAAGACGAGAACGGATCTTGGTTAATGTCTGAAGTTGCTGGCTCTGAATTTGAATTAAAAGCCGATATTGCGACTTTGGCAATGGGGTTTGTTCATCCGGTTCACGAAGGTATGCTTGAAGAGCTAGAGTTGGAATTAGATGCTCGCGGCAATGTTAAAGGCGATACGGAAGGCTATCAGGCTTATTCTACATCTCTGGAGAAAGTGTTTGCTGCAGGCGATATGCGTCGTGGACAGTCCTTAGTGGTATGGGCTATCCGGGAAGGGCGACAGTGTGCGGTTTCTATTGATGAATACTTAATGGGTTATACCAGTTTATCCCGATAATTGTTTCTGATTTACAACGTTATTATTGAGCTATAATTAAAGAAACTTAACAAAGCTTTGATTTAAACCTTGCTGAATCTTTGCAAAAACCCCCTATAAGTAGGGGGGTGACTTTTAAATTTAACACATCTGAATATTCTTATTTTAGATGAGTAATCAAGAATCCTGACTATGGCATCTGGGCGTATTCCTCGTGAATTTATTGACGATCTTCTGACGCGTGCAGATATTGTTGATGTAATCAATGCAAGAGTACCACTCAAAAAGAAAGGCCGTGAATTTACTGCATGTTGTCCTTTTCATAATGAAAAAACTCCATCGTTTACCGTAAGCCCAAACAAGCAGTTTTATCACTGTTTCGGTTGTGGTGTACATGGATCTGCAATTTCATTTTTGATGGAGTATGAGCATTTAGATTTTGTTGAAGCCATAGAGTCACTGGCAGATTCAATGGGTGTTGCTGTTCCTCGTGAAAAAGGCGGGAAAGGTGCGCCGACCGAGGCACAACGACAGCGTAGCAAGGATTTGTATACGCTTCTGGATGATGCTAATCAGTATTACCAACTACAACTAAAAGGTTCACCCACTGCTATTGAATACCTAAAAGGTAGAGAACTTAGTGGTGAAATTAGTAAACGATTCAATATCGGTTACTCCTTGAGTGGTTGGGACCATTTACTGAATCATTTTAAAGGCTCGTATCAAGAGCAACAATTAGTAGATTCTGGTTTAGTCATCAAGAAAGACGATGGCAAAATTTACGATAGATATCGCGACCGGATCATGTTTCCAATTCGGAATCGCAAAGGTCAGGTGATTGGGTTTGGTGGGCGCGTTTTAGGTGATGATTTACCTAAATACATTAACTCTCCCGAGACTTCGGTTTTTCATAAAGGACGTGAGTTATATGGATTATACGAAGCCAGAATCAATACGCAAAAGCTCGATAGAATTATCGTTGTTGAAGGCTATATGGATGTCATCGCTTTAGCGCAATTTGGTGTCTCTTATGCAGTTGCGACATTAGGAACTGCCACTACAGAAGAGCATATAAAACAGTTGTTTAGAGCAGTTCCTGAAATTATTTTCTGTTTTGATGGTGATCGTGCTGGTAAAGAAGCGGCATGGCGAGCATTAGAAAATGCGATGCCTGTTATGCAGGATGGCAAAGAGATTAAATTTTTGTTCTTGCCCGACGGTGAGGATCCTGATACGCAGATCAGAAAAATTGGTAAGGATGCGTTTGAAGAAAATTATCAACAAGCAGATTCTCTTACCACTTACTTCGTTGATAATTTGCATTCGCAGTTTAATATTACTTCTGATGAGGGTAAAACACGTTTCTTGAAAGAAGCGGCGAAACTCTTGACCAAAATGCCAGATACTTTAATTAAGGATCAATTAGTGCAGCGTTTATCTGACATGACAAATGTTGATAAGAAAGTGCTATTTCAGCGTGAAATTACATCAAATAATTCTCTGAAAGATAATTCTACGAATGAACTAAACTCTAATAGATCTCGTCTAAATTATCGTAGCGTTAGTCTGACTCCCATACGATATGCTATTAGTTTATTGCTTTCTGAGCCATCATTAGTAAAACTTATTGAAAATATTGAAGAAATTGCGTTATCAAAACTGCCAGGTTCTGATTTATTGACTACACTCATTGAAGCAATCCAAGAGAGCCCAGAGATTAAACCAATAGTGCTGCTGGATAGATGGAAAGATACAGAATTTGAAGCCCCGCTAATACAGCTGATGAAATGGCAGCCAGAGTCTGATGACATAGCAATTCTGAGTGATGAATTTAAGGATTGTTTAAATAAAATATATGATAGGGCAGAGAAAATAAAGTTAGAAAACTTAATACATAAGGCGCAAGTACACGGTATGGACAGTCTTACTGATATGGAATTACAAATATTTCGTTCTATGTATCGTGGATAGTTTTAAGCTTCTGACTTTAAATTTCATTTTTTATCACAATATTTGACTGTAGATGAGTATCAAATAGTAATCATGAATATCCAAACTCTCTCAATATGGGTACATTGAAGAGCGTTTAACTGTGATATAATGTCCGACTGATTTTTTATATGTAATAGTTTTCAATATCAGCATTATAGACATCATTGATGTTTCGTATTGTTACATTAGGAAGAGCGTTAAAGGCGCGATAAAAATATATGAGTAAAGAAGAACTAAATAAAGAAAAACAGGCAGCAGAAGCTAGCAATAAAACTGATCAGTCAGTAGTAGCGCAAAGCCAGTCTGGTTTGAAAATGCTTATCCTTAAAGGTAAGGAGCAGGGCTACTTAACTTATGCAGAAGTCAATGATCACCTTCCAGATTCAATCGTAGACCCAGAGCAAATCGAAGAGATTGTTACAACAATCGGCGATATGGGTATCAAGGTTTACGAAAAAGCGCCAGATGAAGACAGTCTTGTACTAACTGAAGAAGCAACAGACGCTGATGATGATGCCGCTGAAGAAGCAGCTGCAGCACTAACAAGTGTTGATAATGACTTTGGTAGAACCACTGACCCAGTTCGTATGTACATGCGCGAAATGGGCACTGTTGAGCTATTAACACGTGAAGGTGAGATCGAAATTGCGATTCGTATTGAAGAAGGCCTATACGAAGTACTTACTGCATTATCTGAATTCCCGGCATCAACAGAATACTTATTGAATTTCTACAACAAAGTAGAGACTGAAGAGAAACGTCTTACTGATCTTATTTCAGACTTTGTTGATCCAAATGCTGAGCGTCATGTAATACCTGAACCAGCACCAATCGTCACACCAGAATCAAAAGAAGCTGCTGAGAAAAAAGCGGCTGAAGCTGCAGAGGCAGCAGAAGATAGTGATATAGACGATGAAGATGAAGAAGAAGTAGAACCAGAAGATACAGGTCCAGATCCAGAGATCGCTCAGGAGAAATTTACCGCACTTAATGAGCTTTATGTTCAGGCTTGTCAGGCTTGTGAGAATGATGATTACGAAGAGTATGAAAGAGTTCGTCAGGAACAGGCAAAAAAGATGCTGGAGTTTAAATTAACTCAACCAGTCATCGATGAAATCGGTAGTCAATTACACGCCATTATTGAGCGAATTCGTGGATACGAACGCCAGATAATGAAGTTATGTGTACAAAAAGCAGCAATGCCGAAAAAAGACTTCATAACTAGTTTTCCAAAGAGCGAAACAGATACAGATTGGCTTAATAAATATATCGAAAGCAAACCAAAATTTCAGGAGAGCTTAGAGCCATTTAAAGACGATATTATCTTCAATCAAATACAGTTACAGAAGATTGAGAAGGAAACTCGTCTTAGCATCACGCAAATAAAAGACATCAATCGCATTGTATCCGTAGGTGAAGCGAAAGCACGTCGTGCGAAGAAAGAAATGGTCGAAGCTAACTTGCGTTTGGTTATCTCTATTGCTAAAAAGTACACCAACCGTGGCTTACAGTTCCTTGATTTGATTCAGGAAGGTAATATCGGTTTGATGAAAGCGGTTGATAAGTTTGAATACCGTCGTGGTTACAAGTTCTCAACTTATGCTACATGGTGGATACGTCAGGCTATTACGCGTTCGATTGCGGATCAGGCTAGAACTATTCGTATTCCAGTGCATATGATTGAAACGATCAACAAACTTAATCGTATTTCTCGTAAACTTCTACAGGAAAAAGGCCGCGAAGGTACACCTGAAGAATTAGCGGTTGAAATGGAAATGCCTGAAGATAAGGTTCGTAAAGTGATGAAAATTGCTAAAGAGCCTATTTCAATGGAAACCCCTATTGGTGACGATGAAGATTCATCGTTAGGTGATTTTATTGAAGATGGCAATGTGCAATCTCCAATCGAGTCTGCAACATCGACTGGTTTGGGTGAAAGTACACGCGATGTCTTGAGTAGTTTAACCCCTCGTGAAGCTAAAGTACTTCGTATGCGTTTCGGTATTGATATGAATACGGATCACACCTTAGAAGAGGTGGGTAAACAGTTTGATGTAACGCGTGAGCGAATCAGACAAATTGAAGCAAAAGCATTAAGAAAATTGCGTCATCCAAGCCGATCAGATATGCTACGCAGCTTCCTTGAAATGGATAAAGATATAGGCGCATCTTAGCCTGTATCTTGCAGGTGCAAACCTGTTATTCATTGGATTCTTTTAAACTGATTTTTTATATGGATTTTTATAGAAGTTATCAGTAAAATCCTGAATCCACTGGGGGCCTGTAGCTCAGTTGGTTAGAGCAGTAGACTCATAATCTATTGGTCGGAGGTTCGAGTCCTCCCGGGCCCACCATTTACAATAAAAAAAGATCAATTAGTAATTAATTGATCTCTTTTTTCGCCTGCATTAATTAGATATCTAATTAAAAGACTAATTACATGTATAACTATAAAGTTAGTATTTAGGACTTTGGACCTGCAAAGAACCATACGATAAGACCTAGAACTGGTAAAAATACGATTATTAATGTCCATAGTAATTTACCTCCAGTACTTGTTCCGCTATTCATCACTTTTATTATTGCCAGAATATCCAAAATCAGTACGATTAAACCAAATATTCCACCTACTTCGATTCCCATTTGTTGCTCCTTATCATTTATTCAAAATGATTTTATATTTCAAAATTAATTACAGTTCTCGTTAAAGACGTTTTATCTACCAGTCTTTGCGTTTCTGTACTGTCATTTCTTTATCGTAGTCAGAAGCTAGATCAGCTTTTTCTTTGTCGGTGAGTACTTTTCCACCCATTTGAAAAACTTCATGCTCTTCCTCATCTAAGTGATGATGAATTTTATGTTGTAGTTTTTTTGCTTCTACTAACCAGGCAGATGAGCTGTAGTCAGTTTCTTCCAGTTTCTCAATCATTTCATCTATTTCATGGTGTTCTGCGACGCTGTGACGTGATTTTTCCTGGGTTAAGTCATGCTCCATAAGTGGAATATAAAAATGCCTTTCCTCAGCAGCAGCATGGGCTTTAAGTTCTATCTTCAATTTTGAAAACATCTCATCTCGTGACGCGGTATCTCCATGTGTTTGAATGAGTTCTTCTGCAATGTCACGTTGAACATCATGATCCTTTCTTAATGCTTCAAATATATTCATTTCTATACTCCTTAAAAATGTTGCTGATTACATTTTTGTATTTGTAAAAATATAAAATTAATTAATTTTTTTGATTTAAACGTAAGCTATTCGTATTCCCACATGACTGATTGATTCTTCTTTACGGCCATGTTGAGAAGCTCCACTAAGGGGAAGGCTCTGTTTTTAAAAGATACAGAATCATCTTTAGCTTTAGCATCTTCGGCAGTTACTGGCTGAACAGTTGAGATGCTACTTGCATGTTTAATAAGGTTAATGGCTGCAGGAATATCTTCAGGGTTCATTGCTCCTGGTATATTTCCACTCATTTCCATAACTTTGAGCATGCTTTGAGCATCTTTTTCAAACATGGATATTTTTTGTCCATTGATGTAACTGAAATTTACCAACATGATATTTTCCTTTTGTCTTGGAATAAAAACGGGTTACTTTTAGTTTTGTCTTAGTTGCTTTTATCTAGACCTCTAAGAAAATGCTTTTCTCATACGATCATAAGCATCAGTAAAGCCATCTTTTAGTGAATCCCATGCATCATCTGAAGCATCAGCTACTTTATTGAGCCATTCTTTCGCTTCATTTCGTTGCTCTTTTAATTCTTCAACCTTTTCTTTATATTCAATTTCAGCATCCGCTGAAGCCTGGTCTGCTTTAACCTGATATCTTTCAATGTTTGCTTCAAGTTCATCAAGTTGTGCTTTCATTTTATTAATGTATGCATGTTTGGTATCCATTTCAAAACTCCTTTTAATTAGATAATTAGTGACAAATAAAACTGGTTGAATCCACTTGAGCAATTTTTCCAGCCTCTTTCAAATTCACATTGATAGTGTCTATGTATCAACGTTATGAGAATGTTACATCTGTAAATGAATCAGGGAATTCAGTTAACTCTGTTAACACTGTAGGGATTTTGTTGGACTCTATGTAAGTCTTGTCTTACAACAGAAATTCTATCTGTCGCTGCTGCACATTGTGTAAGACGACACTTACATTTTTTACCGCATGTTCTGATTTTCGATGAAGCACTAAGGCTTTAAGGTTGAGATAGGCTAGGAATCAAGACTAGTCGTTTTTGATGCTCTAAATAAGATTGAAAGTTGAAGTACTTTTAATTGTTGCTGTCTCTTAACAGAAGATGTCTCTGAGTCGATATATTTGAGCAATAACCGAAAAAAATAAGGTAATCAATCACAAAAATTATGAAATATTATTCAATTACATATGCCGTACTTGCTATAGCATTTGGCTTGCTTGGGTTCTTCTTTCTGGAGAGTGGTAGCATGAAATATATCTTCAAAACCCTAGGTATTATTTTTACCATAATCGCAGTTATTGGCTTTGCTCTTGAGCATTATTTTTCTGATAGAGATAATTCTGAGTAATTGAGATTGGATTTTAAGTAGTATGAATCGATATAAAATTTTAAAAAACACAAAAGGAAAAGCGACTATAAAGTCGCTTTTCCTTTTTCGGGGTTATTCTAATTGGGTTGATTAATGTGGTCTTCGACCTGTAACAAACATTATCAATGACACAATTAAACCAACAACAAAAAGAATCCATGCAATGTTAGTCGCAGTACCTGCTATTCCACTAAGTCCCAGAAGGCCTGCGATAATTGCTACTATTAAAAATATTACGGCTAGATTAATCATGACTATCTCCTTTATTATATGAACAGATAAGTTCTATGACATCGTAAAGACTGACAATCGAACAACTTGTAAAATAAGTCGTATTTCCTGATACGCTTAAGACATATTATGAGAGTTTCTAAAAATGAAATATGTCAGCCAAGTCATAAGGTTTTGTAGTCTTTGTCTGGCAAACATAAGTGATATTCCACAAATGAATGTGATATCAGCAATCAAATATTTCCCAGAACGAATTTATAAATGGATAAGATGAAAAAGAATTTTCTACAAGACATGAGTCGCAACCGCCTTCATATATTGTTTAGTATTTTCAGTGCGATAATCATCATCCTATTCGTTTTCTTTTTAAAATTCGTATATGACTCAAAAGCCTCAATAAACTCGACGCGTATTAATGCACTGCATCTTGATTACAGTGATCGACTTTTGATTAATATGTTGAATATTCAAACGGGTGCAAGAGGGTATTTGTTATCAGATGACCCCGAATTCTTAGAGCCCTATAACGAAGGTATTAAAAACCTGGAAAACACCTTTGATTCAGTTGAAAAACATTGGCCAGATTATTTGAGTCAGCGAGAGATAGACGCCTTAGAATCAGAAGTGAAAAAAACCATTGTTCAGATATCTGATTTGGTGAGCCAAAAAGCACTTGATCAGAAAACCAGAATTTCAGAATTTGATGTTACAAAAAAACTGATGGATAGTTTACGCGACAGAATTTCTGAAATTAGGCAAACGATAAAAGAGAGTAATGCCAAGAATACTCAAGATAATTTAAATTCCTTAAATCTAATAAAGTGGTTATTGATACTACTCATTCTGATTGCATTTGGGTTGTTGTTTTTGTCTTTTGCGTTAACCGAACGCCAACAAAAAATGTTAAAAAATCACGCTGATGATATCGCTTTACGAAATAAAGAATTAGAAAAAACTGTCAATCAGAGGACTACAGATCTGGTTGATCTTGCGTCACATGTGACGACAACCAGTGAAAATGAAAAACAACGCCTTGCCAGAGAATTGCATGATGAATTGGGCGCACTTCTAACTGCTGCTCGTATGGACAGTACCTGGATCAGTCGCTCTATTAATGAAGACCAAAAAGAAAAATTTGAAACCCGATTTACACGATTGATTGATTCGATTGATAAAAGTATTGCGCTAAAACGTCATATAACAACCAGTCTGGTTCCCCCTTTACTTAGGGAGATGGGCTTACATGAAGCAATCATTGCGATGACAGAAAATGATCCTAATCAGCCGCCAGCCACCTACCATGTCAAAATTGAAGACTCTCTCCCTGAGCTAGATAAAGACAGAGAACTCGCACTGTACCGTATCTGTCAGGAATCAATTAATAATATCTGGAAATATGCGAATGCTACCGAGGTATTCATCGAACTTAGCGTAGAAGATGATTTTTACTATTTAACCATTAAGGATAATGGCGAAGGTTTTGATCAAGCTCAAATAAAGAAAGGAACCCATGGGCTAGCTGGAATTCGGGCACGAGCAGCAATGTTTAAAGGAACTATGGAAATTGAATCAGCACCGGGAAAAGGGACGATCGTTAAGAGTAAATTAACAGTTAGTTAAATTACTTTTTAGCCGCTTCTTCTATCCAGTCCATCATTTCGAATAACTGATAGGACTTATCGTAGAAGCCCTGAATATCTTGTTCCAGACACTTTTTCTTTAAATGCTTGGATGTATGATTGGTTAAAACCAGTTTCTCTGGTGTGCCATAAAGTTCCGGGTGATTATTGATTTCATTCAATACACCCAGACCATTGCCTTCATTTAATTCAAGATCGGCAATAACCAGATTGGGTTTATGCTCTTCAATCTCATTAAGTGCCTGAATTTGCCGGTCAGCTGTTGCGACTACATTCACTTGTTCAATACTGTCCAGATTCTCCAGGACAATATCTCTGAGTAATGGGTTGTCCTCGACAAGGACAATGGATAATTTTTCTGTGTTTAAAGCCATAATATTGCCAATGTATTCATGGGTTAATTTTATTTTTATAGGTCTAGTTCATTTTCTATTAAGCCGTGGTTTACGGCATAAATAGCTAATTCTGCGTTACTGTTCACACCCATTTTTTCCAGTAAACGCGAACGATAGGTACTGACGGTTTTAACGCTCAGATCGAGAATGTTAGCAATGTCAGAGACACTGGCACCTTCGCTGATACGCATAAATACCTGTAGCTCACGTTCTGATAAGTTTTTATGTGGTTCAGAGTCGTTTTCATTAAAGACCTCTCCAGCAAGTAATTCTGCTGTTTTGGAAGAGAGATAACGACGTCCCAGGGAAACGGTTCTTATTGCTTTGATTAAATCTTCCTGTTCGCAGTCCTTGCATAAATAACCATTTGCGCCATTTTTGATCATGGGTAGGGCGTATTGTTCTTCAGGGTGCCCGCTTAGTATAAGTACAGCTAGTTTTTCATAACGTTGACGAAGGTGTCTTAGTACATCCACGCCACTTTTATTTGGTAGTGAAATATCAAGCAACACAACATCGCAGGGATTATCTTTAAGATAATTAATGATATCTTCACCCGATGAAGCTTCGTACACAACATTAAAATCAACTTCATCTTGTAACATTTCATTGAAGCCACGTCTTACGATTTCATGATCATCAACAATTGCAATTTTTACCACATTATTTACCTACACCTCTGATTAATATCAAAAACTATTAACTGTACTTCATTCTGCTTACTTTTATTTATACCAGTTTTTAAATAGATTTCTAAAAGTTTCTATTTAAGTAGTTGTATATAAGTAGTCAAAAAAACAGCCTTAAAGTAGGGGGGTGTATTCCCTAATAATAAGATATTCCGTTTAACAGTTTTTAACAATAGGACAATTGAACATTTCATGTAGGACATGTCCTACAGTTCATTTTTGATAATTATACTCCATCGTCATCCTTTTATCGTTGTATCCAGTTGTGTAAGTCAAAGACTACATTCGAATGTGATTCTGCTGACAGCCAGCAATTGATAATTTTTAGAAGATAGATTCCAAGATGAAGTTTGAAAAAAGCTTCTCGTTTATTTTATAACTTTCTCGTTACTTTATCTGAACAAAAAAGTTAACGAAAAATTAAACAAAGAAAATTTAAACACCATCTATTAATTTTTTATCAAAAAAGGAAAATGTTATGACAAGGCAATCACTACTAAAAATAGCTATTTCAACGGCAATCGTTTCTGCAAGTTCAACAGCGGTTATGGCTGAACCATTGATTACAGATTATGAAAAAGCCACCTCAGCATACGAAGATGCTTATTTCTCAGGTAACTTGAATCTAGACAGTGGTAATCAGGATCAGACCAGCTACGATCTGGACTTATCTATCGATTATGAAAAAGTATTTAGCTCTAAGAACCGTAATACGAAATTGGACTTTTTAGGAACGGGAACGGTATCGAGAGGATCTAGTAGTGGTGATGATAGAGAAAGTACCTATCAGGCACTGGGTTCAGCAACTGTCGATAATTACTTTAATGCTGATAAGAGCAATGCATTCTGGTATGGCAAAGGTGAAGTAGGTGTTAAAAAAGGACAGGAAGATCCATTCACTAAAGCAACAGCTGGTGTTGGTTATGGTCGAGTAGTCAATGTCACTCCAATGGCGCGATCAATTCGTATCGTCCAGGAATTACGTGAAAATGGGTTTATAACGTCAGACCCTTCTAATGCGACCTATCAAAAGATTGCTCAAATCATCGAACGTGAAGCTGAGTATCGTTCTAAATACGGCTATGAGGATTATGAGCAATACTGGGTTCAGGATATTGAAACCGAACTTAAAGCTAGCGGTTTGACAAATGGTGCCACTGGTTTGAACGCTAGAGCAATATTAAAGTCGTATGATGTTCTAGTGAATGAGCGAATCTCAACACGTAAGAGCGGCTGGTTAGTGCGCGCAGGTGTTGGTGCGGTATTATCAGATTATGATGGCGAAGATGGCAAGCCAGCATTAGAAATAGGTGCTGAATACCACAAGCCTCTAAGTAATCGTACGCAGTTTTCTAACGAAGCTATTGCTACCGCAACACTTAAAGATGGCGATGACAGCTTTAACTTCAATAACGCTATGTCATTAACGCACGAATTAACTGACAAAATAGATTGGGAAAACAAGTGGACGCTGGATCATAATGAATCAGATACAGGTCCAGAACTTACAACCAACACGGTGGGTTCTACTTTCCTATATAGCTTGACTAACAAACTAGACTTTAGTGTTGAAGCAAGGTTGACTGACACTGATGATAGAATTGCCAATAACGGCAATGATGAATTGGATAAAAGTCTGACTATGGGTGTTAGATACCGTCTTAAGTAAAATCAATATAAGCGTCTAATGAGATGATGCTATTTATAATTATTAGATGCGAGTATTAGATCTATACATTAGATATATAAAGCACAACAATAAGGGCCTGTTATTAGCAGGTCTTTATTGTTTTTATTATTAAGCTTATTACTTTCATTGTTTATTTCAACAAGCATTAAGCGATATCAAATCAATTACTATAAATATGCGATAAGGTTATTTAGTCTATGAAAACACGAATACTTCATTTTCTTGGCAATATCAGCGCGAATTTCTGGATGATTCCGTTGTTTTCACTTTTTATCGGTGCTGGTTTGGCATTCCTTAATTTTTATCTCGATAAGACCTTGTTAGCCCGTCACATTGAATATCCTGACTTATATCTTTACTTCAATAATTCACAAAATATTCGCTCTTTGTTGAGCGTATCGGCAACCTCTTTTCTAGGAGTAGCCGGGGTTTCTTTTTCCATTACCATTGCTTCTCTTACACTAGCTTCACAACAATTTGGCCCACGCTTATTGCGCAACTTTATGTTAGATCGCTTCAATCAATTGGTGCTTGGTTGTTTCATTGGTACATTTTTATATTGTATTTTGCTTTTACAATTTACCAGTTCTATGGACCTTGAGAAAACTACCCCATTTGTATCGATGATTTTTTTATTGGTACTTATATTCATAAACTTACTAGTACTGGTTTTTTTCATTCATCACGTAGCCGTTGCCATACAAGCAGATACCGTTATCAGCGATGTAGATAAAGAATTGGTTGCTCAATTACTAAAACTTTTCCCTGATAAGGTGGAAACAGATGAGCAACCAATAAAATTAAAAGTACCTTCAAATATCGATCAGAAATTTGAGAAGCAAGGCAAAGAGGTTTTTGCCTATAACTCTGGATATCTACAGGCATTAGATATCGATGCGTTAATAAAATGTGGCAGTGATAATAAAATCGCATTAAAAATTATCGTGAAGCCCGGTGAGTTTATTATCAAAGACTCGTTGATCGGTTACTTTTTAAATAGGGATGAGTCTGATAACGAAGATGCCGTTAAAGATCAAATCAATTCTCAACTTATCATGGGTGTAAAACCAACGCCGGAGCAAGACCCTGAATTTGCTATCCGGCAATTAGTCGAAGTAGCGGTAAGAGCATTGTCGCCAGGAATCAATGATCCCTTTACTGCTATCAGTTGTATTGATAGATTAGCTGACAATATTGCGCTGTTAATGGGTAGACAATTCCCCAGCGATCAGCATGTAGATGATAGCGGTCATCTAGTATTGCAATTAAAGCCATTTACCATAAACGGCATCATCGAAGCGTCTTTTAACCAGATACGCCAACATGGCAAAAATGATATTGCAGTAACTATCCATTTACTACAAACACTGCATAAGTTGGCATTAATCAGCAATACATCCGAACAAGCGAAAGCCATCAACAAGCAAACCAGAGCCATCGTTTCAGAACAAAAAACGAAAGGACTTTCAGAATATGACAGTGAAGATATTAAGCACTGGGGAGACAAAGTCGAATCAGTATTGAAAGAGAAAATTTGAGCACTATATTTTTATTATAGTGATTTAATCAAACAATCAGTTTTTATATACAGTAATAAATAAATAGAAAGCAATCAATCAATAACAACGAGTAAAGGTGATATCGTGATTTTTAAACAACTATATGAACAAGATTCCAGCACTTACACATATCTCATTGCCTGTGAAGAAACGGGACAGTCAGTATTAATAGACCCTGTTATAGATACGGTTGAACGTGATATGTTGACTCTTAAAGAACTCGGATTGGGTTTAACCTACACGCTTGAAACTCACATGCATGCGGACCACCTCACCGGTGCGAAAAAATTAAAACAGTTTGCAGGGAGTAAAATTGTGGTTCCGGCAATGGAGCAATTAGCGTGTGCCGATTTAGGTGTTTCAGAAGGCACTCCATTTATGGTGGGTAATATTAAGTTAGAACCACTATTCACACCGGGTCATACCGGAAAACATCATGCCTATTTATTAGATAATGGCATGCAGAAAATTTTGTTTACCGGTGATGCTCTGTTGATTGAAGCCTGCGGCAGAACAGATTTCCAGTCAGGAGATCCCGTCAAATTATACGAAAGTATTACCCAGAAGTTTTTCACCTTGCCAGACGAGACTATTGTTTATCCTGCGCACGATTATGAAGGACGCCAGATAACAACCATTGGTCAGGAAAAGAACAGGAATCCACGTTTAGGCAATAATAAATCCCAAGACGAATTTGTGGATATCATGAATGGCCTTGATTTGCCTTACCCACGCAAGATTGATTTTGCCGTGCCTGGCAATGAAGCCTGTGGAGAATGTCCGGGTGATATTCCTGAAGAATATCGTGGTCCTTGCGATATCGTAGATTTACCGCAAGATTTGATACGCGCAGTTCGCGCAGGTGATCAGGGTTAAATTAACTATTATCGCTAGCAATATAAATGCTAGCGATAATAAAACACAATCCTACATTGTGAAGTTTAAGTTCTTTTAGTCATTTCAACTAACTAAATGAAAAAAGGCCTAAAAGTAGGGGGGGTGACCTAAATTAAAGATAATAGTCGTTAATTATCTTTGGCAGATAACACCCACAACCAAATTACCCCTAAGATGCCAGCTAATGCGGTCGCTAGCATAATACTCAGCTTCGCCTGAGTTAGCATTTCAGGATGGTTAGGAAAACTCAGTGATGCGATAAAAATCGACATCGTGAAGCCCATTCCCGCAAGTAATCCAACTCCAGTAATATGCTTCAGTGTTACATTCTCTGGTAGCTGTCCCCAATTCAGCTTTATAGCTATCCAGCTCATCAACACGATACCGATGGGTTTACCTAATACTAAACCAGCAATAATTCCCCAGCTGATGGTGGCGGGTATCATCGCATTAATGGTATCAAGTGAAATCACAATACCGGCGTTAAGAAACGCGAAAATGGGTATCACGAATAAACTCACAGGCCTTTCTAAGGTGGTTTCCCAGCTTCTTAAAGGTGTTTTCGTTTCTTTGGCACGTTCTTCAACTGATTCGACAACTTCATGATTGCTGGCCTCTGCCAGCATTTCAGTTTCTGGATTTTTATCTATTTGATCCATCTGTTTCGCGGCACTTCTCAGTTTTTTCGCTAAATTACGCGGATGAAGTCTAGGACGAGCAGGAATTGCGAAGGCAGCAAGCACACCAGCAACCGTAGCATGCACTCCAGATAATAACGTTGCGTACCACAGCAGAATGCTGACCAGCAAATAAGGCAGTGGTTTGCGAATACCTAAACGATTCATAATCAATAACAAAGCAAACAAACCGGCAGCGACAAACACCAATTGCAAATTAAGTTGCTCGGTATAGAACACCGCAATAACAATGATCGCGCCAATATCATCGACAATCGCTAGTGCAACCAGAAAGACTTTCAAACCACTGGGTACTCGTGAGCCGAGCAGAACTAAAGCACCCAACGCAAATGCAGCATCCGTCGCCATCGGTATTCCCCAGCCTGCAGCGCTTTCGCTATCGTAATTAAATGCAGCAAAGATTAAGGCAGGAACAATCATTCCACCAAACGCTGCCATAATTACCGTACTAGACTGGCTAAAAGATTGTAATTCACCCGCTATAAATTCGCGTTTGATCTCCAGACCCAGCAAAAAGAAAAACAGCACCATCAAACCATCATTGACCCAATGATGTAATGATTTACGAATTTCGTAGTCATTAAATACGAGGCCAAATTCAATATGTTCAAGCGCGTAGTAATAATCTTTCAGTGGACTGTTGACCACAATTAACGCCGCAAACGTTGCAAGGACCAGCAATAGCGCCCCGGATATCTGGTTACTTACAAAACGATTAAAAGGCTCGGTGAGTTTTTCAAACTGTATTTCAATGGGATTAGCAAGATCAGCTTTAGGCTGCTTATCACTCATTATTTAACGCTCCGTTTCTTATTTATTTGAGTTAATCGTTTGGTTTTGAATATCAATGGCAGATATGCCTTCTCATTAATTTAGTTCCATTAATTTAGGACTATTAATATAAAAAGACACTAAGAGAAATGCGTTCTAAATACAAACTAACACACTGTGAATATTGTTAATATATGTATAAAAAAATGCTGATTAAATTTGAGGTATTTTGTTGTAAATATTTAAAAATTAAGGACTATTTCCATAATACATACAACGCCAAAACTACTTCATTGAAAGCAGTTACGCCATGAATATCATTGGGGTGATTATAGATAACATCACCCGGCACTAATTTTTTGAAAACTTCTGAACCACCATAACGCCAGTCGGCCTCGCCAGATAAAACCAAATAAAGTTCCTGAGGTTGATGTTGGTGAAGAGGGTAGCTCTGATGCTTATCAAGCAATAATAATCCAACTACGATATCACCTAATTCAAACAATTCATTGAAAATGCCTAGTGCCATTTGTTCTCCTTTTTCGTCAGTTCGGGGAGAAGGTTTCCATACCAGTTCTGTCGCTATCTGTTGAAAATTAAAGGTAAAAGGTGTCGGTTTTATATGTTTTATTTGCTCTATAACAGGCAATAGCTGAGGGCTAAATTGCTTTACCCCGGGGGATTTGATTCTTTGACTAAAGGTTTCAGCGCCTTCTAATAAAATAGGATCACTAGTCTGCTTGCTTATAGCGTCAGCGCATTGTCTTAAAAAAGACAGGATTTGTTCAGATGTATTCATAGTTTCCGGTATTTTCTTCATCATATTTTTTAAGCCATTTTCAAACCAGTTCCAGACTATTGCACTCACTTAGGGCTAAGAGTTAACGGCTAACTAGTATGGTTAAGCAATTATTTCTAACATAATGATTATAGGTTTAACTTCTTACTTTTGTGTTCGAATGTTTGTTTGACCTTTATCAATAGTTACTTCAATTTTTCGTTTTTTAGTTCCAATTCTTGCATGACTATTGTTAGAAAGTAGTACTCTGTAGTGAGAAAAGGAATTGTTAGGTAAATTTACTGAGATGAGGAGCTTAATACCTAAATCAATAAATGCCGTTAGCAAAATGTTTATAACAAGGGAGAGTTTATTATGCTAAATCTACAAGATATTATTGGTATGTGTGATTGTACCGAAGAAGAAATTGCAGCAGTTGCTATGCACGAACATGTGCCGGATGCAGTAGCCTCTGAACTTGCTAATTACATTATTCATGGAGAGGATGGTATTCCTAAGCTACGAAGAATTATTAAAGATGATATCGAAGAAGCTAAAAGAAAAGGTCATGATGAACAAGCAGCTCATCTGAGAGAAGTGTTAAAGCACTTTATTGCTAACCATCCACTTTATCTGGAAAAAGGTAAAGGATAGAACGATAGAAATCATATCATCTGTCACTTCCTGCTTTGAGCTAAAAAAGTGGCTTAAAGTAGGGGGGTGACTAATAAAGTGGATTTACTTATCTAGGAATACGACGCTCATATTGGCTTGCGACCAGATCTTCCATTCACCATTTTCCTGTTTGAAAATCTGTAGCATATCTAGCTCATTGTTTTTAAATGCAGGTCCAGATACTTTCTTGGTAATTTGCTTTACTCGAACATAAGCAAGTTCTTCGTCGTGTGCGATAAATTTGATACTTTTTATATCGTAATCGAGTTCGTAAATATCGAATAGACGAGCAATCAAATTTTTACTACTTGCGTACAATGTTGATTGGCTATGGATAGTAGCCATTGTTCCTTCTATATTTTCAGCTTTCATTTGCTTGGCATTTTCTTGAATGACCTGGTACAAAGCTTTAGTAATTTCAGTATTTTCTGGAATCTTCACTTCCGCATTTGCGGTTGAACTTAGAACTAGTAGTGAAGAAAAGCTTAGATAGATAATTAGTAAGAATGATTTCATGATAAATCCTGTTGGATGGCTATTTAGATGATTATATAGCTGCTTTTATTTATAGTTTTATAATCACTTATATAAAAGTAGGATTAAATGACGCTTTAAGCAAAGAGAAAAGATGCTTAATCACAATACTATCGATTCTTAGAGTTATTCAACTTTAGTTGTGTCTTGCAGGGTGTCTTGCTCTTGCAGCTTTGCTTGTTCGGCTGCCTTCTTAAACCATTTAAGGGCCTGCTTTAAGTCTTTTTTTACACCTTGCCCACTTTCATAAAGTGAAGCCAGATTAAATTGAGCTTTGGGGTTACCTTGTTCTGCCGCTCTACGGTACCACTTCGCAGCTTGCTCCAGATTTTTCTCTACACCTGTTCCATTTTCGTATCGTAATCCAATTTCAAATTGTCTCGTTGCACTTACTTGTTGTTCTTTAGTAGGAACTATAAAGGGAGCTATAAATACTTTGTTTGTGGATGCTGGCTTTATCAAAGATTGAGTCTTTTGTTTCAGAATTTGTTTTTTTCTAACAGGAGACTTCTTTTTGACAGTAGTTTTCTTTCTGATAGTCGCTTTAGGGCGCTTCACTTTTTTGGTTTTTGCCTGTTTTTTGCCTGTTTTGACTCTGTTTTTAGTCTTACTTTTGTTTTTAACTGTTTTTATTTTTTTGGATAACGATAATTGTCTGGCAACCTCTTCAATAGTTAACTCTGGTTTCTTTAGTGCTGTCGCTGCAGGGCTTAGCAAGTAGTCATCATCATTTTGATCAAAAGGCGTTGTTGCAGGTTCTGCCGGCGTTGATGATGGAGATTTCATACCATGAGAATGATTAACCCCATTCACAGGGTAAGGATGCGTATGCGTTCTTCCATCATGTTTGTGACGATGAGGATGATTTAATCCAGAAGGAGGCAAAGGATGACTATGCCATCTACCACCGTGTTGATGTTTTACACTGTTAGGGTCAGGTTTCGTTTGTGGACTGTTGTGCGTATGTTTAAAACCAATTTCAGCAGAATAAGGATGAATATGACTGCGTCCATTATGCGAATGTCTGTGGAAGTGTTTGATGACAGAAGCAGGGAGAATGTGACTATGCACTCGGCCATTGTGAGAATGACTGATAGCTTTCCCTGATGCAGAGTTTGATGCAGTTGATATTGAGCCAGTTGAATTTGAACTTGCAGAAAATACAGGACTCGCTATCAATGAAAGAAATAGTAATGATAGCACTGTAATCGCCCGCATATCCCAACCTTAAATAAGTGTTCGTTGTTGAGTGTAAACTATTTTGCCAGTTCTGTTTATAGTCTCTTCAGTGATTCAGACTGTTTATTAAATGCTTTATTAAATAGTTTATTTAAAAAGGTGCTCTAAAGTAGGGGGGTGACTTAAAACCACCTACTTTATAAACAATTACTATTATCTTACTTCACAATCTCATAACACGGCGTATAAGCCACATCACTCGGTAATTTCATACGATCCTGTTTGATAAATGATTTAAGTAAATCATCCATCTTTTGCATGATTTCTGGATCGCCACTCAACTGAAACAGGCCGTGTTTCTCAATTGCACGAATTCCATCATCTTTTACATTACCCGCTACGATCCCGGAAAAAGCTCGTCGTAAATTAGCCGCGAGTACATGAGTTTCCAGGTCTTTGCTTAATTCAAGATTCGCCATATTTTCATGCGTTGGTATAAAGGTTTGCTGGAATTCATTATCAATTTTTAAACGCCAGTTAAAGTAATAGGCATCACTGTGCTGACGGCGGAAATCCCTAACTCTTTTAGTTCCTTTCTTGATTTTCTTCGCTACTTTGGCAGGATTATTGATAATTATTTCATACTGTTCCTGAGCTTTTTTACCCAGCGTTGCACCTATAAAATCATCTATTTTCTGAAAATAATCACGCGAACTTTCTGGTGCGGTAAAAATTAATGGAAACGGTAAAGGCTCGTTGTCTGGGTGTAATAATATACCGAGAATATACAGAATTTCTTCGGTCGTGCCTGCGCCTCCGGGAAACACAATAATCGCATGTCCGGTTCGTACAAACGCTTCCAGACGCTTTTCGATATCTGGCAGAATAACTAAATCATTCACTATGGGGTTTGGCGATTCGGCCGCGATTATTCCTGGCTCGGTAATACCTAAATATTGACCATCATTAATACGTTGCTTCGCGTGTCCGTATGTTGCACCTTTCATTGGGCCTTTCATGGCGCCAGGTCCACAGCCAGTGCAGATATCCATGCCGCGCAAACCTAATTCATAACCTGTTTCTTTGGTGTAATCATATTCAGTACGGGAGATGGAATGTCCGCCCCAGCAGACCACCAGCTGAGGTCTGGAACGTGGACGAAGATTGCCCGAGTTACGCATTATATGAAACACAGCATTGGTAATGCCGTCGCTATCAGTCAGGTCAAACTTTGGGTTGTCGATGATATCGTCGTGGGTATAGAGGATGTCTCGCATCACCGCGAATAAGTGTTCATTAATACCCTGAATCATTCTGCCATCAACAAAAGCTTCCGCGGGTGCGCCTTTTACCTCGAGCTTTATGCCGCGGTCTTGCTGGATAATGCGGATTTGAAACGCTTTGTGGCGCTCTAAAAGCTCCTTTGCGTCATCGGTATAATTACCGTGGGTTAGTACCGCTAATGCACATTGGCGAAATACCGGGTAAATTCCGGTATTTGAGGCGTCTAGTAATCTAGAAACTTCGAGTTGAGATAAAATATTGAGGTGTTGCGTAGGCGTAATACGCGCGCTTACTAATTGTTCAGACATGTATGTTTAATTCCATTGGATGTATTCAAAGGTCGCAATCAGATTGGATGTGTCATTTCTTATTGTGCCCATGATTGTTTTTGTTATTTAACTAACTAACTACTTAGATATAAATTTAGACGAGTTTAGATAAATTTAGACGAAATAGTGTAATAAGCCAATATTACACTATTATGAATTCCCCTCAAAAAATGCCTTAAAAGTAGGGGGGTGACTTAATTTATAATCAGTTTGCACATTTACCCTTAGTTAATCTTAAAACTATGAAGTGATAATGCGATAAATGGCTTCGAGTCCTTTTCTCAAGGTCGCTTCATCTTTCGCATAATTGATTCGGATACATTGATGTTTATGCGCCCAGTCATCTTCAATGCCAATAAAGAAGTTATGTCCGGGGATGATATAAACGTCTTCGCGTTTCAGGCGGGTATAAATTTCTTCACCTGTTATATCCATATCTTTAAACCACAGCCACATGAAAAAGGCACCTTCCAGCTTGTGCAGATAGACCGGCTGATCAGCAAAAACTTCATTGAATAAGCGCACAGCTGTCGCTGCTTTATCTTCATAAAACGGTCTGATTACATTACGGCATAGATTCAGTAATTCCTTGTCCTTAATCATTCGAGTCATTAAGGTTGGGCCAACACTGTTCGGCGCTAGAATCATAATGCCATTGATACGACTCAGAGAGCTGATGATTTCATGGTTGGCAATCACGATACCGGTTCTTAAACCCGGTAAACCCAATTTGGATAGCGACATGCACAGTATCGTATTCGGATTCCAGGTAAGTTCAGCATCGATGTAAATCGCCCCGGGAAAAGGATGACCATAAGCATTATCAATAATTAAAGGTATATTATATTGCTGCGCAAGCGTGTCGAGTCGCGATAATTCATCATCGGTAATGACATTGCCGGTAGGATTGGTAGGGCGGGAAACACAGATTGCACCAACGTTATTATGCGTTTCTGCCAATGTTTCTTCCAAGGCATCAAAATCTATTTCGTATTTAAACTGCTTAGCGTCATCCGCCGAATACTCTTCGAGTATATTGATGTTCGGCTTGATTGAGATGAACATATCATCGCTTAAACCCTGATCAGCATAACCGACATATTCGGGTGCTAGCGGGAATAGGATTTTGTTATTACTGCCGTCAGTCATCTCACCGGCAAGTAGATTAAACAAGCTAAAGAAGTTGCTTTGGCTACCATTACTCAGGGCAATATTATTCGCATCAAGTCCCCAGCCGTAACGGTCATTGAGCATATCCGCCAAGGCTTCTCTAAATTCGTCAAAACCCAACGGACCATCGTATAAACCTAGCATAGAATCGACTTTAGAACTGGAGATGAGCGCTTGCAACTCTTTAACAAAAAGCGCATTGGATTCTGGTATTAATGCAGGGTTGCCACCACCCAGCATAACGATATCAGGATTGCCGCTGTTATTCGCATTGCCAAGGTCTTCCATTAACTGGGTAATTCCAGTAGGTTGGGTAAATTTTTTGCCGAATTTAGATAAGTTCATCACAGTATTTGAGTAATTATATTTAGGTTAGCGTTACGTTAGTTTGGGCTAGGATATTAGTATGAAAGTTTGAATAAAATTGTGCTTAGGTCTAAAAAAGTTGTAATTATAACGCTTGTTAGAAATGCTGTGATGTTTAATTTTTGATGATAGTTTTCAATGTCACTTTAGGTTAAGTCTTTAAAAAGTGCCTAATCTCTGTATAAATTTTCATTTAAATAAATGATGTATCTTATTTAATTGATGTAAATTAAGAATTGTTAAATCTTCAAAATAATAAATCATTAATAATGTTAAGTTAATTACATAAAAGATACTTCTAAAACAAGCTGTCATTTCAAATGGCCATCATTTCTGATGAAGATTTACTAATAATGAATAACTCAAAAAATACACATGTTACGTCCACTTAAAGCGTTATTTTTCTCCTTATTGGGTAGCTTGCGTGATCTTTTTCCCATTATTATCGTCATCGGTTTTTTTCAACTCGTGGTTTTACAACAACCCATTCCTGATCTGGTGAGTCTACTCACTGGAATTCTGTTCGTGTTACTCGGCTTAACCTTTTTTATGTTCGGACTAGAAATGGGCCTGTTTCCGATTGGAGAATCGATGGCGCATGCCTTTGCGCAAAAAGGCAGTGTTGTGTGGTTATTGATATTCGCTTTTGCACTAGGTTTTGGCACGACAATCGCTGAACCTGCCTTAATAGCAGTGGCAGCAGAATCGGCACAGATAGCCGCAGAAGGTGGCGTGATTGATAAGACAGAAGCAGCCATGAAAAGTTATGCAACCGGCTTACGCTTGACGGTTGCCGTATCAGTCGGGTTAGCAATTCTAGTCGGAGTTCTTCGCATATTAAAAGGCTGGCCAATACATTATTTAATTATCGGGGGTTACATAGGGGTAATGATTATGACAACAATGGCGCCTAAATCGATTATCGGCATTGCCTATGATTCGGGTGGGGTAACCACATCAACAATAACCGTGCCGTTAGTGGCAGCTTTGGGTGTGGGACTCGCAAGTAGTATCAAAGGGCGTAACCCAATGGTGGATGGATTTGGTTTGATTGCATTCGCATCACTTACGCCGATGATTTTTGTCATGGCCTACGGCATGGTCATCAACTGATGGCGGGCTTATTACAATGGTTTAGTGATTTCGGTGGCGTGCTGCTTTCTACCGTAAGAGACGTATTGCCGATTATAGTCATCTTGCTTGGTTTTCAGATATTCGTCTTAAGAAAGGCAATACCTAATCTACGTCGTGTCATTATCGGTTTCGCCTATGTCATTGTGGGTCTGGCACTTTTTTTACAAGGCTTAGAACAGGCATTGTTCCCGCTAGGGAGATTGATGGCAGAACAGTTAACCAATCCAGAGTTTATATATAACGGTCTTGAAAACTTCAGTGGAACCATTCACTGGCAAGATTATAAATGGGTCTATGTATTTGCTGTCGCTATTGGTTTTAGTACCACGATTGCAGAACCTTCGCTGATGGCAGTTGCGATTAAAGCCAATGAAGTTTCAGGCGGAAGCATTGGTGTTTGGGGACTTCGTATTGCTGTTGCGATTGGTGTTGCTATCGGTATTGGTCTTGGCGCATTTCGTATTGTTACGGGTTATCCCTTGCACTGGTTTATTATCAGCGGCTATTTTGTGGTGGTGATTCAAACCTTTTTCGCACCGAAAATGATTGTGCCTTTGGCATATGATTCCGGTGGTGTAACTACATCCACAGTCACCGTTCCATTGGTAGCTGCATTGGGCTTGGGTCTGGCAGAAACTGTTCCGGGACGTAACCCATTAATGGACGGTTTTGGTCTTATCGCTTTTGCCAGTTTATTCCCAATTATCGCCGTGATGGCATACGCTCAGATTTCAGCATTTATGAGTAAACGAAAAGCCGCAAGAATCGACACTAGATCGGCCGAATTAAGCACCGCAAAAATTAATTTAAAGAGGTAAACCATGCATTTCAAATTGATTATCGCATTGGTAGAAGATGCTAAAACAAACACTATTCTCAATGCTGCCCGCGAGGCTGGGGCAACCGGTACCACTGTGATTAAAAGTGCCAGTGGCGAAGGAGCGGAAGAAAGCAAAACGTTTTTTGGACTAACCTTAGAAGCGCAGCGCGATGTGTTGTTGTTATTGGTAGAAGAACACTTGAGTCGCCACATTCTGGAAACGATTAAAACTGCCGGCGAATTTGAAACGCAAAAAGGCGCGGGTATCGCTTTCCAGATAGATGTGGAAGATGTGGTTGGCATTACTCATCAAATAGAAAAATTATCCGAAACGGTTGAGGAGAAGCTTTAATGGTAGATCAAACTAAACATCAATCAACCCTGAAAAAGCAGAAAATTCGCGTGAAGGAAGTGATGAAAAGTGACTTTAACCTTGCCGATGGACTAGATACGGTAAAATCTGCATTGCAGGAAATGGAGCATCACGAAAGTCATACACTGATTATTAATAAGCGCGATGAAGATGACGAGTACGGGATTGTATTACTCGCTGATATCGCAAAAAAAGTGATTGCTAAAGATCGTTCTCCAGAGCGGGTTAATCTGTATGAGATCATGTCTAAACCAGTAATCTGCGTACGAGCAAATATGGATATTCGCTATTGCGCGCGTTTGTTTAGTAACTTCGGTTTGAAGCTTGCGCCTGTAGTCGATGAAAAAACAGGCGAACTCGTTGGCACTGTGAGTTATAACGATATTGTTTTAAAAGGTCTGGTTAAATTGATGGATTAATATCAATTCAAACTTGTTTTATTTATAGCGAAATAGGTGCCTATAGCTAAAAAAAGTGCCCATAAGTAGGGGGGTGTGTTTCAAAATAGCATTCCCCACTACTAATTAATTTTTTACTTTAGAAAGCTATTTAGATACAGATCAATCAAATCAATGCCATCTCTTTCAAGATCTATCAGCTTAGTGGGTTCAAGATGCGAGTTTACCAAGCCATATAAATAAGAGAGTAATCCCGCTGCAATAGTATCTGCCGAGAGCTCTACTTTAAGCATGGATTGGTTTTTAAGATACCCTAAAGCTATAGCCATACTGCTGAAATAAGACGCATATTTATCCTGTAGATATGCGCGCAAGGGGGTTTCTTCATCGGTAATTTCAACACAATTCATTATAATCTTGAGCGACTGACTGAGCTTGGGATCATTCAATACAGCGGCAATCATGCTGTGTAATATTTCCCTAAACGCTACATCAGGTTTTTCAACATCGCTTAAGTGTTCTAGCGCATGCGTGATTTCTTGATTAAAGCCACCCGCGCCGTCTTCCCATAATGCGAGTATCAATGCATCTTTGTTTTCGAAATGCCAATATAACGCGCCCCGCGTCATGCCCGCTTCTTTAGCTATATGGTTCAAGGTCGTGTTAGCGATGCCTTGTTTAATAAAGAGACGCTGTGCTGCTTCAAGCAATGCCTGATAAGTTTTTTGTGCCTCTTCTTTGGTTTTTCTTGCCATTAATTAATCCCTAATTTTTGCGCATGCTATCATAAAATAAACTATACATACATGAATGTATGTATATAATATGCAACTTTATTTAATTTCTGAGTAATCGTGTTATGAACATCGATGCAAAAACAGGGAAAACCTTTTCTCTTTTCTTTATCTTTTTTTTGCTAAGTACTTTGGCAGCCTGTAAAGGTGAAGAAAAAGCAATGGCGGATGATGTCGTAAAAGAAGAGCTTGTTCGTCCTGCTATTATCTCGGAGGTTCTTGGTTTCGAAGGTACCAGTATTCGTACCTTTCCTGCATTGATTGAGGCTAATAAAAAATCTGATTTAGCCTTTAGAGTTCCCGGACAACTGGAAAAAGTAACCGTAAAGTCCGGCTCGCAAGTAAAGAAAGGGCAGTTGTTAGCGCAGATAGACAGCACTGATTATCAGAATGCTTATGATGATCGCATTGCAAAATTGAATCTCGCAAAGACCAAATACAAACAAACTACGACACTTTTCAAGAAACGTTATGCCTCTCAAGCTGAGGTTGATGCTGTGACGGCAGAGCTTAAAGCCGCTCAAGTTGCGGTAAAGCAGGCTAAAACCGATTTAACCTATACCAAGTTACGTGCACCTTTTACTGGCGCGATCTCACACGTCAATATCGAAAACTTTCAGTTTATTCAGCCACAGCAAACCATTGTTCAACTACAAAATACCAATCAACTGGATGTGCAGTTTGATATCCCCGAAACATTGATCAAAAGCTTGAAAAAGTCGGATAAATACAAGTCGATGTGCGGCAAGGTGAAGCTAGCTTCTGACAATAAAAATGAAATCAAAGCGTGCTACAAAGAACATGATTCTGTGCCAGACCAGGCGACACGTTCATATCCGGTTTTATTCAGCTTAAAAAATCCTGAAGACTACAACGTACTTCCCGGTATGAGTGTAGATATCGAATTGGATTTTGCCGCACTGGAGTTGGCTAATGACAACAAAGGCCTTTTGATTCCCGTAGAAGCAGTGTTTGATGAAAATGATAAGCAATGGGTATGGAAAGTCACCAATGATATGCGCGTCACTAAAACCGCTGTGAAAGTGATGGGAATCGTCAAAGATAATATTCAAATCATAGAGGGTTTGAGTGTTGGAGATAAAGTTATATCGGCTGGTGTAAGTTATCTTAAGGAAGGACAAAAGATACGTCCATTAACCAAAGAACGTGGTTTATAGAGCAGAATCTCGGGATAAAAATTTATGAATATCGCAGAACGTTCTATACGCCAAAAAACAGTGAGCTGGATGGTCATTGTGTTGTTAATTGCTGGTGGCATTTTAGCCTTTAATGGCCTGGGTCGTCTGGAAGATCCAAATTTCACTATTAAACAGGCGATGATAGTCACCTATTATCCGGGTGCGTCAGCCACAGAGGTAGAAGAAGAAATTACCCTGCCACTGGAAACGACACTGCAAACCTTATCGTATCTGGATAATGTGACGTCGACATCGAGTAATGGCATGTCGCAGATTATGGTGGAAATGAAAAGCACCTATCGTAAGGACGACTTAGCGCAAATCTGGGATGAGATGCGCAGTAAAATTTCAGACTTGACGTCACAGTTACCGGTGGGTTCAAATGCTCCGATTGTGAACACTGAATTTGGCGATGTATTTGGTTACTTCATGGCATTCACAGGTAAAGATTATAACTACGCCGACTTAAAAGACTATGTCGATTATCTCAAACGTGAGTTAGTGGTTGTCGATGGCGTAGGTAAAGTACAAGTAGGCGGCACTAGAAACGAAGAGTTGATTATCGAAATTAATCGTTCGCGGATGACGGCATTAGGATTAAACATCACTTCACTACAAGGCTTGTTACAAACTCAGAATCTGGTGAGTAATGCGGGCAAAATTAAAATCGGTTCTGAGTATGTTCGCATCAGTTCGACGGGTACGGTTTCATCGATTGAAGCAATGAAGAACTTAACGGTTGGACGTAATGGCGATCAATTAGTCTACCTTTCTGACATCGCAACAATCAGCAAACAGTTCGTTGATCCTGCCAGTCACATCTATCATTTCAATGGTGAAAATGCTTTAACCCTGGCGGTATCATTTGCATCGGGTGTTAACGTTGTTGAGGTAGGAAACGCGATTAAAGCACGTTTAGAAGAATTGGAATTCGCGCGTCCAGTGGGTATTGAGATCGGCGTCATTTACGATCAGCCAGGGCAGGTTGATGCATCGGTTAAGAATTTTGTCGTAAGTCTGGCGCAAGCGGTCGGCATTGTTATTGCCGTACTATTGATTGCGATGGGATTACGCCCAGGTATTCTGATGAGTATCGTATTGCTTCTGACGATTCTTGGTACGTTTATTATCATGAACATTCAGGGGATTGAGCTACATCGTATTTCTTTGGGTGCCTTGATTATTGCTCTCGGAATGTTGGTAGATAACGCCATCGTCATAACCGAGGGAATTATGATCGGTTTGAAACGCGGTTTGACCCGAATTGAAGCCGCAAACCGCATTGTTAAAAACACGGTCTGGCCATTATTGGGTGCTACGGTCATTGCGATTACCGCATTTGCGCCGATTGGATTATCGCCTGATGCCAGCGGCGAGTTCACGGGTAGCTTGTTCTGGGTGTTATTTATCTCGTTATTTTTAAGCTGGGTCTTAGCAATTACGATTACGCCATTTCTCTGCTATCTGATGTTCAAAGAAGAAATTATTGCGCAACACGATATGGCAGCTGATCCTTATAAAGGTGTTTTTTATGGTACATATCGCTGGTTGTTGCACGTTTTCTTGCGTTTCCGTTGGTTAACCCTTTTCGGCATTATTGGGTTGTTTGTATTTTCCATGATGAACTTTTCGAACGTTAAGCAGGCTTTCTTTCCTGCGAGTTCATTGCCGGTATTCATACTGGATTACTGGTTACCAGAAGGCAGTGATATTCGTGCGACTGAAAAAGATATCCGTGGCTTAGAAAACTACATCAAAGAGCAAGATGGCGTTGAGCAAGTAACGGCAACCATCGGCCGTGGTGCAGAACGATTCATGCTGACATATAGCCCAGAATTTAACTATCCCAGTTATGCCCAATTACTGGTACGTGCAGAGAGTTTTGAGCGCGTAGGAAGTCTTATGGGTGAAATTAAAACCTATACCGATGCCAATTATCCGCAGGCATTCACCAAATACGACCGTATGGCTATTGGCCCGAGTACCAAAGCTAAAATAGAAGCGCGATTTATTGGCCCTGATCCAAAAGTGTTGAGAAAACTAGGGGCACAAGCCGAGGAAATATTCCTCGCCGAAGAAGATGCAATCAATATTAAACAGGATTGGAGAGAACGCACAAAGCTGGTTCGACCTATATTTGATGATAATGCGGCACGACGTTTAGGGATTAGTAAGAAGGATCTTGATGATGCGATTGCATTAAATGTTTCTGGTTCAACCATTGGTATTTTCAGAAATGGATCGCAAATTTTACCGATTAAATTACGCCCACCAGAATCTGAGCGAAGCAGTTTTGATGAGTTAAAGAATATTGAAATATTCAGCCCGGCTAAGCAGGCGTATGTAAATATTGAGCAAGCTACCAATGGTATCAAAGTAGAGTGGGAAGACCCGCTGATTAAACGCCGTGACAGAAAGCGAACGCTTACCGTACTCGCTGATCCAAATCCTGCCACAGGCAGTATGCCAGTGCCGCTATTAGCTAAATTGCGTCCTTTAATTGAGGAAATAGAACTCCCGATAGGATATAGCTTAAAGTGGGGGGGTGAGTATGAAGCCCAGCAAAAAGCCAATAAAGCGGTGTTTGCGTTTGTTCCATTAGGTGCTTTGGTAATGCTGGTTATTACGATCTTTATGTTTAATTCGATTAAGCAAACATTAGCTGTCTGGATTACGGTGCCGTTAGCGATGATTGGTGTGACCTGGGGTTTACTCGTTACTGGCGCACCTTTCAGTTTCATGGCGTTACTGGCTATTTTGAGTTTAACCGGGATGCTGATAAAAAATGGCATAGTGCTGGTCGAGGAAATCAAACGCCTCAATGAAGAAGAGGGCGATGAAATGCTGCATGCGATTTCAAATGCATCGGTAAGTCGCTTGCGACCTGTAACCATGGCGATGATTACCACCGTATTGGGAATGATACCGTTGCTTTCTGATGTGTTCTTCCAGCCTATGGCGGTTACTATTATGTTTGGTTTGAGTTTCGCGACGGTGCTGACTTTGATTTTAGTGCCTGTACTATACGCTTTATTTTACGGTGTTAAATACAAGAGCTAGAATTTCAGTTTGGTTTGAGTATCGTAAAATTAAAAATCGATATCGAGTCTGATTAATATCAACTATAAGTAACCTGAATTAGTTGATAATGAGAGTATGGAACCCTTCTCATTTATATTGCTAGAGCTCGCTGTCATTATCGGCATGGCTTCTATTGGCCGTGGTCTGGCGTTACGTTTTAATCAGGCTTCAGTGCTCGGCGAATTGATGATCGGAGTGCTGTTGGGCAATATAGCCTATTGGTTGGGTAACCCATTAGCGACCGTGATTATGCACCTGGATGATGCGCAGAAATTGCTTGAAGAAGTGTGGCGCAGTGGTTCCAGTATCAATGATGCCGCACTGCATGTTTTTAACGGCAATGAATTAGCAGAAGGCGGAATCTCTCAGGAATTAATTTCCATAATAGTAGGTCCTCATGCAATGGATACATTGCTGATGACCATGACGCTTTGGTTATTCTCCAACCTTGGTGTGATCTTGCTGCTATTTATGATTGGTTTGGAAAACTCAGTCACCGATATGATCAAGGTCGGTACTCGTTCTTTGCTCGTTTCCATCATTGGTGTGGTCGCACCATTTTCACTGGGTTTTATTGCCAGTAGTTGGTTTTTACCGGATGCCTCAACGCCTGCTCATTTGTTTATCGGGGCTACATTAAGCGCAACCAGTGTCGGTATTACCGCGCGTGTATTAAAAGATTTAAACAGATTTAAAAGCAAAGAAGCGCGTGTCATTCTAGGTGCCGCGGTAATCGATGATATTTTAGGCCTGATCATCCTCGCAATCGTTATTGGTATTGTCTCTACAGGCAGTGTGCAAATAGCCGATGTGTCACAAATTCTCTTGTTATCGATTGGTTTCATAGCCTTGGTGTTGCTCTATGGTGAAAAATCCGTCGGCTGGTTGGTGAGTAAGTTTTATCAGGTATTTAGTAAAATTCAGGTAAAACTATTATTCCCATTAGCCCTGGCTTTTCTAATGGCAGCCTTTACAAATTTTATTGGCCTGGCATCAATTGTGGGTGCTTTTGCCGCGGGCTTAATTGTAAATGATGAACACTTTGGTGATAGTAAAAAAAGAAGCCAGCACTGTGATGAAAATGGGAGATTTGATTATTCGCCGACCACTCAGGAACTGATTAATCCGATTGAAAGTCTGTTTGCTCCGGTATTTTTTGTATTGATGGGAATGCAGGTTAATCTAAAAACCTTTCTCGAAACGCAAACTATCTGGCTGGCTGTTATGTTTACTGTGGTGGCAATCATAGGAAAGCTGTTATCTGGGCTTGCTGCTGGTAAAGGCGTGAATCGTTTTGTGATTGGTGTCGGTATGATTCCTCGTGGTGAAGTGGGTTTAATATTTGCCAGTATCGGAAAAGGGCTGGGTGTTATTGGTGATGATGTCTTCAGTGCTATTGTGATTATGGTGATTATAACGACACTGATTACACCGATTGTTCTGAAATGGTCTATTGATAGAAGCATGGTTAAAAAGATCTAAGTATTTATTACATAGCAATTAGAAAAAAGTGCACAAAAGTAGGGGGGTGACCTTTTACCGTATATGCATTGTTCTGGCATAATATCGATATGCTAAAAATTGTAAAAAAACACTCAGAATCAAATAACAATATTAATAAAGGTTTTTTAGAAAGTGCGCGGGTTTGCCCTTCGCCAAATCATGATGATCGTCCAGACAGCGATGATATTTCTTTAATCGTGATTCACAATATCAGCCTGCCACCGAATCAGTTTGGCGGCGAAGGTATCGATCAGCTATTTACCAATACGCTGAATAAGGATGAGCATCCTTTTTACGAAGAAATTGATCACTTGCGAGTATCAAGCCATTTATTGATCAGACGTGATGGTGAAGTTGTACAGTACGTACCGTTTGAAAAACGTGCATGGCATGCGGGTGAATCCAGCTATTTAGGTCGAAGCGTGTGTAATGATTTTTCTATCGGTATTGAAATGGAAGGGACAGATTTCGAACCCTTTACGGATATTCAATATCAGGTGTTAGAAACGACCATCCATTCCTTACTGGAACGTTATCCTACATTGTCGAAGCAGAATATTACTGGTCATGAACATATTGCGCCAGGTCGCAAAACCGATCCGGGCCCATATTTTAAATGGGAAAAACTAGCAAAGTCCTTAGATACAAAACTGCCTGCAGATGCTTGTAATGAGAGCAATGAGGTTAACAAAGATGACTGAGCAAACGACTACGATAATCGATATTCTCCGCCATGGTGAGCCTGAGGGTGGCAGTATGTATCGAGGTGGTGGTACAGACCATCATTTGAGCGATGTCGGTTGGAAGCAAATGCATAGAAGCGTTGAGCGAAATACAGCTGATTGGTCGTCAATAATCACTTCACCAATGCTGCGTTGTAGCGAGTTTGCTCAGCAATTAGCGGATAGTAAAGATATACCGATTGAAGAGGTAGAAAACTTTCGTGAAGCGGGTTATGGCAAATGGGAAGGACGCACTGCAACAGAAATCATGCGAGAGTCAGAAAAGGAATATTGGAATTTCTTCGATGATCCTGTCAAACATCGTCCAGAGAATGCAGAGTTATTAGAGTTTTTCACACCAAGAGTAAACGATGCATTTGGTAAATTATTGTCAGATCATCAGGGGCAGCATGTGTTATTGGTAACACACCTTGGAGTTACACGCGCCATTCTAGGTATTATTCTGGGGATGCCATTAGCAAGTCAGCAGTTAATAGATATGCCTTTTGCGGGAATGGTGAGAATCATTAATGACCGAAAAGGTCTTAGATTATTGTTGCGATAATTAGCTGAGAAAATACGCTGAGGTAATACAACTTGCATAAGGATTAGCATAAGTAAGATATGCAGAAACTCTAGGTATCTTTCATCGCTTTTTTAATTTCAGTCATCATCTCTTTTTTTGCCTGCGCTGCTTCTCTCGTTTCTACACGACACTTCCAGCGGTGTTTAATGTTCTTACGCCATATCGTGTTTATCGTAAAGTATCCCACTGCTGATGAAACAATCGCTAGAATCAAACAACCAAATAATAATGGCTGCCAGATTTGATGAAGAGTTGAGGTAAACCATTCCCAGCTTAGGTCCATCGGCACCGATTCTAATTCCACACCGAGCATCACGCTGCCTAATTTATAGGCGAAGTAGAACATCGGTGGAATCGTGATTGGGTTGGTAACAAAAACTAGCGCTACGGATATTGGTAAGTGTGCGCGATAATATATGGCGAGTATTGCAGCAATAACGGTTTGCAAGGGAAAAGGTATCCAGGTGCAAAATAAACCAATGGCAAAAGCCTTGGAAACCGAGCTACGATTCATGTGCCATAAACTAGGGCGATGAAGATCTTCACCTAAATAAGATAATGCCTTGTTCTCCCGAATGGTTTTCGGGCTTGGAGAATAGCGTTTCAAGAACTTACGTGGCATATGTTATATTTTATCTAAATACACAATTTAAATCATAATAAACAGACGAATAATACAAATAATATTTTAATGAGATTTTATTCAATTCTATTTTTATTGGGGACAGTATCGCTCCAATTGTTTCAAACCTTACCTAATAATCGTGATTTATTCCCGGTTTGCTTAGCAATGAGCTTGACGCTAATCATTGTACTATTAGCCTTTCATTTCAAGGCTAATAAAGCGTTTAATCAGATAAAATCTCAACAATTATTGATAACTGTCCTGAAATCTTTAAGTATTTTCTTATTTGGTTTTGCTTTGGCAATGTTTGCTGCAAAAAAACAAATCGATAATCGTTTGTCAAATCAGTATGAAGGCAAAGAGTTACTGCTTCAGGGTAAAATTCAGAATATACCCAATGCGACTGAAGAGGGCGTGCGTTTTATATTAAACGTTGATAAAGCAGAGCTGATTAATGATGTAGCAAATGATAAAGACAATAACAGCGTCAATAATGACGTCAACAATGCCGACAGCAAAAACACTCAAAATATTCCTATCGATCTTAAAGGTAAGGTCAGGCTTGGCTGGTTTAGACACCAGCAGTTAGTCAATGCAGGTGAGAAATGGCAATTTAAAGTCCGTTTAAAAAGACCGTCTGGTTTCATGAATCCAGGTAGCTTTGATTACGAGAAATGGTTGTTTACAGAACGGATAATAGCCACCGGCTATGTCCGAAAATCACAAACGTCTAATAAGCGCCTAGAAGAATCCAAGTGGTATTCAATTAACCGTTTACGTCAGACTATCCATGAAACCATTCAACAGAATGTTGAAAATAAATCTTCGGCAGCGGTACTTAGTGCCTTAACCGTTGCTGTTAGAACCCAACTGGACGATAGGCAATGGGCATTGCTGCAACAGTCCGGTACTAGTCACTTGATTGCGATATCAGGCCTGCATATCGCGCTACTGGCAAGCTTTGCATTTTTACCTATCATGCTGCTTTGGAAACTGTTTCCACGTTTGAATGAACGTGTGCCTGTTCGTATAGCAGGTTCAATCATGGGTGTTGTCTTTGCTTTAATTTATGCCATGTTGGCGGGTTTCACTTTACCCACACAGCGTGCTTTGTTGATGGTGGTGATTGGTGTTTGGGGGCTTAATAGCCGCAAAAATCATGACTCAACTACGGTGTTAGCCATTGCTTTGATTCTGGTGTTATTGCTTGATCCTCTGGCTGCAATGACAATAAGTTTCTGGTTATCATTTTTAGCAGTGGCAATTATTCTGTTTTTCATCAAACGCCAGCACCAAAAGCCACGCTGGATGATGGTTAAATTACAATTACTGATTTCTTTGGCAATGCTGCCGCTGACTATTTTATTTTTTGGAACAGCGTCTTTGACCTCTCCAGTGGCTAACTTAGTCGCTATTCCCTGGGTGTCTTTGGTGGTGGTTCCCTTGAGTTTATTGGCTTTGATAGTGATGCCGGTATCTACTGCTTTATCAGACCTACTGTTTAAAATAGCCGCCGTAGCGATTGATTATTTATTTGAGGGATTGGAATTAATTGATGGGACAATGCTGTCTAAATTCTATCCCGCAGAAATTCCCATCAGTTTTTTGGTTTTGGCATTTGTTGGTCTGCTTTACCTGTTTGCACCAAAAGGTTTTCCTGCGCGTTGGCTTGGTGCGGTATTAATGCTACCTGCGGTGTTATTTTCACCCGATAAAATCAATCATGGCGAATTCACTTATACCATGCTCGATGCTGGACAGGGCATGGCGTCAGTCGTTCAAACATCATCGCATACCTTGATTTACGACACCGGTACCAAAGCCAGTGAAAGCTTTGATGTGGGTAAGCTTGTAGTCATTCCTTATTTGCGATCTAAAGGTATCTCTAACGTTGATACGTTGTTGGTTTCTCATGAGGATATTGATCACCGCGGTGGCGCAAAATACATCCACGATAATATTCCTGTGACAGAAGTCATCAGCAGTGATCCGAGTGTCTTAGAAAATGCAAAAGTGAATGCCTGTGAAGGGAGTAAGAAATGGCAGTGGGATAATGTTGATTTTGAAATACTCTCACCACCCGCTGTATATCCGCAAAATGATAATAATCGTTCTTGTGTATTGAAGGTGTCGAATGGCTATCATTCATTGATGCTTACAGGAGATATCCAGAAATTGGCTGAGAATGATATGCTTGATAATTATCTGGAGACTAATCCAGAAAAACTCAAAACAGAAGTTATCACTGTGCCGCATCATGGCAGTAAAACTTCATCGACTGTTGAATTTATCGAAGCAGTATCACCGAAAATTGGATTGATTACCGCAGGCTACCGAAGTCGATTTGGTCATCCTAAACCAGAAGTTAAAAAACGCTATGAAAGTAGGGGGGTGACCTTAATGAATACGGCGCATCATGGTGCGATTTCACTTCACTTTCCAGCTAAGGATAAGGCTATTGAAACAAAGTCCTATCGACTCACAAACCATGGGTTCTGGAGTCGATAGGTATTATAAACGAATTAGACAATTCTTAAGAAATACCCCCACCTCCGCATAAACTCTATTTACGTTTTAAAGAGCATAAGTGAAATGAAAAACTCACTAAAAGTACGGGGGTGACTTAACATACGGTTGTTAAGTAAAATTCATCGTCACCCACAAGAAGGAACATCCCGTTAACGCCAGCATCGGTCCATCATTGGTATGCGGGCTAAATGCTTCAGCGACGGTCATAATGATCGGCAAGAAGATCAATGAAATGATTAACTGAGTGCTGGTGAATAAATCGCTATACATCAGTAATACCACGATTGAAATGATATACACCATGGCGCTGCCTTCGAGGCTTCGTTGAAAATCGCCGTTCCAGAATTTACCGTTGTACCACAATGATCGCGTGCGGTACTTATGGCGCCCAAATCGAATCCCGATCGGTTCTGCCAAACCATCCCCAAATTCGTTAATCAGGTTAGGAATCATAATGATGATGG
This sequence comes from uncultured Cocleimonas sp., assembly GCF_947495625.1. Classification (GTDB taxonomy): domain Bacteria; phylum Pseudomonadota; class Gammaproteobacteria; order Thiotrichales; family Thiotrichaceae; genus Cocleimonas. Next base: position 58,471 of record NZ_CANLZW010000021.1, read on the forward strand.
ATGCCTTGCCGAAGATGATGATGAAAGGTAAATAAACAATGAATCTAAGGATATCTTCAAGCATGTCATAGCGCAGTGTATAAGGTCTATCTTCAATTCGATCCCAGGATACAAACGCATAGGCCAATATAGGAACTTTTCGCCTAATAACATTCCATTCGGTAAAGATGGTTTTGAGTTGATCCATAAAAAACAACATACAGATAATATGTACTGCATCTTTACCCTCAATAACGAAGAATAGGGTAATGACATATATCTTTAATTTTCGCCAGGGTCTTATTGCCAACTTTCTAATATAGTTGATCTTTATTTTAAAGCGATGGATGCTCCATGAAAAAACCACTTTTCCCAATAATTCAATGAATACTGCAAAAATAAAAGCGAAATAAATATTGGGGTTTATTTCTGGAAGGATGCCCTTAGCTTCCAGTCCCAACAGTGTGGCAATGCCAATTCCGTAAACGAGTAAAGAAAAATAGACAAATGTGTTTTCCCCTCCCCAATCATATTTTTTATTTTTTAAGCCGTAAGGGTCAGCAAATAAAGTTTTAAAGTAAATGTCACGAGATTCGTGAGCTGACATTGTTGCTGATTTTAAGCTGCGCATGTTTGCTAGCATCGTGCTGATTTTTTCCATTCATCCTCCATGATGTTGAAAAACTCAGTTTAAGACTAGCAATATTTCACGCTAATATCTTACATGTTATGCAATATGGTTAAAATTTAAGCACAAGCAAATAAAAGTCCTAAATAAAAAAGGCCTAAAACCAGGGGGGTGTGAATGTACAGGAAGGCTATGCAGGGTGACTGTTAAAAGTGATTACATTCAAGCAGATATAATAGCTCTCCATTGGCGAAGTTATAGCTCTCCTAATGCTACTTTTTTAGAGGTGGCGAAATCAGTCTTGCCACTACCTAATTTAGGTACGGCATTGACATTGATAAAGGCAGAAGGAATCATCAACGGATTCATGTCGGCATCAATCAACGCTTTTTTAAGCTCTCTACTCGACATTTCATTAACAATTAATAGTGTTACTTTCTCGCCTTTTTTATCATCAGGTAAATTAACAGCAACTAACTCAAGCTCTGGGTCACCGAGTGCGGTTCTGATTTTCTCTTCTACCGCGGAAAGGCTGACCATTTCACCGCCAAGTTTTGCAAACCTCGAATAACGATCGACGATGGTACAGAATCCATCTGAATCTAGATGACCTTTGTCTCCACTTTTGTACCAACGATGATTATCCATCTCTACAATAACGTCATCCGTTTTATCTGCTTGATTGAGATAGCCTTTCATCACCTGCGGCCCTCCAATCAAAATTAAACCATCTTCACCCGTCGCAAGTTCCTCAAGAGTGTCTGGGTCAACAATGCGAAAACTTGTCCCAGGTAAAGGCATACCTACTGTTCCTTGCTTATTACCTAGTTGTGGCTTCCAGTAATTGGTATCCAGTTCATCCGGGATATTCACCGCAGCAACTGGGGATGTTTCAGTGGCGCCATAACCTTCTAACAGTTGTTTGTTAAATTTAAGGGTAAAAGCATCACGAGTATCCGGGTTTAATCGCTCGGCACCTGCAATTACTAAACGCAAAGGTCTGAGCATTAGCGGGTGCACCTTTTTATTCATGCTGTATAAGCGTAAGAAGGTCGATGTGCCAAAGAGCAAGGTAGCTTGATGTGTGGCAACACCTTTAGCGATAGTGACAACATCAGTAGGGTCGGGATGACAAATTATCGGAATGCCTTCTGATAAAGGCATAAAGGTTGTCGCTAATAGGCCGAATGCATGAAAAGTGGGAAGCGTAGACATAACGATATCGTTTTCACGAGTATTCAATACATCTGCCACCTGGCGTGAATTTGCCGCCAGATTTAAGTGGCTTAATTCCACACCCTTGGGAACACCTTCACTGCCACTCGAAAATAATATCGCTGCGGTATTTTCCAATTTGATTGGTTTAATAAACATCCATTGAAGAATTTTGGTTGGTAGCAGCATCACAGAGATCAAAGTGAATAACATTCTTGCTTTGGATAATTCTGCTTTAAACTCTTCTAAATAGATCAGTTTCGTTTCTGGCAGTATCTCTTTGATTTTTATGCCACGTTGTTCCAGTTTATGAAGGAATTTTTTCGAAGTGTAAACAGTTTGAATGTCCGCACTTTTTATTGCCCCTTGAATAGCTTCTGGACTAGCGGTGAAGTTTAGATTAACCGCTGTTTTGCCAGCCGATAAAACTGCCATATTTGTGATGGCACCGCCAACACTTGCTGGTACTAAAATACCAATATTTTGTTCAGGGCTCTTCTTTTTAATCAAGCTAGAAAAAGCGAATACACCCGTAATAAATTTATGATGACTAACAGGGTCTCCGGTAATATCGGTAGCCGCCATTTGAAAGCTCATGCGCTTCGCTGTTTTTAACCAGGACACAGGAATAGGGTCGAGTGTTTTGGAATATTTTTGCCAGGAAGTAAAAGATAAGTCGAAAACTCGACGCTTTAACTGGTCCGGAGTGGTATCTGCAGGTAACGGTTTACCAAAGGCGACGATCACATCCCGTTTAAAACCTGATTGGCGGGAATCTTTCAGGAATCCGCTTGAGCGGGAGAAACGACTGCCCCAGAGTCCATGCAGGTAGAAGGGCACGATTCTCGCTTTAGTGCCCTCAATAGCGCGTTGATAACCACGTTTGAATTCAGAAAGCTGACCCGTACGACTAATCGTTCCTTCAGGGAAAAGACAGACTGCTTTACCATCTTTGAGTAATTGTTTTATTTTATCGATAGAACCCGAACTGTCGCCACTATTAATCGGAATCGCGCCAAACATTTTTAGTACGCCTGTAAGGTACCAGCGTTCATAATAACCACGCTCAATCACAAAATTAAGCTGTCGCGGACTGGCTATTTGAACCAATGCCCAATCAACAAAACTGATGTGGTTACCCAGCAGCAACATGCCACCAGAATGGGGTAAATTCTCAAACCCGATAACTTTCATGCGATAGCGTGCTGCAAATATTCTGGCAACGATAAAGCGCAATAAGGACTCTGGTATTTTAAAGATGGCATAAAGAGTCCCTAGAAAAGCAATCAGTGCCAGACCCCAGAGTATTCCGGTGCTTCCAAATTTGTAGTAACTAAGAATCGTGGTTGTAGCCAGAAATAACAACATCACACTGAACTGGATGAGGTTGTTAGTGGCTAACATTCTACCTAATTGATTATTTTGTGCGTGATACTGTAATAGTGCATTGAGTGGAACAACAATAAAGCCGCCCATAACCCCAAGGAACATAAAGTTTAAGGCTTGTAACACACTCGAATCAAACGCTCTAATGAGGATTAAAGAGATGGTGATGCCAATCGCACCTACAGGCACTAAACCCGTTTCGATATGATCTCTTGATACTCTGCCAGCGATTAAAGAACCAACCATCACACCGATACCGGCAAATGCCATCAAGCCTTGGACAACCGCAGTATTGGTAATACCCAAGAATTCTTTAGCGTAAGCAGGGTAAGTGGCTAAAACAACTTGTGAAATTGCCCAAAAGATTGAAAGTCCTAAGATCGATAACCAGATATAAGGATGGCGTTTTGCTAAGCGGATATTTCTCGCTTGAGTTCTGCCGTGAAAATAATCATCCCAACGAAAAGACATTTTGCTATTGGTTTCATTGGTTTTTGGTAATCGGTAGGCTAAGACTAATTCAATCGAGGTTAAAGCAACCAGCACCCAGCCAAGCGGTGCCATCATTTGAATCAGGGAATCTTTATCGGTAATTTCAAAGCCAGCAATTATATTTTCGAATAGGATCGAGAAGAAAAATGTTCCCAATAAAATACCAGTAGTGGTAACTGCTTGTAGTAGTCCATTTGCCTGAGCTAATCGTCGACTGCCCACCAGGCCTTTCACATAACCATATTTAGCAGGCGAGTAGAACGCGCTTTGCATGGCGAGCATAAAGGTCATGGCAAATGCTACCCAAAACCAGCCTTGATAATAACTAAAGGTTATTAGTAGCGTTATCCCTAAAGCGACCCAGGCACTGACTCGCATTACGGAGTTCTTTGCATATTTGTCGGAGATATAACCTGTCGGCGTGAAGAGTAGAATAAACGGCAATAAAATCAGTGCATTAACAATAGAAGTTAAAACGATTAATTCTGGACCATCGTAGTTTTTAAAGATGGTGTTCTGGATGATTATTTTATGTCCTAGATCTACAAATGCATTCAAAAAAGCAACTGCTAAAAATGTAAATAATCCGGTAACTTTCAGGGCATTCTTCATGCCTTGTCTCCTAGGGTCATGCTTTTTTCCTATTTTGGTATTTATTATTAATATTTTATTTTTATGTCATTAAATTATGCGAATCAGTTTAGCATGAGAAAGTGTCACTGATACCAGTCTAATAACTTCCTATAAGAAAGTATTAAAAAGAGTAACGAAAGGTCTAAATTTTTAATGCTAATTGCTGTTTTACGTCATTTATCATGCTCTTGGAAATGACATTTGGAAACAATAGACATGAGCTAGATCAAGGTCATTAACAGCAGAAATAGTAAAATGAAGCTAATTAAAGTGCTTTTTTGAGGAGCGGTTTAAATGAAAGAGAATGATATAAAGTTAATCGTTAAGATTTTAATGTTTATTGGTTTTTTATTAATTGTGATTGGCGTAGGTTTAATATTTTTTACCAATATGCAAATTACCATTACTGGCGTATTAGTCATTACCAGTATTCTCGGTATCGGTATATTCATTGCCATACCATCAAAAATTTATCTGACTATTCAGGCATTAAAAAAGAATGCCTAAAGTATCTTTGTATTAACTAGAGCATTAACTGGTTTAACAGCTAGTACAATTAAAAAAGCATCTGTTAAATAGGCAGTTACAAGTTATTTTAAAAACATGATACAGATCAAAGTGAATAAGAATGATTAACGTTATTCTTTAGCCCATATTTTAAAAAGTACATCTCAGAGTAATACTATGAAAATTGAATTCGATATCGAAAAAATCAAAAGCTATGACACAGCAGGCCCGCGATATACCTCATATCCTACTGCAGTAGCTTTTACACCATCGTTCACTGAAGTTGATTTTCGTAAACATGCCGAGCTTAGCAATACCGAGCAGGACAATGGTCCGATTTCGCTTTATTTTCATATTCCTTTCTGTGACACGGTTTGTTTTTATTGTGCCTGTAACAAGATAGCGACCAAAGATTATTCAAAAGCAGATACGTATCTTGAATATTTGTATCGAGAAATCGATATGCAAGCCAAGTTATATAATACCGATCGCGTCGTTGAGCAACTTCATTGGGGCGGAGGTACACCTACATTTCTGAATCATCAGCAAATTAAAGATTTAATGGCTTATACGCGTAAGTCTTTCAATCTACTAGATAACGATACTGGTGATTATTCAATTGAGATTGATCCACGCAGTGTTAGTGAAGAAACAATTAAAGTATTACGCGAAGTTGGTTTCAATCGTTTTAGTCTTGGCGTTCAAGATATTGATGATGAAGTACAAAAGGCCGTTAATAGAATTCAGCCTTTTCATCAAACTAAAGGAATTATCGAAGCGTGTAGAGCTAATAATGCTAAATCGATCAGTATTGATTTGATTTACGGCTTGCCTCTACAAACCATTGAAGGTTTTGCCAACACACTAAAACATATTATTGAGGTTTCTCCGGACAGAATTTCACTCTTTAACTATGCGCATATGCCACATTTATTCAAACCTCAGCGCCGCATAGACGAAGCGCAGTTACCAAAATCTGAAGATAAGTTGGAAATACTGCAACACAGTATCGAAACCTTAGTGAACGCTGGTTACAACTATATTGGTATGGATCATTTTGCAAAGCCTGAAGATGAATTATCAATCGCTCAGGAGCAGGGTCAGTTGCATCGGAATTTCCAGGGTTATACAACTCATGCTGAATGTGATTTAGTTGCAATGGGCGTAAGTGCTATTAGTAGCGTGTATTACAGTTATAGTCAGAATGAGAAAGCCTTAGAGAAATACTATCAGCGTATCGATAAAGGTGAGTTACCTATCATACGCGGCCTAAGCATGATCGACGACGATATCGTAAGACATAAAGTTATTCAGCAACTTAGTTGCCATTTCTCATTAAACTTCAAACAGATAGAAGAAGAATTTAATATCGACTTTAAAGATTATTTCAAATCAGAACTAAAAGAGCTGATCAAGTTTGAAGAAGACGAATTACTTACCATGGGTGCCAATCAAGTCAAGGTAACGCCCAGAGGACGTTTATTGATTCGCAATATCTGTATGGTATTTGATGTGTATTTAAAAGAACAAGTGAGCCAGCAGCGATTTTCTAAAGTTATCTAGTTTTTGTGGCTTTATTGCTTGGTTTCACAATTCTAAAATGATGTTTCTACCTATTAATAGGTATGTTAGGGTTGTTTATGAATAAAGCAGATTAAGATTTTTTAGCAGGTAAATCTTGCTAAACACGCAAAAAACTCATAATCTTTCGGCTATGAAGCCACCAATAAATATTATCGCGGAAAAAACCATTAAGTGCGAAGCATGCAGTTTAAGCCAAATTTGCATTCCTAATGGTCTGACCGATTCAGAGATCGAAGAATTAGAAACGTCGATTGATAAATCTATCAAAGTTAAAAAGAAAGCTTTGGTTTTTCGATCTAATGAAAAAGCCAATGGAATTTACGCGGTCAAATCGGGTGCAGTCAAAACCTCAATTGCGAATAAAGATGGATTAGAACAGGTTGTCGAATTTCACTTACCCGGCGATTTGCTTGGTTTCGATGCTTTTGATACTGGCGAACATAAATGTAACGCAACGGCCTTAGAAGATACTTTACTCTGCAGAATTAGTTTGGAAGAGTTCGATGGCTTATGCGATCGTTTATCTGGGGTGCGTAAAGTCATGTTCCATCAAGTGGGCAAAGAAATTACTCACAATCAGAACCTGCTTCTATCTTTAGGTCAGCAACAAACGGATGAGCGTTTCGCCGTATTCTTATTAAAAGTTGCAGCCCATTACCAGTCACGAGGCTTTTCAAGCAAAGAATTTACCTTGCCAATGCCACGACAGGATTTATCCAACTACCTTGGTATGGCTGTAGAAACTCTAAGCCGAATCATTACGCGTATGTCCGAGAGTGGTATCCTGGAAACCAATCGCCGTATGATCACTATCAAAGATTTGGCTAAATTAGAAAAAATTGCACACGTTACGTGCAGTACTGATCATCTTTCTTAAATAACTTTAATCCAAGAAACAACTGACTCAGTGTCTTTTCCACTGAGTCTATAATGGCTTGATACTATTTCTTTTCAGATAAACGCATCACTTTATAAACAAAGTAGCCCATTAAAATAATAATAAAAGCTAGTGTGAATACAGTCCAAAATCCCATTGGGGTAAATAGTAAGTCTTTCATCTCAATCACTCCTCAATATGTGTATCTTGTGAATGTGCTTATTATTAATAATCTCATAATTTGAAGTAATGACTTAAGTCATGAATTCGCATTTTGTTAAGCTTCAGTTTAGGTTATGTAAGTTATTGTCCCTGTGTGTTTTAATCAGAATAACGAACAAAAACAAAAAATTAATCGCTAAGGGGAATATTTAACATGGATACATTTGTACAAGCAGGAGGGTGGTTAATGATTCCTCTTGTTCTGAGTTCATTAGTGGCTATAGCCGTCATACTTGCTTTATTCATGACGCTTAAAAAGGACAAAGTTATTCCTGATGGTCTTGCTGATAAAGCACAGAAACTCGCAAAATCAGGCAAAATGACTCAAGGTCATATCGATCAGATTGAACATGGTTCATTACTGGGTGGAGTGCTAGCAACAGGTTTACAAAGCCTGGGTCAGCCACGTCATGTCATGAAAGAGAATATTGAAGAAGCTGGTCGTCACGCTATTCATAAAATGGATAAGTACATGACCACACTTGGCACAATTGCCGCAATCGCTCCTTTGTTAGGTTTACTTGGAACTGTTGTTGGTATGATTGTTGTGTTTAATGAAATGCTACAACAAGGCGGTGTAGGAAATCCTGCGGATCTTGCTGGCGGTATCTCACAAGCGTTGGTTACAACGGCATTTGGTATCACTATTGCTGTTCCTGCGTTGATTTTCCATCGTTACTTTCGCGGAAAGATAAATGATTACGCGATCGAAATGGAACAACAAGCGATCAGGTTACTTGAAGTCGTAAACGTTCAAAACCGTCGTGCTACAGATATGACACAAAAGCCTATACAAAGAAAAAGACCCGCTCAAGCGGTAAGTGCAGGTAGAGTAGCATGAACTTCCGCAAAAACATGAGCGATGACGTTGAGGTTAACTTAACGCCATTAATCGATGTGGTGTTTTTGTTGCTGATCTTCTTTATGGTAACCACCACATTCGATAAAGACGCTAAAATTAAAATCAATTTACCAACAACGACCAATGCTATGACTACTGCGTCTAAAGCGCCGATGGAAGTTATTATCGATGGTAGTGGCAAGTTTTTTGTTGATGGTAGAGAAGTGTTAAACAACAAGCCAGAAACGTTATTCAGAGCGATGACGCAAGCGCTGAATGAGCGTGGCGAGAAAACGCCTCCATTGGTTATCAGTGCTGATGCCAGCACCAACTATCAGGCAGTGGTGACCGCTATGGATATTGCTGGTCGATTAGGAATAACTAATTTCTCAATGGCAACATCTCAATCGCAACGAAAAAAATAATCTAACATTTTCTGATTATTGAAGTAATTAAAATACACCTCCCTACTTATGGGCATTTTTTCAAAAAAGTTGCACAAAAGTAGGGGGGGGGGGTATTTGTTTATGGCTTCCTAAATAACATCAAAATTTATCAATAACTAACGACAGCTATAGATTGTTCAAGGCGCTATTCTGCGTTAAAGTCTGCGCTCTCCTTCTGTATCCAGGTGCAATTTGTCAAAAACATCCATACTTACGCCACCAGCCCCTAACGAAAGCGGTTATGCCATTTATAAACGCCTCGCCGTGTATGCAATTAAACACTGGAAATACCTGATAGTTGCCATAGTCGGATTGGTACTGGGTGGATTAACGATCCCATTATTTGCGGTGTATATGCAGCCGCTGTTAGATGGAACGTTCATGGATAAAGACCCTGAAATTATCAAATGGGCACCGTTTGCATTGCTCCTGATTTTTTTGCTGCGGGGAATTTCTGGTTTTATGTCGAGCTATGCGATGGAATGGATTGGTCGTTCGGTGGTCAAAGAAATTCGTTCTGAATTATTTTCCAGGCTGCTTCGTTTACCCGTTTCATTCTACGATAAAAACAATTCTGGTCAGTTAGTTACACGACTTATCTATCATGTAGAGCAGGTGTCTATAGCTGCCACAAAGGGTCTGACCACCTTAGTACAAGACTCTGTGGTTGTGATTGGTTCGATTGCTGTAATGCTTTATTACAGCTGGCAACTCACCCTTATTATCTTCTTCGTTGGGCCGATTATTGCGGCTTTGATTTCATATATCTCTAAACGCTTTAGAAGACTCAGTGGGCAAATTCAAGAGCAGGTCAGTGAAGTCACTCAGATTAGTCATGAAGTGATTAATGCGAATCGTGAGATACGTATTTACGATGGACAAGATTACGAATCCAGGCGCTTTGAAGATGTAAATGAAAAGAACCATCGCTCCTATATGAAGCGTATCGTTACTGAAAAAACCAGCATGCCAATCGTACAATTTATTATGGCGATTGCACTATCGGTTGTGTTGTACACGGCAACGCATGGTGATTTATTAGAGTCATTTACACCTGGTCGCTTTATGGCGTTCTTGTCAGCCATGATCGCATTGTTTGATCCGGTTAAACGACTCACTCAAGTGAATGCGATATTACAAGGTGGTATCGCAGCCGGTGAAAGTATTTTCTCTTTACTCGATGAAAACACCGAGAAAAATACAGGCACACTTAAAGTTGATACAGTCAAAGGTGATTTTGAATTTAATCATGTGAATTTCGGTTATAACGAAGGCTCTGATTTAGTGTTAAATGACATTGATTTTTCCGTAAAATCCGGTGAAAAAATCGCCTTGGTTGGTCAGTCCGGAAGTGGTAAAACGACGCTGGTAAATCTACTGCCTCGCTTTTACGATTTAACCGAAAAAGATAAAGGTAATATCACTTTAGATGGTCATTCATTAAGCGAATTCTCGCTTGAAAATCTACGTAAACATTTTGCCTACGTCGGCCAAGACGTGACTATGTTTAACGATACCATTCGTAATAATATTGCCTATGGCCATATGCGAAACGCGAGCGATGAGCAAATCAGGGATGCAGCGGAAGCGGCTTTTGCGCTAGAGTTTATAGAAAAGCTACCCTTGGGTTTTGATACTGAAGTTGGCGAAAACGGTACCTTATTATCAGGCGGGCAAAAACAGCGTGTAGCGATCGCCAGAGCGATTTTGTCTGATGCGCCGATACTGATTCTTGATGAAGCCACATCAGCTTTAGACACGAAATCAGAACGCCATATACAGGCAGCACTAGAAACGCTGTTAGAAAATCGCACTACCTTTATGATTGCACATCGTTTGTCGACTATCGAAAAAGCCGATAAGATTCTGATGATGGAAGCAGGCAAGATTATAGAAACCGGCACGCATGATGAACTATTGGCGAAAAAGGGTGCTTACGCGAATTTGCATCAGCTGCAATTTTTGAAATAGAACTCAATAACTTCATTTCTAACAAATAGCAATGTCACAGCAAAGCCCAGATACAAGCCAAAACCAAACTACTAAACTGCAACAATGGTTAGAACGTGTTTGGTATAAAAATGGTAAAGGTCGTTTTTTGCTGATGCCGTTAAGCGCTTTGTATTGTGCAGCCAATGCCTATCAGAGAAAAACTCAACTCAAAGCACTCAGCCAAAATCCACCCATTATCAATGTGCCCATTATTGTCGTTGGCAATATCACCGTCGGCGGCACCGGTAAAACTCCCGTCACAGTGCATATCGTAAATCTGTTGAAAAAATCCGGATATAAACCTGCAATCATAACCCGTGGCTATGGTGGCAAAGCGCAAAGCTGGCCGCAAAAGGTAACAGCTGATAGTGATGCGGAACTGATAGGTGATGAAGCCGTGTTAATGGCCACTCGCACTGGGGTTCCTGTTTATGCGGGGGCCAATCGCCTGGAATCTATTCAAAGCATACAGGCAGACACAGATTGTGATGTCATCGTTTCAGATGACGGCATGCAACATTACAAAATGCCTCGAGATATTCAAATCGCAGTGGTTGATGGAGAAAGAGGGTTTGGTAACCAACACTGTATTCCGGCCGGTCCGCTAAGGGAGAAGCTCAGTCGTTTAGATAGCTGTGATTTACTGGTGTTAAACGGCGAAAATAAAACGCAGAATACACTTTTAAATCAATTCTATATGATGTCATTATCAGGTAATACACTGGTTAATCTAGCCACTGAAGCGCAGCTACCTTTAACTGAGTTTTCGCAGCAAAAAGTAGATGCCGTGACTGGCATTGGTAATCCGAAACGTTTTTACTCAACACTCGAAGATGCAGGTTTAGTGGTAAATCAGCATAGCTTTCCCGATCATTATGCATTTACAAAAAATGATCTATTATTTGCTAATGATTCCAAGGTTATAATGACCGAGAAAGATGCGGTAAAATGCAAAAATCTAGTAGGTGATCATAAGCATTTTTGGTACCTGCCGATTAGTGCGGTATTGCCTCAAGATTTTGATGATAAGTTACTTGTGCTCTTGTCGGCTAAGGGTTTCCTTAATAGCTAAAGGCTTCGTTAATTGCTAAAGACTTCATTAATAGCTAATGGCATCATTTTCGTTCAAGTGCTTTACAAAATATAAGATACTCAAAAAAAGCCTCCAAAGTAGGGGGGTGACTTTGAATAAAGATAAACAAATGGAACAATCTAATGGATAAAAAATTACTCGATATACTCGTTTGCCCAGTGACTAAAGGTCCGCTGATTTACGATAAGAAAAATAACGAGTTAATCTCACGATCTGCGCGACTAGCCTATCCGATTAAAGACGGAATTCCCGTGATGCTGGAAGAAGAAGCACGTGCGCTTACCGCTGAAGAAGTCGAAAGGAAATAAGGAAGCAAAAGCCAATGACAGCCAAAGTTTTAGTAATTCCAGCGCGTTATGCGTCTACTCGTCTTCCCGGAAAGCCACTTCGAGATTTAGCTGGTAAGCCGATGATTCAACACGTTTACGAACGTGCGCAAGAGGCGGCTGTCGAAGTAGGATTTGAAGCGATTATCGTCGCAACGGATGACGAGCGCATCAAAGACGCCTGCGAAAGTTTTGGTGCAGAAGTGTGCATGACTTCAAACGATCACGAAACAGGCAGTGATCGTTTGGCGGAAGTGGTTGCGCTGAAACAATGGGCTGATGATACCATCGTGGTGAATCTGCAAGGTGATGAGCCACTTACACCGATTACCAGCCTCAAGCAGGTTGCGACGAATCTCTCAAACAATACTGAATCAGCCATTGCAACGCTGTCTACGCCGATTCAGACAGAAGCTGAATACAATGACCCTAATGTTGTTAAAGTCGTCACAGATAAGCAAGGCTTGGCATTATATTTCAGTCGTTCACCCATTCCGATGCAGCGAGATGCTGGCATAGAAATCAGTCAGTTTGCGCAACGTCATATTGGTATTTATGCCTATCGCGCCAGCTACCTCAAAAGCTTTGCCTCTATGGAACCTTGTCAGATAGAAAATCTGGAGAAATTAGAACAGTTACGTGCCATGTGGCACGGCGCTCGTATTCATGTTGAAGTGGCTGAACAAGTCCCGGGACATGGAGTAGACACCGAAGACGATTTAAAAGCCGTTGAGAAAATTCTATTAGCCCAATAATTAGATAAATACATAGCTCAATATATCGCCCAGTAAATAGATTTACGCAGTAACAATAATTTCTATAATGCGTTCATGCTCTAATTTACCGCGAAAAATTCGCTGTGTAGTAATCGTAGTGCTCCCTGCTTTATTTGCTTTAAAAACATAGGTCCTATGCCCGCCGTCACCGCCGGGCTTTATGGGAATCGTAGCATTAGAATATTCAAAGTTAGACGTTACATAACTAATGATAGATTCATCATTGGTTATCGCTTTTGATTTAATACCCACAGAACCATGTTCTTTTAACGTAATCGTTACTCTTTCACCAAGAAATATATGGTTTGTTTCTTGTGGGTTGAGTTCAAGCATTGCTTTCAAGGCAAATTGACAAACCTAGTCTTTTTTATCGATGGTGATTTCAATATTTTTACAACTACCTGCAAACCACTTCTGAACATACAAAGAACCCACTATAGGAGGCGTTCCTTCTTCAGGAACTTCTTTGTAACGAATGCTATTTTTTGTTTCTTTCTCGTATTCAAACTTTACTACTTTTTTTGACATAAAAATTCCACCTTAGATTCTAAACTTGTTTAATACACATTCAATTCAACCGAATAATACTTAATTTGCTGAATAATAAAATCAAGATTTTTTGTTTGAGACGCTAAACGTTCCATACCTAACAATTAGCAAAATCTTCCAGCGTTTTGCCAGACAATCGATAACCAATCCACTCATCTTTTGGCTGTGCGCCAATCGATTGATAGAATTGAATGGCTGGCTCATTCCAGTCGAGTACGCTCCACTCAACTCGTTCGCAGTTTTTAGAAACCGCAATTTTTGCAAGGTGCTTCAGTAATGCTTTACCCGCACCCGCACCTCTGGCTTCAGGAGAGACGTATAAGTCTTCCAGATACAAACCGTGTTTACCCAGCCAGGTAGAATAATTAAAAAAGTAGACGGCAAAACCAACAGCTTCGCCATTTAACTGGCAGATAAGCGCTTTGGTTTTCGTTTCAGGGCCGAATAAAGATTCCTCGATATCATCCTGAGTGGCAATCACTTCATGCTCTGCTTTTTCATAGATAGCGAGTTCAGTGACAAACCTCAATATCAATGCAGCATCCTCAATGCTTGCGTCACGAATTTCAATAGCCGACATGTGCTTCTCCGAATGTTTTTATGATGACTGAGCCTACCAAGAAAGAACCTATCAAGAAAGAACTTGCCTCTCTTTGAAAACTTTAACAAGGCATCGATTGATAGGGTGAATGTACAATGTTTTTGCTGTGTATCTGTAGTGAACAATTCTTACCGAGTAGAAGAGAATTATTCATAAAGCGAAGCATCGAGTAATCGTAGCTTTCTAAATTCTAAGTAAAGCCGCCCTAAATAAAGCTGCCCTAAAAAAAGTCGCCTTAAAAAAGTGCTTATAAGTAGGGGGGTGACTTATTCTAAATGTTATAACGAAATCACCTAAGAATCACTCAATGTAAGACAAGCCTTACATCATTTGTGGATTTGTCCGAGTTCATTCCGCTCCTGTTTTCTGTAAATTAGAATCTGTTGACTAGTTAAACAGTCAGCCTATTCAAAATTTCATTCAATCATTAATAACAGGAGTAAGTCATGGCTGCGACTAAAAAAGCAATTAGCAATAAAGAGATCAACGAAGAGTTAAAAGAACTTCAGGATAAATACAACGATCTTGTTGAATTGTTAAAAGCGAAGGGTTCAGAAAAAAAGGACGACATTAAAAGCGAAATGGCAAACAAGCTCGAAGGTCTGCAAAACACGACTGAAGAAGGTTTGAAAGAAGTGTATGAGAAAGGCACAGAGGGCGTTGAAGCCGTGAGTGGCCGCATTAAGCAAAATCCGGTTGCGAGCATTCTGGTTGCATTTGGTGTGGGTTATGTGTTGTCGAAAGTGTCTTCAAATAAATAATTTTTACTTAATATTTTATTACAAGCAACTAACGTAACTAGCAGGTTAACTCCATGAAAGCACTAACCGAAACCACCATAAGTCTATTTGAACTGGCTGAAGCGGAAGGACGTTTGCTTCGACAAAAAATCATCAAAACAACCAGTATTGCTTTTATGATACTGGTTGTGGCGATCATGTCGCTCATCGCTATAGGCCTGTTACTTGCGTCTGTATATCACGCTTTACTGATGGTTGCGGTACCTGCTTTAGCGTATCTTGTTACCAGTCTGGTTTGTTTATTGTTTATAGGAGGATTAGTATGGCTAGCGTATCGTCTAAATCAACAGGCATAGATATAACAAAGTCTGATCTTACGTCAACAATTGATGTAGCCACTCAAAATGCATCAATTCACTACAAATCTTCTTCAAACACGTCAACAGATGGCGAATCGTCACAAAAAACATTAAGCACCAAAACACCGCTTTCAGTTGCTGAAGCGAAACAACAACTACGCCATAATGCAGCTACTATCGATTATTTAGCACCAGTAAAAGAGAATCCAATTCAAAGCGTTGGTATTTCATTTTTTGCAGGATTGCTTGCAGGCGCTGAAAAAACATCTGCACTGGCAACCTCTAAAGTTACATCTCTGGTCGCTAAGTCTTTAATCCAATTGTAAGCCATTAAAAATAACGGGTTGTAATACGCATGCAAACGAAAGACTTCAAAGCACTATCAGAATCGATAAAAATCCCGTTATGGGGGCTTTTTATTATCGGTGTTTTGTTTGTCTTGCACGTCGGTCAAAGCCTGTTAATCCCGGTGTTTCTGGCGATTTTAATCTCCTTTATGCTGACACCCGTTGTACTGTTTTTAATGAAACTTCGTATTCCTCGCGCTATGGCGAGTTTTCTGGTGTTGTTGATATCATCCTCGCTGATCGTACTTTCGTTTAATAGTTTGTCTACGCCTGCAGGTGAATGGCTGGAAAAATTACCCAAAGAAATACGCAATATAGATAGACGTTTAAAGGTGTTTAAAAGCTCTGTTGATAACGTCAAAGAAGCCACGAAAAAAATAGATGACTTAACCGAAATGGCAACGGGTGATTCAAGTTCAGGGCAAACGGTACAAACAAAACCAGGTATTGTTGCCAAGATGCTGGATAGCACCCAATCGTTTATTGGGGGCTTCCTGATTTTCATCGTGTTACTGTTTTTTATACTGGCGTTCGGCCATTCCCTGGTCAGGCAACTGGGGCGTTACTGGAAGCGGCTAGAGTATGAAACCAATATCATCAAAGCCATCAGCGATACGCAACAAACCATCAGTCGTTATTTATTCTTGATTACTGCGATTAATATTGTCCTTGGGCTTATTGTTGCAGGTGTCATGTGGTGGCTGGGTATGCCGAATCCACTGGTGTGGGGCGCGAGTGCTGCGTTACTCAATTACATTCCCTACGTTGGCCCGCTAATTAATATCAGCATCGTCGCGGTTGTGTCTTTATCGACCTTCAATACACCGTTTAATATTCTGATGCCACCCTTGGCTTTATTGGGTTTGAATCTGCTGGAAGGCCAATTTATTCAGCCATTTTTTGTTGGCAAAATGTTAACCGTCAATCCCGTGATAGTGTTCTTGTTCATCCTGTTTTGGGGGTGGATCTGGGGAGTGTTGGGTATATTTATGGCAGTGCCGATACTGGTCAGCATAAAAATTATTCTGGATCAGAAGATTGA
This sequence comes from uncultured Cocleimonas sp., assembly GCF_947495625.1. Lineage (GTDB taxonomy): Bacteria > Pseudomonadota > Gammaproteobacteria > Thiotrichales > Thiotrichaceae > Cocleimonas. Next base: position 75,106 of record NZ_CANLZW010000021.1, read on the forward strand.
AAACCAAAATGCCAAGGCAGAAAGTGAGGAGTCTTAGACTTTATTCTGATCAATCAGCTCTAATCTAAAAAGCACACTATGAAAAAGTGAGGTGGTCAAGGTATTTAATACAACCCAGTTAAGCCACATTCAGTTGCTTCTCATACTCATTAGGACAGAGATAGTCCAATGTTGAATGTAAGCGGTAGCTGTTATAAAACATAGAAATGTACTGTACTATATCCTGTCTTGCTTCTACCGAGTTCGGTAGTCATACCATTGAACTCGTTCCTGTTTCAAGCTTCCAAAGAAGCTTTCAGCAACCGCATTATCCCAACAGTTACCTTTGCGGCTCATGCTCCCTATGATTTTGTTATCCTTTAATAACTTCCTAAAAGCATTACTGGCATATTGAGAGCCGCGATACGAATGATGGATTAAACCTGGCTCGGGTCTCCGTCTCCACAGTGCCATTTTTAGGGCCTCACAGACTAGATTAGATGTCATTCTTTTATGAGTACTCCAGCCAATAACTTTGCGCGAACACAGATCAATCACCACCGCCAGATATAACCAGCCCTCGCGGGTATGGATGTAAGTGATGTCTGGGACATAGGCCTGATCTATTTTTGATACGCTAAATTCTCGCTGAAGTACATTAGGAAACACAGGGTTTTGATGCTTACTATCCGTAGTAACCTTATACTTCTTTTTTCGCCGAACGCTGATCCCCGCTTCTCGCATCAACTTGATGACCTTGTGTCGACTAACACCATAACTCAGGGTATTTAATGCCCGCGTCATCCGACGGCTACCATAAGTAAAGTCCGTTTTCAGGGCGAGTTCTTTAATCCATTCGAGCATCTCTTGATGCTTTGTCGTCTTCTGCTTATTAGCGGTTACCTTGATGTAATGGTAATACGCTTGACGACTGACACCCAAAACCTGACATTGCAGGCTGATTGGATAGGTATTTTTATGCAGGGTGATGAAACCGTATTTCACTTCGTTTTGTTGGCAAAAAATACCGTCGCTTTTTTTAGGATATCCCTCTTCATTTCAAGACGTTTGATACGGGCTTTGAGTTTGCGGTTCTCTGCTTGCTCTGGACTCAGTTTGCCTTTGCCAACAAAAGCATGCTTATCCTTCGCTTCATATTCTTTCACCCAGCGACTAAGCGCATTGATACCCACTTCAAGGCTGAGTGTTGCCTCTGCTCTTGAGTAACCTTGATCTACTACAAGACTGACTGCATCTCGTTTAAATTTTTTTGAATAACTTTTTCGTTTTGTCATAATATTTACCTCAGTTAAGTTTATGTGCTTAACTGGGTTGTATCAAATAGTAGACCACGTCAAGCTGATGTTGACGTAGATCGACAACCAGCCCCTGATTAGTGTAAATGTAGTAAACGGCCATTAGATTCCCTCTCTTAAGTACCTTACTTATAACACGATAATTAATCTACCTGATTTCTTGAATGTAAAAAGGGGCTATAAGTAGGGGGGGGGCTAAACGCTCAAAATCGTAGAGATGTAACGTATCTTTAGATGGATAAGGCGATATTGGCACACCTACTTACTTATTAAAATGAGTAATTGCGGCGAAAATCATTAGCTGAATAAAAGCAACCGCCCAAAAATATACGCCACCAAATAACAATTTTACCGGCCAGCCTTCTGCATTTTTATTGCGCATGCTTAAAATCGTCGCTACTACTAGAGAGATAGCTATCCCAATATACATATAGGTTAGCCATGATATTTTTTCTGATGCAGCTGAAGCAGCTAATGCTAACGGACTAATTAACACAAGCGCGCTAGCTGGAAGTATTTTAAGAAAATAGGTATACCAGAGTTTCATTATCGAATTCACTTTACTGTTTAATCTGCCATTAAGGCGAGATTTTCATTCTTGGTACACAAAATATCATAAAAGCCGATTTATTACGCCGCTAGGGCGAATAAATCGTCTTGAAAAATTCTATTGGCTAACACCTATCTGCTGTAAATACTCAACTACGTCATCTAATCCAGCATTTTTTTGCATAATCAAAACCTTAATCGTTAATTTTTTACGTGTTCGGTTTGTTTGAATGGAGGAGGGTAAAAACGGATGATGAATTAAAAAGTGCCAGCCGAACACATCGAAACAACAGCTTTGGTGTTTAAAGCTGACCGGCAGAGGGAGTGTTTTAAAAAGTCACCCCCTCCTCGTACATGCTTTTTATAGAGTAGCGCTTTATTTGCGAGGTCAGCATAAATATAAACAACACGCTAATGCTTCTCTGAAGTTAGGTATATTTCATGATTATTACTTCATTACTATTCCATTACGACTTCATTACCATGTCAATAGTTGCCGTTCAATGATGTGAGACTCGAACGTCTTGCAACGTCGTTGTATCTCTGGGGATATCTCCATCAGCAATCATCGATAAATAGCGTGAGCAACAGACACGCAAAAATGACGTAAAGTTACCCATATCATGTTCTGCATCTAAGGATTCTAAATATAATTTAGTGATTAATTGATTACAGGTCATATCATCACGAAAGGATATTTCTTCAAGAATTTGCCAAAAAAAGTTTTCCAATCGGATGGAACTTACAACGCCGTCAATCCGTAGCGATTTAGTATGACTCGCCCATAGATTACTATCGGCATTAATGAATAATTGACACATAGTGGTCACTCCTCAATCTAGGTAGTTTTTTTCGATTTCTCGAACTTATTCTTTTTTCTACCTATGATAATAGCGCATTAAATTGTTTTAGCATGGCTGGGTGTGCAGGCCAGGCAGGGCTTGTCACCAAATTGCCATCAGTAACCGCACCGTCTATATCAATATTCATGTATTCGCCACCCGCACTTTCTACTTCTGGCTGACAAGCAGGGTATGCTGAACACTTGCGGTTTTCTAGCACACCTGCAGCTGTTAACAATTGTGCACCATGACAAATTGCCGCAACGGGTTTATTCGTATCAAAGAAATGTTTGATATGATTTAACACTTCAGGATTGAGTCTTAAATACTCAGGTGCTCTGCCACCAGGAATGTACAAAGCGTCATAGCTCGTCACATCAATCGCAGCAAAATCAGCGTTTAAAGTAAAATTGTGACCTGGTTTTTCAGTGTAGGTTTGATCTCCTTCAAAATCATGAATTGCAGTGGCAATAGTGTCGCCTGCTTTTTTATCAGGGCAAACGGCATCAACTTCATGTCCCATCGCCTGTAGCGCCTGAAAAGGAACCATGTTTTCGTAATCTTCAACAAAGTCACCGGTAATCATCAATACTTTAGCCATCATTATCTCCTCAAGTTCTTTGGTTTGTGTTTTTTTTATCGCTTCATTGTTTGTGTACATTGTTTGTATACACGAAGCTAAAAAATGCTTCTGCATTTTCTTAAGAGGAAGTAAGCCATAGTAAGGGGTTAAACGGGTAATATGATGTTACTACATACGAAAAAACATCAGTAAATAAAGAATGCCTATTCTCTAAAAGCAGGAGGGGTAACAATTAGTGTCTGCCGTGTAACACTTTGTTTTTCAAGCTATTATTTACAGTCACATACAATGTGGGATCAGTTTCGAAAAAGTGCCTCAAAGTAGGGGGGTGACAATATTGATAAAAAAGAACCCAACTGATTGCTCACTGAGCAACGCATTTGTTCGTCATAGTCCCGATACCAGGAACAGTCGTAGTAATGGTTTCACCTTCCGTTAAATAACGTCGCGGATCACGCACAGAGCCAACGCCAGCGGGTGTCCCGGTAAAAATGAGATCACCAGGGTTTAGTTCTGTCCACTTCGATAAAAAGGAAACTATCTGCGAGACAGAGAAGATCAGTTGCGCAGTATTACCCGATTGTACTTGCTCGCCATCTAGCTCACAGCTAAATGAAATGGCGTCGGGGTTATCAAACGCATCTGCCGTCACCACAACAGGACCAATTGGGCCGTAGTTTTTAGATGACTTTCCCAGGCTGAATTGCGGTGGGCGATCAGAAAACTGCTGTCTACGATCAGAAATATCCTGCCCAGCGGTAAACCCGGCGATATATTTGTGAGCATCACTTTCGTCTATGTTTCTGCCACCGCGACTAATAACGATGACAAGCTCAGCTTCCCAGTCAACGCGATTGGACGTCAATGGAATATCAGCGGTAGGTCCGGCAATGCAGCTAGGAAATTTAGTAAATACCATGGGTTGCTTCGGTATATCTAACTTAGCTTCCTCTGCGTGATCCGTATAGTTCAGCCCAATTGCGTACACTGCACTTGGTTGTGGAACAGGGCATTGCAAATCGGTATCAACGACTGGTGACTCATCCCCATTAAGCACTTGCTTACCAGCCCAATCGGAAAATGTGTCCCAATGCTCGTAAATCTTCATCGGGTCGGCAGAAAACTGACCACCAGAACGGTTTTCGATATCAATCGCATGCTCATCAACAACGAGTACTGACCGACCAGCTATCATCCCGAGACGTATTGCAGCCATAAAATTCTCCCTTGCTTATATGTATCTTTTGAAATTTGTATTTTCTTAGTTTTATTATTTAACTTTTAGACTATCTGAACAACCCTTAACTGAAGATACGTCTTTCTTAATAATTAGCACATTCATAATTATTACAATATGCAATTGATTATTGTTCTTAAAATAATGACCAGCTCTGCATAAATTCTATTTACGTTTTAAAAAAATAAAACGAGCCGAGATTTATCGAGACAAAAGCATTGTTGTTTAATGCTTACCCAAAGGGAAGGCGTAGCCGCATAAATATCATTTCGCAAAGCATAAGTTCCTTTAGTCATTTCAAACTACGAAACGAAAAGTCACTTAAAAGTAGGGGGGTGACCTAATTAATGTAGGTCGTATAAGCGCAGCGCCATACGACATTACCATCGTTAAGATTAAAAGAAGTCGGATGACGTTACCTTAATCCGACCTACGTATGAGGTGTACCGCGTTTATGTTTTGCGAGGCATATTTTACAAAAAATGGTTAAAAGGTGGGTGGTGGGTATTTATTTGCAATTAGCTACGAAACCTAATCTACAGCCCCCATGATTTATGTCACAAGCTACATTTCGTAACTATGTTAGGTTGTAATTGACTATTCAGGTTTACTACTCACTGGAGGAAAACATGCAATCGGTCAAATTACCTAAAATCACTTTGAATGCCGCAGTAATGATGGGTTTGGTCACTGTATTGAGCATTATATTGAGCACTAGCAACGTTAATGCGCTGGATAAAAAAACGCAACTTAAACTGGGTGAAATGGAATACCTGAGTAATTGTGCTTCCTGTCACGGTAGAGACGCCAAAGGCAATGGCCCGGTTGCGAGTGTGCTCACCACCAAACCTTCAGATCTGACGACGATTACGAAAAGATTTAGCGGTAAATTTCCTGAAGAACACATTTACAAGGTTATCGACGGCAGGGATATGATCAAACCACACGGTAATTCGCTGATGCCTATCTGGGGCCATCGCTTTACCATGATGGAGTATAACGCCGCTGATGCTATTGCCTACCCTCCAACCGATCTGGATACACAGGCGCTGGTTTTTGGTCGAATTTTATCGCTGGTAGGCTATCTGGAATCGATTCAGGTGGAGTGATTTATTAGTTTTGGTTTTTGGTTATTTTCAACAGTCAAAACGAATTGTGGGGCGGGATTAATTATGGGAACAATTATCGCTTTAAGTATCATCGCAATAATCATTGCAGCCATTGTCTGGTACAAAGCCAAAGTCTTTATTGCTGAACATGATGAAACATACAATCGCTATCTGCACTATATCGATTTTCATTTATTAAAAGAGCTGAAAAAACACGATGAATCGGTGATTTCTGATAAGGCGGAAAAGCATCACAGAAACGTCAAAATTGCAGCGTTTGTCATCATCGCAGCGTTGCTGGTAATTTTATCGCAAAGCGTTTATTAAACTCATCTGATAAGGAAAAAGACAATATTACGTCAGGCTCAAAAACTGGCAAACAAGGGAGATTTAAATCATGAATAAGCTGTTTCGTTTGTTGTTTATTGCAGTGTCGCTGATAGTAGCGGACATCGCGTACACTAAAGAGATGAGCGTGACCGTGTCAGATTTTAAGGGACGCGGCGGTCGCGTTGGCTGGGCGCCCAATGGAGCATTCGCTGTATTTGATCGTAAGGGATGGGATGGTGGTCATGATGTTTACCTGACACGTGATTTTAAAACCGAGAAATGCCTAACTTGTAACCACCCCGATTTACCCAACAAGAAACGTAAATATGGTCAACCTGCGGTACATCCGAGTGGACGCTATATTGTATTCCAGGCGGAAAAACAGGAGCATGGTTTCGTAATACCCATTGTGACAAATCCCGGCGCGGGTGTTTTCAATGATATCTGGATTTATGATTTACATACAAACCGGGCAAAACCTTTGTGGGTAGTCCCTAACAGCAAGCATCATGGAGTTCTGCATCCGCAATTTTCCAGAGATGGCAAAAAACTCAGCTGGTCCGAGTTGTATAGAGGTTTAGATTTTAAACATCCAGGCAAAGGTGCTGGATCGTGGGTATTAAAAGTAGCTGACTTTACTCCCAACGGTTTAAAGAATGTCAAACAATACCAGCCCGGAGATGAAGTGATTTTTGAGAACCATGGTTTCAGCCATGACGGCGAATGGCTTTTCTTCAGTAGTAATATGAAGCTTAATCAACCCGTGAATACCGGCACTGATATTTACAAGATCCATCTTAAGACACGCAAACTGGTGCGTCTGACGAATAAGGGTTATAACGAACACGCACATTTGTCGCCGGACGGAAAATACATCGTCTGGATGTCATCAGTCGGCAATGGCAACACCTATGATTATTATCAGGTAGGAACGGATTATTGGGTGATGAATGCTGATGGTAGCAACAAAAGACGCCTGACCTACTTCAATAAACCGGATCATCCCCATTTTCGGGGGCGTTATGTGATTGTCGCCGATTTTGCCTGGGACCCTGCGAGCTCGGCAAGAAATGGCTACCGCATATTTGCTTATCTGTTCGAGATGGTGACCAAGAATATCGGGCTTCCTGGTGGAGACTGGAAAGCACGGGGTGAATATACGTTTTTTGTAAAGTTTAGACCGTAACTGCTGATATAAATATATTGATCATATTTCGGCCTAAGACAATAATGTGAGCCCATGATTTTTGTCACAAAATAAATCACAATAAATAGGAAAACACAATAAATAGGACACCCATAATTTTAACAAGCAGATCAAATAAAAACTGTGATCTTCAACATCAATTGAAAAAGTGCCAGCGAAGCGCAGCGGAGACAACAGCTTTAGCTGACCGAAGGGCGAGTAAAACGAGTCATAAGTAGGGGGGTGACTTAAGAATACGGTTAATAAGCTAGATTTCTTATAGTGAGGCGCATCGTAACGTCTCTAATTTCTTAGAAGAGCTTTGTATTACTGGTTTGATTTAAAACTAAGAGGGGAGTGGTTTAAACGCTTTACCCATACCCTTAATCCAGTGCCGTGATGATTGTTCGGCTAGTTTTTTGAGTTTATCTATGTTGCCAGCAACGGTAGGAAATTGTTTTTCAAAATAATGAATATGATTGATCCAATCTTTCTCCTCAATACCTAACCTGAATAGAATAGGAGGAGTATTGTGGGGTATAAAGCCCCGCTTGTTTTCAAGAATTGCTCGCCCAGACCAATCTACCAATGCCAAATATTCGTTCAATTCAAACGGAATTGCTTTTTCTTTGTTTTTAGAATTTATATCTTTTTCATCGTGAAAAGGCAGCAGAGAAGCTGTTGTTTTATTCATAGCCTGATGAATCCGCTCTTGTATAGATGTGAAGTCAGAATTCTCCGGTGTATTAGCCATATCAGCCCTAATTGGATTCAAGTCGACATAGGCCATACACGTAATAAGCGCTTGTTCATCAAGTAAAGCCTGACTTTTAAAACGACCCTCCCAGAATCGTCCTGTTACGTTATCTTCCTTGTTAGATTCTCGTGCAATATACTCATTCAAAAGGCGCATAAACCAACTAATGTCGTGTAATCGAATTCGCCATGTTTCGATGATTTCATCCACCACTTTCAGCTCGGCTGAGGTCGTGCATTCACCTTTTAAAAAGCGCGAAATCATCACAGGGTAAGAAAATAACTCACCCCAGCGTTCAATCACCTCAAGTGAATTCCATGCTTCAGCACCTTTCTGATCTACCTGTAATACAACATGATAATGGTTACTCATCACCGCATAAGCCGCCACATCAATAGCAAAAACTTTCGTAAGAGATTTGATTTTATTCGCTATCCACTCACGTCTATGTTCATAGCTGTTTCCCGTTAAAGAATCTTCACCACAAAGGAATGCCCGCCTCACACAACGGTTAACGCAGTGATAATAAGGGGTAATAGAAAGATCAATTTGTTGGGAGCGAGCAATAGTCATGTTTTGATTATGACTGTTTAGCGAAGCTTTGCTAAAAGCTAGCGATTAGTGGTTTGAAAAGGCCGATTAAATTATGGGTGTCCAATTTATTCCCAGCTGTTTGAATAAGCCTAAAGTCATCAATGATGTAAGAACAAATTTCATGATTATTAGATGCTACGGATAGTTTTTTAAATATGTTTTCTTCTTTTTCTAAGGCTTCATCTTCTCCAAGTAATTCATAAGCAGAAACCCATTTATTATCGAATGCTGGCTGATCTCTATTATCAAGAATTTCATCTAAGGCAGTATGGTTTGAGCTTTCTAGATTTTTTATAAGTAATTCTATTTCCATATTTTTTTGATTTAATGTATGAGGTTCCTAAGACTATTATTTTAATTCAGTATATATATGCTTTTGCGTCGCAGACTAGCTAACGCCCCACTAATGGGACGCCGATTAATTAATTTGCATGCCATCATAAGCTAGGATAACCCAGAACTGCAAACGGCAATAAAAAACCCTGCTTAGGCGTTCCAAATTAAGTGGCTTGTTATGTTAAGTTGTCACTGCTCATTCAATAAGTACAAGCTGTTCACCAGTTTGAGGGTCATAAGCAGACAACTTTAGTTTTTTTGCGATATCGATTGCTTGTAATTGCGAGCAACCTCGTAATGAAATTATATTATTACTTTTTTGGACACTTATTTCGAATCCGTGGTCTGTAAAACAACCCTGTGACCAATAATTACCATCTTCTGATTCATTCCATTTAAGCTTGCCTAATATGTTTTCGAACATAGCTTTAATTACATCTTTATCGCCAATAGGCAATGAAAGGTCAGTAGTCCATTCATTTATAGACGGTGTTTCTGGATTGCATTTATAAAGAAATTGATCGTAACTCATATATTTATTTTAAAAAGTGCCCAAAAGTAGGGGGTGTTAAAATTAACTACTTAAACGTTCCAATATGGTTTTAGCGTCGCAGACACATAACGCCTTGCTCAGCGGAAAAATGCGAGCGCGAGCGAGTAGTTTTTCCGATGAAGCAACTTGTTATACGCTTGGATCTTTAACCATAACTGTCACTTTTTTAACACCACCATTATCTAGTTCGTGCTCAATATGAATATAGTAATTGTCTCTTTCATATTTCTCCATAGCACCGTATTTACCTAATAGAGCGTGAGTGCTTTCATCTTTTTGGAACATTGGGTCACCGAACATATCAAGTATGTTTTCACGTTTTAAGTTACTTGTGATACCTAGAAAACCTGGGTAGCCATTATTAATATAAAGAAAAATAGTTTCTATACGATTATTCTCACCCAGTAATATTTCCCATGTTGAGTCTAAGGCGCTCACATAGTAAGACGGTTCTTCTCCTTCATATTCTTTGTTGATATCTTGTATGGCAGAACACTCCAAGCCACTTAAAACATCTTCAAGATTTTTTCCTATCATTTGTTCTGGATTCATTATTCATCCTTCGTATAACGCCTTGCTCAGCGGAAAAATGCGAGCGCGAGCGAGTAGTTTTTCCGATGAAGCAACTTATAGTAACTCTGC